>NZ_JARUBF010000001.1:5866802-6178503 GCF_029626025.1 Solwaraspora sp. WMMD406
CGGTGATCATCCGTTGGAAGTTGCCGACCTCCAACTCGGTCAGACTCTCGTCGGTGTCCGGTACGGCGAACCCCAAGCTCGCGGTGAAGTCCTCCTCGTTGCCGATCATCACGTCGACGTACCCGGCCAGCCGGCGGTTGACCTCCTGCGCCCGGGCCTGTCCGCCGATCGCCTTCCACAGGCTCGGCCGGTAGTTCAGGTCGTAGGAGATGATCGTGCCGTGCCGGCGGGCCGCCGCCATGGCCGCCTCGATCGTGTCGGGGGTCGTCTCCGACAGCGCCGCGTAGATCCCCCCGGTGTGCAGCCAGCGGACACCGAGCGCGCCGAAGAGGTGGTCCCAGTCGACGTCGTCGGGACGCAGTTGGCTGGCGGCGGTGTGTCCCCGGTCCGAGGTGCCGACCGCGCCCCGCAGCCCGAAGCCGCGTTCGGTGAAGTTCAGCCCGTTGCGCACGCCGCGCCCGATACCGTCGTACGGCATCCAGCGCACCAGGGACGTGTCGACGCCACCGGTCAGGACCAGATCCTCCAGCAGGCGACCCACCTCGTTGTCGGCGAACGCGGTGATCACCGCGGTCCGCAGTCCGAAGCAGCGCCGCAGGCCACGCGCGACGTTGTACTCGCCGCCGCCCTCCCAGGCCCGGAAGGTACGCGCGGTGCGGACCCGACCCTCACCAGGGTCGAGCCGCAGCATGACCTCACCCAGGGCGACCAGGTCGTAGCGGCATTCCTCGGCGGGCCGAGGGCTCAACGGCCCGGTGTCGGCGGGTCGCCGCCCGGCCGGTTGCGGATCAGACATCGAAACTCCTCGTCAAGAGATGGCCCAGACCGGTCACTCGGGTGCCGTACCGGTCAGGGCTGGGACTGGCCGAGACCGGCCGGGTCGGCTCCGGGTGCCGTACCGGTCAGGGCTGGGACTGACTGCCGGCGGCGGCAGCGGCGACGGCAGCGGCGGTGAGCCGGGTCACCTCGGCCCAGTCGCCGGTGGCGAGCAGCTTGGGGGCGACCATCCAGGTGCCCCCGACGGCGAGGACCGCCGGGTGGGCCAGATAGTCGGCCAGGTTGCCGGTGTGCACCCCGCCGGTGGGGATGAATCGCACCGACCGGAACGGCGCGGCCAGGGCCCGTACCATGCCGATCCCGCCGAGTTGTTCCGCCGGGAAGAACTTGACGGTGTCCAGGCCCGCGTCGAGCGCCAGCTGGATCTCGGTCGCGCTGGACACCCCCGGGAACACCGGTACGCCGAGTTCCCGGCAGCGGCGGACGACCGCCGGACCGAATCCGGGGCTGACCACGAACCGGGCACCAGCCCGCACCGCCGCGTCGACCTGTTCGACCGTGAGGACGGTGCCGGCGCCGACCAGCATGTCGGGGTTGGCGGACATCGCGGCGATCGCCTCGGCGGCGGCGGCGGTCCGGAAGGTCACCTCGGCGGTCGGCAGGCCACCGGCCACGAGCGCGGCGGCCAGCGGCTCGGCGCCGGCGGGCTCCTCCAGCACCACGACCGGCAGGATGCGGGCGGCACCGATAGCCGTGACGATGTCCGTTCCTGCCCCCGCTGCCACGCCCGGCTCCACGCCAGCCCCCACTACGGCATCCGATCGCTGTTCAGCATCTTGAACGTTGGTCACGTACGTGACCCTACCGGGCGTACCAACGCTGTCAACCCGACGGCCGACGTGGCTAGAGTGACGACCATGACGGTGCGCGACGACCTGCCGGAGCGCGAGGGGTTCCAGCCGGTGAAGTCCGCCGGCCGGACGCTGGAGGTACTCGAAACACTGGCCGCCGCCGGTGGCCGACGGTCACTCGGCGACCTGTCCCGCGAACTGCGCATACCCAAGAGCAGCCTGCACGGCATTCTGCGCACGATGACGCAGCGCGGCTGGGTGGAGACCGACGACACCGGCACCCGCTTCGGGCTCGGCGTACGGGCCCTGCAGGTCGGGGCCGCCTATTTGGCCGCCGACGACGCGGTCGGCCTGCTGGACGGCGTCCTCGACGAGCTGGCCCGACAGTTCGGGGAGACCGTCCACCTGGGCCGGCTGGACGGGCCGCACGTCGTCTACATGGCCAAACGGGAGTCGGTCCATCCGCTTCGGCTCTACAGCGCGATCGGTCGGCAACTCCCCGCGCACGCCACCGCCCTGGGCAAGGCGCTGCTGGCCGAGTACCCCGACGACACCGTCGACCGGCTGCTGACCTGGCCGTTGCCCCGGCTGACCCGGCGCACCGTCGTCGAACCCGACGACCTGCACGCCCAGCTCGCCGAAATCCGTATCCGTGGGTACGCGGTCGACCGCGAGGAGAACACCGAGGGCATCGTCTGTCTGGCGATGGCGATGCCGCTGCGCTCGCCGGCCACGGACGCGATCAGCCTGTCCATCCCGTCCGGCCGGATCGATCCGGCCGGCGAGGCACGGATCGTGGCCGGCCTGCGGGTCGCCGCCAGCCAGGTGCGAGCCGCCCGGGGCCTGGTCACGACCTGACCCGTCGCGTGGTCGACCGGGACAGACCGACCGGCCTGGATTCGGCACGGCGTTCGCGTACCTGAACGGCACCGGGGCCAATCACGGTCGGGTTCGATACATCGATTTCCAGCGCTCGCGTTGCGGATGCTTTTCACACATGTAAATGTGTCTTAACGTCAATGGGAGCGCTCCCGCGACGCCAGACAGATCGCGTCCATCGGCCCCCGGGCCACCGACCGCAGCGAACCGCACCGACCCCGAGGTCACCGACTCCACGGAACCCAAGGAGCACCATGAGACGTCCGATCCGCGCCGTGGCGGCAGCAGGTCTGCTGCTGGCCGGCGGCATGATCGCAGTCGTCACCGCCGCGCCCGCCCAGGCCGACACGGTGATCTGCGAGCAGTACGGCTCCACCACCATCCAGGGCCGCTACGTCGTGCAGAACAACCGCTGGGGCACCACCGCCCAGCAGTGCATCAACGTGACGAGCTCCGGCTTCTCCATCACCTCCCAGCAGGGCAGCTCACCGACGAACGGGGCACCGGTCTCCTACCCGTCGGTCTTCTACGGCTGCCACTACACGAACTGCTCTCCGGGGACCAACCTGCCGATCCAGGTCAGCCGGATCAGCAGCGCGCCGACGAGCATCAACTACTCGTACGTCGGCAACGGCACCTACAACGCGTCGTACGACATCTGGTTGGACCCGACGCCCCGTACCGACGGCGTCAGCCAGATGGAGATCATGATCTGGTTCCACCGGCAGGGCTCGATCCAACCGATCGGTTCGCCGGTCGGCAACACCACCATCGCCGGCCGCAGCTTCCAGGTCTGGACCGG
The DNA here is from genome assembly GCF_029626025.1 of Solwaraspora sp. WMMD406. Lineage (NCBI taxonomy): Bacteria > Bacillati > Actinomycetota > Actinomycetes > Micromonosporales > Micromonosporaceae > Solwaraspora > Solwaraspora sp. WMMD406. The sequence goes on from NZ_JARUBF010000001.1 coordinate 5,870,112, forward strand.
TAGCAACGGCAGCAACAATGTCGTCTCCTACCTCGCCCAGTCGTCGTCCAGCAGCTGGAACTTCGACGTGATGGCCTTCGTCAACGACGTGCGCAACCGGGGACAGATCACCAACTCCTGGTACCTGACCAGCGTTCAGGCCGGCTTCGAGCCGTGGAACGGCGGCACCGGCCTCGCGGTCAACTCGTTCTCGTCGACGGTGAACACCGGTGGCGCGCCGCCGCCGACCACCGCGCCGCCGACCACCGCACCACCACCCACCACCCCGCCACCCGGCGGCGGCGGGTGTCGGGTCAGCTACACGCCCAACACCTGGAACAACGGCTACACCGCCGAGGTACGGATCACCAACACCGGTGCCAGCACGATCAACGGCTGGACCCTGGCGTACCAGCTGCCCTCCGGACAGACGATCAGCAGTGCGTGGAACGCCACCGTGTCACAGAGCGGGTCGTCGGTGACCGCCCGTAACCTGAGCTGGAACGGCAGCCTGGCACCGAACGCCAGCGCCTCCTTCGGCTACCAGGCGACCTACAGCGGCTCCTACTCGTCACCCGCCAGGTTCACCCTCAACGGCACGACCTGCGCCACCGGTTGACCGACTGACCGTGACGCCCCGGTGGCGAATCGCGGATCCGTCACCCGCCCTCGGCACGACCCGTGCCCGTGGCGCGTCGGGTCCGCGATTCACCCGGGTCGGGTCCGCGGTCCACCCGGATCTCACTCGGTCAGGTCGTCGATCCGGGCCATCTCGCCGTCGGTCAGTTCGAAATCGAAGACGTCGGCGTTGGCAGCGATCCGCTGCGGCGTGACAGACTTCGGGATCACCACGATGCCGTGCTGCAGATGCCAGCGCAGCACCACCTGTGCCGGACTGACCTGGTGGGCGTCGGCGATCTCCACCAGCAGCGGGGTGTCCAGGTCGGTGTTCTGGAACGGGCTATAACCCTCCAGCACGACCCCTCGGGACTGATGTTCGACCAGAGTACGGAGATCGTGCAGCGTCGGACCCCAGGGAACCTGGTTGACCGCCGGCACCGCACCTGTCGCATCGGCCAATTCGTCGATCTGCGCCAGGCTGTAGTTGCTGACCCCGATCGCCCGGACGTGACCGGCCTGGCGCGCCGCGACGAAGGCCCGCCAGGTCGGCACCGATTCCCCGCCCCTGGGCGGCCAGTGGATCAGCCAGAGATCGACGTAGTCGGTGTCCAGGGCAGCCAGGCTCGCCGCGAGGGTCTCCTCCGCCCGGCCGACCCGATCCGGCGGCAGCTTCGTCGTGACGAAGACGTCGTCGCGGGGTACGCCGCTGTCCTTGATCGCGCGGCCCACCTCGGCCTCGTTGCCGTACATGGTGGCGGTGTCCAGATGCCGGTAGCCGACGTCGAGCGCGGCCCGGATCGCCGAATAGCCCTTTTGTCCGGTTGCCTGCCAGGTGCCGAATCCGAGCACCGGCATGTCGACGCCGGGGCCGAGAGAGACGACCGCTTGCTCAACACGCGCTGTCATGGGCTGGTGCTACCCGCTCTGAGCAGCGGATATACCTCTCCGAAACGACCGGCGTCAAGTAGCCGACAGACGGTACCGGCATCGCCGTCGATCCCCCACGCTGTTCACCGCGCGTACATTCGTCGTTACCGTCCCGCGCCAAGCGGGAGGGAAACCCGGCCACGACCGGGGCCGGACACCGATCAGGACGGATCATGAGCAACATCAGCACCACGACGACCACCACCACCGCCGAGCCGCTCACCACCCCGCCACTCACCACCACCAGCCCGCCATTCCCCACCACCCCGCCACTCAGCACCGCCGCCGCCACCGCCACGGCCGCCGCCACGACCGCCACGGCCGCCGCCACCACTGCCACGGCCGCCGCCGGGTCTGACGAACGAAGCACCGACGATCTGTGGCACATGGCCCGCGCGGTGCTGGACGCCAACTGGTCCCGGACGCACACGGTCCCGTCGCGCACCCTCTACCCGCACCAGTGGAGCTGGGACGCCGCCTTCATCAGCATCGGCCTGGCCCGGGTCGACCCCGACCGGGCCTGGCAGGACCTGCGCAACCTGTTCCAGGCCCAGTGGCCGGACGGCCGGGTGCCGCACATCGTCTTCGACCCCGATGTCGCCGAACGCGACTACTTCCCTGGTCCTGGCTTCTGGCAGGTGCCGCAGCTACGGCCCGGACATCCCGACGGCACCGGGATCGTCCAGCCGCCCGCCCACGCGCTCGCTGTCTGGGCGGCCTACCAGCGTCGGCCGGACGCCCGGTCGGTGGACCAGTTGCGCTGGTTCTACCCTCGACTGGTCGCCGCCCAGGACTATCTGCTCGGCGCCCGTGACGTCGGCGGCGGCGGACTGGCCAGCATCGTCCACCCCTGGGAGTCCGGCCTGGACAACAGTCCCGCCTGGGACGAGGCGCTGGCGGCCGTACCCGTGGACCTCGGCGTACTCGCCGGCCGGAACCGGCACGACAACCGGGTGGCCGCCGCCGCGCACCGACCGACCGACGAGGACTACGCCCGGTTCATCGCGCTCGCTTTGGCGTACCGGGACGGTGGTTACCACGACGACGGGCTGCGTGACCGGCACGCGTTCATCGTCGAGTGCCCCACCTTCAACGCGCTGCTCGGCGCGGCGGAGCAGGCCCTCGCGGACATCGCGGCGGTGATCGGCGTCGACCCGGCTCCTCATCTCCGGCGGGCCCGGCGCATCACGCGGGCGATCGACAACCGGTTGTGGAACCCCCGGACCGGGCTCTACCACACCCGCGACGTACGCACCGGGCGGCTCGGTTCGGCCCGGTGCGTGAACGGTCTGGTGCCGCTACTGCTGGCTGAGTTGCCGGCGGAGCGGGTGGCCGCGCTGATCACCGCGGCCGAGTCGAAGCACTTCGGCTTGTCGGCCACGATGCCGGTGGCCAGCTACGACCGTACGGCAGCCGACTTCGATCCGGTCCGCTACTGGCGCGGGCCGGTCTGGATCAACATCAACTGGCTGCTCTGGCGGGGGCTGCGCGCACACGGCCGACCGGCTCAGGCCGCCGAGCTGCGGACCGCCATGTTGGAACTGGTCCGTCGGTCCGGTTACTACGAGTACTTCCACCCGACGACCGGTGACGGTGTCGGCTCCGCCGCGTTCAGTTGGACGGCCGCGCTGGTCCTCGATCTCCTGGCCGATTCGTCGACCACCGTCGAGGCGTCACCCCTCGCCCAGAGTATCGGCTAGTTGACAGCCGTTGGAGCCGTGTCGAGCAGCGCCGATCCGACACTCCGACGGCCACCGGTACCCGTTCGTCCGCTCATCTGCAGATGCCGTTGATTCCGAGCTATCTCGCAAAATGGTCAGAAAACGTTTGCGCCTCGGCGGAAAATAGCCGCGCGTGACAGCCCGGGTACCGTGAGGTCTCCTTCACCGTACGGTGAGCGACAGGAGGCCTCACGGACGGTTCCAGCCGATCCCCACGGCATCTATCTTCCCTGCCGGCGGGCACCGCTGCCGGCGTCGATCTGACGCCCGACGTGCCATCTCCCGCCATTCGCTGCGACCGCCAGGGGGGTGGGCGATGCATCCTGCACACAACGCCGCACACAGGAGACCACGGCTCGACCGTCCGTTCCTTCGAGCCGGGCTCGCCGTACTGCTCCTGGCGCCGGTCTGTCTGTTGTTCGTCCAGTTGTGGCGCGGCACCGCCGCGGACGTCGCCTTCGCCGAACGGGAACGCGACGGAATCTCCTATCTCGACGCACTCAACCAGCTCACGGTGGCGCTGGTCGACGCGCAATCGGCGGCCGTCGCCGGTCAGCCGGTCGACCGCGACACGATCGGTCGGGCCGTGAACGCGGTGAACGACGTGGACGACCAGCTCGGCGAATCCCTCCGGGCACGACAACGGTGGAGCACGCTCCGGTCGGCCGTCGAAGCACTGCCCGGCCGAAGCTTCGACGACCCGGCCGACGCGTACGCCGCCTACCGCGAAGCCACCGACCTGCTCCTGGCCCAGTACGCCCGGGTCCGGGAAAGCTCGAACCTCATCCGGGACCCGGAAGGCGACACCTACCACCTGCAGGACGCCGCCGCCGAGGAACTACCGGAGGCGATCGTCGCGGCCGGACGCCTCGCGGATCTGGCGGTGCTGCTACCCAGCCGGACCGAAACCGAACGGGGCCTCGCCCTGGTCGAACTGACCGCTGCCCTGGGTGACGTACTGTCGCCGGCCGGCGACCTCGCCAGCGACGTCCAGGCTGCGGTGGAAAGCACCGAAAGCCATACCCTGAGCAGCAATCTGCTCACCCAGGTCGACCGGTTCCAGCGCAGCGTCGACACGATCGCCGCGGTCGACGCGGTGTTGGGCTCGGCCAGCGGCGACAACGCGGGCCGCGACCCGGACGCCGTAGCCGATCTCAGTGCTCTCGGGCAGCTGCGGGTCGAGGCCCAGGACTCCGCCGCCGAACTGGCCGCCACCCTGCTGACCGAACTCGACGGTCTGGTCGCCGAACGGCTCGGTGACCTGCGGCGCGGCCAGTGGATCGCGGTCGGCGCGTTCGTCCTGGCGCTCCTGCTCGCCGCCGTACCGGTGGTGATCACTTACATCGGATCCGCAGACGCGCGGACCGGGTCGGACACCGGGGGTGGCCGGCCGAGCGGCACCGCCGCCGGTGACCCCGACGACGGCCGGACGACCAGCGGCGGCGGCCGGACGACCAGCGGCGGCGGCCGGACGACCAGCGGCGGCGACCCGGACCACGCCGACGGCTCCGACCACGCCGACGGCTCGGACCACGTCGGCGGCTCGGACCACGTCGGCGCGCGACCGGACCGAGCATCCCGATGGCCGGACCTCGCAACGGTCCCGCTCGCCGCCGGCACCCCCGGTACAGGCACCGGTTCAGCCGGTCCCGACACAGGACGGTGGGGGCCGACAGGTGCTACTCGATAGACTCCGCATCCGGGGCAAGCTGGCCCTGCTGGTCCTGATCCCGCTCGTCGCGGTGGCGTCGCTGACCGTCCCGGTCGTGGTAGGTCGGGTCGCCCTCGCCGGGCGGGCCGCCGACACGCTGCGGACCATGCAGCTCAGTGGACGCGTCGGCTCACTGATCCAGGACCTGGAGCAGGAACGCCTCCTGCTGGTCGGGCACCTGCTCGGCGGTGCCGACCGGCCGCAGGTGCTGCTGCAGGAAGCGACCGTACGCGACCGGGCCGCAGACATCCGCGCCGACCTCGGAGCCGAACTCGACCCGGAGCTCGCGGCCGCGGTGGCCGCCGTCGACGGACTCGACGGCGTCCGCGCCGGAGTGCTCGCCGGGTCCGCCGCGACCGACGAGGTGATGGCCGGCTACGGGACGGTGATCCGCCGGCTGATCGACGGTCTGCGGCTGGTCGACGAGGCAGACGTCACGACCTCGGAAGGGCGCCAGATCGTCGCGCTGGACGCCGCGCTGCGCCTCGACGACGCGATCAGCGCCGGCGCCACGCACATGCTCGTCGTGGTCGGTGAGCGCAGCCCCGCAGCGGCGACCCAGTACGCGATGAGCCTGATGTCGGCGCAGGACAACGCGAGCCGGTTCGGCCGCTTCGCCACCCCCGAACAGCTCGCGCTCTACGAGCTGGTGGAGAACGCGCTCGACCAGCGACTCGGCCGGGGCTTCACCGCCCAGGCGCAGAGCGGGGCCAGCGACGGATTCGACGCCGATCCCACCGCCGCGCTGGCCGGGCTGACCGTCGAGACGCTGTACCCCTCGTTGGAGTCGCTGATCGCCCTCGGCCGGTTCGTCGAACGCAAAATCGTCATCGACGTCACGGTCGAGGTCGCCCGCCGGCAGCAACAGATCCTACTGACCGCGTACGGGGTGGTCGCCCTGGTCCTGATGGTGCTGCTCGCCGTGGTCACGCTGAGCCTGATCATCGCCCGGTCGGTCGCCCGGCCACTGACCCGGCTGACCTCGTCGGCCGACCGGATGGCCCGGATCGCCGAGGCCGAACTCGTCCGGGTCGCCGACGACGACATCGAAACCCCCCATCCGGTACGGCTGGATCCGGTCGAGATCAGTGCCACCGACGAGATCGGCGACCTCGCCCGAGCCTTCGAGCGGGTGCAGGTCACCGCCGCCCGGCTGGTCGAACGTCAGGTGCTCAGCCGTCGCAACGTGGCGCAGATGTTCGGTCACGTCGGTCGGCGTACCCAGAATTTGGTCAGTCGACAGCTGGCGATCATCGACCGGCTGGAGCGGGAGGAGACCGACCCTCGGCGTCTGCAGCATCTGTACCGCCTCGACCACGTCTCCAGCCGGCTGCGCCGCAACGCCGGCAGCCTGGTGGTGCTCTCCGGTGCCGGTGGCGCCGAGGAGCACATGTCACCGCTGCCGGTGTCCGACGTCGTCCGCCTCGCTCTCGGCGAGATCGAGGACTACACCAGGGTGGACGTCCAGGCACCGGCCGGCCCGGCCATCGCGCCGTCGGTCATCGCCGACCTGGTGCTGCTGCTGGCCGAGGTGATGGAGAACGGCACGGTCTTCTCCCCGCCGCACACCAGGGTCACCGTCACGACGGTGTCGACCGGCCGTGGGCTACGGATCAGTGTGGTCGACCGTGGACTGGGGCTGTCCGAGCGGCGGCTGGCCGACGAGAACGCCCGACTGACCCGCCGGGAGCGCCTCGACCTGATGCCGACCGAGGTGCTGGGGCTGTTCGTCGTCGGCCGGCTGGCCCGCCGGCACGGCATCGACGTCGTCCTGACCGCCACCCCCGGCGGGGGTGTCACCGTCACCATCGACCTGGGGCCGGAGCTGGTGGTGTTGCCGCCCGAAGCGACCCGGCCGAGCCAGTCGGGCCAGCCGCCCTCCGCCCATACGACCACCAGCTCGGCCGTACCCGCGTCGGCCGTACCCGCGTCGGCCGTGCCTGCCTCCGCCGTGCCGGCGCTCCCGACCAGATTGGCGGGTTTCGACACCGCCGCCCTGCAACGCGCCACCCGGACGCTGGGCATCGGTCAGCCGTGGAACGCCTTCGCGGCTCCGGCCGGCCCGACGAGCCGGTCCACCGTGCCGACGCCGGCGATCAGGCCGGCCGAGTCGGCCCGCTCGGCTGGTGAACCGCCGCCGGCGGGCCGGCTTCAACTACGGCGACGCGTTCCGGGCGCGCAGCACCCGGTGGGCACCGCCACCTCCGTCGACCAGCCCGCCGACCAGGCGGCCTTCTCCGCCGCTGGCAGCGGCGACGGACCGGGAGGTCCCGACAGCACGCCGGGCGGCCGAGACGGACAGCCAACCCCGTCCGGCACACCGGTGACCGACCCGGCCGCCGCCCGCGCCCTGCTGGAGGAGTTCGAAGCCGGGGTACGCCGCGCACAGCGGCAGGTGACCCAGGACCCGACGCCGGGCGGGACGCCCCGCCTGACCCAGCGGGTGCCGGGTGCCAGCCTGCCGGAACCGCCCCCGTCGGCGCTGGGCAGCGCGGCACGCCAGCCCTGGCCGCCCGACCCGCAGGCCGCGAAGGACGCCATGGAGGAGTTCGAATCGGGCGTCCACCGCGCGCTTTCCGAGATCATCGCCAACCATCATCACCGCGACGACGAAGGAATCCGATGACCAGTCCCTACCCGCCAGACACCGCCGAACACCCCGGGCAGCAGGCCGGGTCCAACGCCTCGCTGAGCGCCGAAGCGAAGACCTTCAACTGGCTGCTGGACTCGTTCACCTCCAGCACCGCCGGCGTCCGGGAGGCGATCGCGGTCTCCTCCGACGGTCTGCTGATGGCGATGTCGGCGATCCAGGACCGTTCCAACGCCGAGCGGCTGGCCGCCGTGGTGTCCGGAATGACCAGCCTGGCCGGTGGCGCGGCGAACTGGTATTCGTTGGGCACGGTGAACCGGGTGGTGGTCGACATGGCCGACGGCTACCTGCTGGTCAGCTCGATCAGCAGCGGTTCGGTGCTCGGCGTGATCGCCGACCGTTCGGCCAGCCTGGGCACGGTGGCGTACGAAATGACACTGTTCGCCGGGCGGGCCGGTAGCGCGCTGACCCCCCGGCTCATCGCCGAACTGAAAAACGCCGTCCAGTCGTGACGCCGCCGTACGGGGCGGACGAGCCGATCGACGCCCCGCCGCGGGTCCGCCCCTACCTGCGTACTCCCCCGTCGGAGGACGACCGGCGCGGGCCCGGCGGCCAAGCGGCGGGCGGTGACTGGCCGGCGGACGACGAGGCACCCGGGCTGCGACCCTTCGTGCTGACCGCCGGCCGGGTCACCGGTGCCGACCCCGACATCGGACTGGAGACACAGGTCACCGCACGTGCCCCGGATAACGTCCCGCCGGGGCTTGCGGTACGCGATCTGTCGCCCGAGTCGCAGGCGATCGTCGCGCTCGCCGCCGAGCCGATCTCGGTGGTCGAGATCTCCGCCCGACTCGGGCTGCACCTGGGCGTGACCCGGGTCCTGGTCGGCGACCTGCGGGCTGCCGCCCATCTCGACGTGCACGTACCCGACGTCGAGGCTTCCGCCGATGCCGACACCATCCTGCGAGTGATCCGTGGACTACGTGCCATCTCCTGACCGCGAGACCAGTCGACCATCCGACGTCGGCACCGCACCCGTCGGCACAGCACCCGTCGGCACCGCACCCGCCGGCGCCCGGCACCGGGCGGCGCCCCGTACCGAGCCGACGCATGGCGTTCCACGCCGTACCGCGCCGATCCCGGTCAAGATCGTGATCGCCGGTGGGTTCGGCGTCGGCAAGACCACGACGGTGGGCGCGATCTCGGAGATCGCACCGCTGACCACCGAGGCGGAGATGACCGCCGTCTCGGTCGGCGTCGACGACCCCGGCCCGGAGTCCGCCAAGACCACGACGACCGTGGCGATGGACTTCGGCTGCGTGACGATCGACCACAGCCTCAAGCTGTACCTGTTCGGCACCCCTGGTCAGGCCCGTTTCGGGTTCATGTGGGACGACCTGGCCCGGGGTGCCCTGGGGGCGCTCGTCGTGGTGGACAGCGCCCGACTGGACGACTGTTATCCCGCCGTCGACTACTTCGAACGGGCCGGGCTGCCGTTCGTGGTCGGTGTGAACACCTTCAACGGACAACTGCGGCATAGCATTGACGAGGTCAGGTGGGCGCTGGCGACGGCTCCGCACGTACCGGTGGTGGCGTTCGACGCGCGCGATCGGCTGTCCGTACGCGACGCCCTGCTGGTAGTTCTGGACCGCGCGCTGGACCGAGCGGTAAGGAGTCAGCCATCCTGAGGTGGTAACAGAGGGAGAACGGATGCGTGGGGATCTGGACGACGCGCTCGCCCGACTTGCCCGCCGTGACCAGCTGCAGAGGCGGGTCAACCAGGGCAACGACCGGACGAGTTCGGCCGCGCAGGAGATCGCCGCCGTGGTCCGCCAAGTGGTGGAGCGTCACCCCGGGCTGCTGGCGACGGTCCGGCTGGAAAACGGCGGTCAGGCGGTGGAACTGCGGATCGCCAACCAGGACGGGCACATCCAGCTCACCGTCACCGGTCCGGCCGGTCCGGGGGCGTTGCCGTCGGCCACGCGGCACGTCACGACGGACGGCAGTGCGATCGGCCACGGCGTGCCGAACGGCAGTGGCGCGATCGGCCACGGCGTAGCGGGCCACGGCGTAGCCGATGGTGGTGCCGCGCTGGGCATGCCGACCGCGGGCGGCCCGCCGGAGTGGCCACCACGGACGGAGAACACCCCGGACAGCCCGGCGGCCCGATTGGCCGAACTGATCCGGCAGGATCCGTCCCTGCTCAACGGCGCCGCCGACGGCTGATGCCCGGCGGCGAGCCAGCGGCTGGACCGGGTCGAGCAGGGACGGGCAGAACCTGCGCGGGTCAGGAGGACGGCGGCTCGTCGCGGCCGGACTCCTCCGCCTCGTCGGCTTCCTTCTTGGTGCGGTGCACGGCCCCGTCGGCGTGCTCCGGCGGTCCGTAGACGGTGTAGAGCACCAGCGGATTCGGCCCGGTGTTGAGGAAGTTGTGCGTATGTCCGGCGGGTACGACCACCAGGTCGCCCTGAGCCACCTTGCGCCGCTTGCCGGACACCACCGCCTCGCCCACCCCACTGACAAACGACAGGATCTGGTCGATGTCCTCGTGAACTTCCTCGCCGATCTCGCCGCCCGGCGGAATGGTCATGATCACAAGCTGGGTGTGCGCACCGGTCCAGAGCACCCGCCGGAAGTCCGGACTCTGCTCAGCGACGGTGGCGATCGTGAAGTGCTCCATGCCCCCAAACCTACCCACTTCTGTGGGTTGGTACGCCTGTGTTACGCGCCGCACCAGCGCACCGGGCGGTGCCTCGGCCGCACTGCCGGTCGGACTCACCGGACCGTCCGGCCGGTCGCTCTGCCTCGCTCTACCAGTCGGCCTCACCCGGCGAGCTCGACGATCGCCTCGACCAGCAGCCAGCAGCCGAACAGGAAGAACAGCGCCGCCGCGCCGTAGGCGATCACCCGCTCGGGCAGGCGCTTGCCCAGCATCCGGCCGACCACGATGGCGAGCGCGTCGGCGGCCACCATGCCCAGGGTCGAGCCCAGCCAGGTGCCGAACCAGCCGTGCCGGGTGGCCAGGGTGATCGTCGCGAGCATGGTCTTGTCCCCCAGCTCGGCCAGGAAGAAGGCCACCGTGACGGCCATGATCGCCGAACCGGTGGTACGGCGGGCCCGGCTGGCCTCGTCGTCGCTGAGCGAATCGCCGCGCAGAGTCCACACCCCGAACCCGAAGAACGCCAGTGCCGCCGCGAGCGCGATCCAGCCGGTGGGCAGGGCGACGCCGAGCCCGTACCCGATGGCCACCGACACCAGGTGCACGACGGCGGTGGCCACGGTGATGCCGATCAGGACCGGCCACAACTTGAATCGGGTGGCGAACGTCAACGCCATCAACTGCGACTTGTCGCCCAACTCGGCGACGAAGATGACGCCGAAGCTGATCGCGGTAGCGGCCAGAAAGCCGTCCATGGTGCCTCTCATCCGGTCGGGGCCGGATCGGGCACGCTGACCTCGACCCGGCTTGTTCAGCCTGAGTCGAAGGTCTCGCCCACCCGGCGGACACCGCCGCCGGGTCGCCGCGGCCGGGTGCCGGGGCACCAGTGTGTCGACCGCGATGTTGGGAGCTACTCCCCCTCGCCGCAAGCGAGACTAGCCGGTTCGGGGACGATGAGTGGGCTTAGTGACACACAACACGGGGGCGGGTCATCCTCCGCTGGGCGTTTCCGTTACGTTCACCATCGTCGGCTGTGTGCACGTCAATCGCCCAGGGTGGACGCGACGGCGGCACTCGCGGACACTATGCCGGAGCTTCCAGGACCATCAATCGCCGATACCTGTTGAGGGCGTGACCATGACCGAGCCAATCCTGGTGGTCGATGTCGGCACGTCGGGCACCCGGGTGGCGCTGGTCGTCGGTGACCAGACGACCCTGGTCAAGGAACCGGCCAGCGGCGCCGCCAGTTGGCCGTCGTCGGTCTGCCTGGCCGACGACGGCTTCCTCGTCGGCACCCCAGCCGAAGTGCGCAAACGAGCGATCCCCCGACGCTACATCGACGGCCCCCGGCGGGCGGTCGACGCCCAGGCGTCGATGTGGCTGGAACATCGCGAGGTGACCGGGGTCGAGGCGCTCTCCGCCTACCTCACCGTGATCGGGGCGGAGACCCGGCAACTCTACGGTGGACCGGTCGATCGGCTGACGCTGACCGTACCCGCGGAGTATCTGCCCGGGGACCCCCGCCGGGACGCGATGATCGCGATCGGCGAGGCGACCGGCTTCCGCGACGTGGAACTGCTCCCCGCCACCGTCGCCATCGCACTGGACCCACTGACCGACGGTGACCTGCCGGCCGGCGCGCTGGTGCTGGTCTGCGACCTCGGCGCCACCTGGACGACGGCCGTGGTCCAGGTGTACGGCAGCCACTCGGTGCAACTGGCGCAGCAGACCTGCGCCGCCGGCCGGGAACTCGACGCACTGCTCATCAACGACCTGCGTACCGAGGGCCGGTCCTGGCTGGAGCCGATGCTGGCCGCCCCCGGCGACGCCGGACTACGGGCCTACTACGAGGCGATCGACTTCACCCGCCGGCTCAAACACCAGCTCGTCGACACCGAGGAGGTCGTCGACCATCTCACCCCGCTGACCCCGCCGTACCGACTGACCCGTGGCTGGCTGGACGCGTTCGCCGAACCGGCGCTGCGGTGGCTGGTCGACAGCGCCCAGGACGTGCTGGCCACAGTCGGCGCCTCCCCGGCGGACATCACCGCCGTGATGGTGGCCGGCGGCGGGGCGTATCTGCCGGCGGTGCACCCGACGTTGCAGGCCGGACTCGGGTTCAGCGGCACCGGCGGTGAACGCACCGACCCGCTGCGGCGCGGTCCGGAGCCGGAACTCGCCGTGCTGCGCGGTGCCGCCCGGTTCGCCGCCGGGGCGGCCGGCCGGGTCATCGTCGCCGAGCCGCCCCGCTGGCGGGTCGAGCCGACGACCTGGGAGGTCCCGGGCGGCCGGGCCCGGCTGCTGCGCTGGTGCGTGCCGCCGGGCGAGCCCTACCCGGCGGGGGCGGTGCTGGCCCACGTACGGACTCCCGACGAGCGGGTCTTCGAGCTCACCGCCGCCCAGCACGGCCGCCAGCTCGGGCAGCAGTCCGCCCCCGGTGACCTGGTCGGGCCGGTGCTGGTGGTGGCCAGCGCCAAGGACGCGTTGGCTCTGCAGCGCCAGCCGCCACCCCGGCGGCGGCACCTGGAGTCGACCGGCTCGTGGCTGCTCAGCCCGGACCGGCTCAACCTCGTCGAGTGCGACCGGTCCGCCCGCGTCGTACGGCTGCGGGCGATCGCCGACGACACCGTGCTCGCCGAGTTCCGGCCCGACCACGGCACCAGTCAGGACTCCCGGGGCCGGGTGTTCATCGACCCGGACGGACGGTTGTCAGTCGTCGCCTGGGACACCGAGGGCTTCGTCTCGGTGTGGGACATCGAGACCGGCAAGCTCACCGCCCGCTTCCGGGATCCCGGTGAGCCGCATCGGCTGCTGGTCGACGAAAACCGGTGGCAGGCCGCCGTCGAAGGGCGGGGCAGGGCCGTCGGACGGTACCGGCGGACCGTCACCACCCTGTGGGACCTGCGCGGCGGCACCCGCGTCGACCGGATCACCGACGACAACTGGCACCAGCGGATGCCGGAGTTCGCCGAGCACAGCCGGGCGGAAGGACTGGCGACCGCCGGTACCAGCCCGGACGGGCAGTTGCGGGCGGGCGTGGTGGCCGGGATGGACGGCATCGCCGCGATCGTGCTGCACGACGCGTCGACCGGTCAGGAACTGTTCCGGGTGCTGGGCGGGACCGGGCAACGGGTCCGGGTCGGGTTCAGCGCCGACAGCCGGCACCTGCTGGCCAACTGGGAATCGGACGAGCGGAGCCTGATCGATGTCTGGGATGTCTGACCAGCCGGTCCTGGTGGTCGACTTCGGCACCACGTCGTCGGCGGCGGCGGTCGTGGTCGGCGAGACCAGTCACCTGGTGCCCGATCCGGTGACCGGCGCGGCGACCTGGCCGTCGGCGGTGCACTGGGACGGCGAGAGCATGATCGTCGGGGCGCTCGCCGAACGCCGCAAACGCTCCGAGCCGACCGCCTACGCGACCGAGTTCAAGCGTGGCATGGCCGCCGACGTACCGATGGTCCTCGGTGATCGGCGGTTCCGCCCGATCGAGCAGGTCGCGGCGGTACTGACCGCGCTACGGGCCGAGGCCGAACGCCGCTACGGCGCACCGGTGCGACGCACGGTGGTGACCATTCCCGCGTCGTACGGGCCGGACGATCCCCGCCGGGCCCAGATGATCGCTGCGGCGGAGGCCGCCGGGCTCGGGCCGGTCGAGCTGTTGCCGGAGCCGGTGGCCGCCGCGTTCGCCCCGGTCGCCGGACCGCCGCCGGTCCCCGGTGAACTGGTGCTCGTCTACGACCTCGGCGGCGGCACCTTCGACACGGCTCTGGTCCGGATCGACGAACGCTGGCACGAAGTCCTCGGGCATTCGGCGATCGACGACTGCGGGGGCCGCGACATCGACTCGCTGCTGGCCAACCGGATCCACTCCGACGGCCAACAGTGGCTGGCACCACTGCTGGTCAGCGCGGCCAACAGCCAGTCGGCACCGGCGACGTTGCGGCTCGGTATGGCGGTCACCGACTTCGCCAAACGGATCAAACATCAGCTCAGTGACACACCGACGGTCGAGGACTTCTTGCTGCCGGACACTCCGGCGTACCGGTTGACCCGGGCGGAACTCGCCGAGTTGGCGGCTCCGCTGCTGGACCGGACCATCGCCTGCTGTCGGCAACTGCTCGACGAACTCGGCGTACCGCCGGCCGGGCTCGGTTCGGTGTTGCTGGTCGGCGGCGGAGCCCGGATGCCCGCCGTCGCCGAGGCGGTGCACCACGCCTTCGGGCGGCCGCTGCGTCAGGTCGAGGAGCCGGAGTTGGCGACGGTGCTGGGTGCCGCGCGGTGGCTGCCGCGCAGCGGCCCGCGCACGATCCGGGCGTCGACCGACACCAGTCAGATGGTTCCGCTCTCCTTCGTCCTGCCCGGCGGGTGGGCCCAGCTGCTGCGTTGGTTGATCGTTCCGGGGCAGCCCTATCCGGCGGGGACCCCGCTGGCCCGGGTACGGCTCGCGGGTGGAACCCTGTGGGACCTGGTGGCCGCCACCCCGGGCACCATCGATCGGCTGCTGGTCCCGCCGGGCAGCGAGGTGGCCAGCCACCAGTGGCTGGCCCTCAGCACGTCCTGACCCGGACGCCGCGCGGCCCGACGTCACCGCCCTCGCCGCGCGGCCCGACGTCACCGTCTCGAGCGGTCAGCGTCGTCGTGGGGCGGTGAGCAGCCGGAACAGCGCCAGCCACTGCTCCGGCCAGAGCTCACCGGCCAAGGCCCCCGGCGGTATCCGGGTCGCCCGGACCGCCGCCGCGACCCGTTGCGCCGGATAGGCCCGCCGCAGCGATGCCGCCACCGAACCGCCGACACCGCCGAAGCCGATCTCCACCAGCCGCCGGTAGGCCGGTATCGACTGGGCCGGTAGCAACGGCACCGGGCGGCGGTCCAACCGCAGGATGCCCGAGGCAACCCGGGGCACCGGCCGAAACGCGGTCGGTGGGATCCGTCCGGCGAGCCGCCATTGGAATGACGGCCAGGTGCACACCGTGAGCAGGCTCCACCGGCCGTAGTCGCCGGTGCGTTTGCGGGCGTACTCCAGCTGTGTCACCAGGGTCGCGGACCGCAGTCCGGGCGCGTGCAGGCACCAGTCGACGATCGGCGCGGTCGCCGCGTACGGGATGTTGCCGACCACCGCGAACGGGTCGGCCGGCGGCTCGGCGGTCAGGAAGTCGGCGTGCACGGGTGTCACGTTCGGCAGGTCGCGGCACCGGCCGGTCAATTTACGGAACAGGTCAGGATCGATCTCGTACGCAAGCAGCCGGTCGCCGCGCCGGACCAGCCGGCCCGCCAGCGCCCGGGTGAGCTGCCCGGTGCCGGCGCCGATCTCGACGACGAGCTGCCCGGGGATCGGACGGGCGGCCTGGACCACCTGGTCGATCGCGGTCCGGTCGTGCAGGAAGGTCTGGGAGGACACCCGGCGGGTTCGGTCCTCGGCGCTGCGGGCGGGGTCTCGAGGCGGGTGATGTGCCACGGTCGGATCCAGTCTGCCGATCGGCGAGCGGCCGGATCGGCGGTACGCGGACCGGTGCCATCGACGGCGGATCCGGTCCAGGTGAGCAGGACTCGGACCGCCCTGGCCGGGCAGGTGTGTCGGCACGTCGCGGTGCGGACGGACAGACCTCGGCAGTGACCCGCCGGGCAGGCGGGTGTGCGGGGCTGAACTCGATCAGACGCGCGATACGTGCTGGCCCACGGCCAGGGCGGGACGCCGGGCACGCGGGCGGGCCACCAGCAGCGGACCCCACGCGCCGGGCGTACCGGCGGCGCGGATCAGGGCGTGGAACGTGGCTGACACGAGGTGCACGATAGCCAGCCGGTCGGCAGCCGACAACCTGTTTTCCGCACGCCGCCGGGCGGCTCGACGCGCCGACTGCACGCGCCGGTACGGGGACCAGCCGGTGTCGTCGCGGCCCGTACCCTGCTGCGGCCGTGACCCGCCGCTGTGCCTCGACGTTGTCAACGCGTGCGAGCCGACGATTCAACAGGATCCGCCGAGGCGACCTCATTGTCCGCCAAGGCGACCTCCGACCCGACCGGAACACCGGCCGGACCACCGGCCGGGCCACCAGGCGAGCCACCAACCGGGTCACCAGGCGGGCCACCAGGCGAGCCACCAACCGGGTCACCGGCCGGCGAACTCGACCCAGCCAAGCCGCCCGTGCCGAAACTCCCGTCGACGGTCCGGTTGGGTGCCCCGACCGACCGCTACTACGACCGGCTTGTCCGGTTGGCGTACCTGGTCATGGCTGACGCCACCGAGGCACCGGCCGGCGCCGGTACGCGGCGGCCGGCCAGGCCGCACGGGGTGATCCGGGCGCACCGCATCGTCCGTCGATCGCTGCCCTGGCGTCCGCTGGACGACGCGGGCCAGCTGTGGATGCTCGCCCGGGTGATCCGCCGGGCGAGTCGGCCGCGCCGGTTCACCCCTCCGGTGTTCCAGCACTGGGGCCGGCCGATCCGATCGGGTCACGACCCGGAGTGGGACCGGCTGTTCGCCGCGCTCGCCACCTTGCCGGCACCGGTCCGCGCCGGATATCTCCTGCTGGTGGTGGAACAGCTTTCGCCACGGGACGCGATCCTGGTGCTGCACGAAGCGGGTTGGCCGGACGCGGTGGTCCAGGTCGCGGCCGGTGCCGCCGAGCGACAGCGGCTGGCCGACACGGAAGGGCTTTCCCCGGACCGGCAGCGGGCATTGCTCACCGGGCCGGTCACCGACCCGATGACGGTCCGGCTGCAGGCACCTGACCTGCGGACGTTGCGGCTGGTACGGGCGCTTCGGTTGACCGGGGCGGCGGGGGCGGCGCTGGTGGTGGCGGCCGTGTCCGCAGCGGTCCTCCCTGGTTTGCCGGACTTCCCGCCCTCCTCCGGTCCGGCCGGCGACGACCCAGCCGGACCGGTCGTGGCAGAGGTACGGCGGGTCGGCGAGCAGGCCTGGACCGGCTCGGCGGCGCTGACCCTGGCTTCGTGGCCGACCCGTGGTTCCCGCCTCGACGACCCAGGACTGGTCGAGGCGGCGGTGGACGCCTGGCTCGGGCTGGCGGCGATGACCTTGGCGGATCCGGCGACGTCGACGGCGGCGTACGGTGCCCGGGGCGGCGGCGGGGATCCGGACGCCGCGCCGGCCGGTGTGGCGGTGGCCACCGATGCCGGGATGGTCACCGCGACCGGCAGCGAGGGGGTCGGGTTGGCCGCGCCGGTCGGCGGGGCGCAACTGCTGTACGTCGGGGACCTCCCGGAGGGATCGGCGCCGGAGCCCGGCGGGTCCGCGCCGGAGCCGGACGTGCTCGTGGTGCTGGCCGACGCCACCCGGATCGCGGTGTACCGGCAGGCCGGGCGGTCGCGGTCGCTGCGGATCGAACCGGCGCCCGCCGCGCATCCGTCGACCAGCAGCGCGATCCGGTTGACCGGTTCGGACGGCACCGCCCGCTACCTGGTCGCGCCGTGGGTGACGGCGGTGGAGTCCCGGGCGTTGAGCGGCGACGACTGGGTCCCGCTGCCGGTCGGGGCGACCGGGCTGACGGATCCGGCTCCCGCCGGCCCGGACGGTTGCTGGTCCGGCCCGGTGCTGCGGGTGCTCGGCGACGAGATCGCGGGCGGTCGGGGGGCGACCCTGGCCGATCTGGGCAGGACGGCGCTGACCTGGCTGGCGTACCTGCCGCCCGGCGCGCATCCGGGGCGTGCACCGGAAAACGCCGACGCGCCCGGTGGTGGCGCGGTCTGGGCCCGGCTCGGCTGCCTCACCGGTGAACTCGCCGCGCACACCCCACGTTCGGTGCTTGCCTGGGAGGTCTGGTCCGGGTCCCTGCCGGGAGCCAGCGATCCGGTACGGCTGGTCTGTCTGCGGGCGGAGTTGCCGCAGGACGCCAGCATGGTGGCGGCGGTCCTGCTGGCCGCCGGACCACCGGCGCGGGCGGTCGCGACCGCCGCCGACACCCGCTCGTGCAGTTCACGTGCCCCGGCGGTGGTGGTCGGCTGGTGGTGGGAGTCGTCCGACGGTGCCTGGCACCATGTCGCGGTCGGCGGCGGACCGGTCGCCGAAATCGAGGTACGCGTCAGCGACCAGACGATGCGGGGAGCCGGTCTGCTCGTCTCGCCGGCGTACCCGGACGGTCCGGTGGGACCGGTGCGGATCGGTGGCACCGACGCGGCCGGCCGACCGGTGCCGGTGCTCGGCTGAGCCGGATCCCCCGCAGAACGAGCCCGATCCCCGCGACGGCTGAGCCGGGTCAGTCGCCGACCACGGTCGTACGGTGTGCGGTCCGGGCCGTGTCGGCCGCCGCCAGCACCCGGACCACCTCGTGGGCGAACCGGACGTCGCACGGGTGGCCGGGCGTACCGGACTCGACCTGGCCGACCAGCGCGTCGATCGCGGCCTGGTAGGCCTGCACGACGGTGACGTCGCGGTGCGGCACCGGCACGATCCCCGGCTCGCCGAAGAGCACGACGTCGAACGTCTTGGCCGCTGGCGGGCCGTCGAGGGCGAGCGACAGGGTGCTGGCCGCGCCGCCACGGTGCCGCAGCAGCAGATGGACGCCACCGGCCGGGCCGTCCATCGCGGCCACCTGGGTCACCGGTCCGAGGACCGGAAGCAGGATCGACAGTACGTGTGGTCCGATGTCCCACAGGCCGCCGTACCGGCGCCGCCAGGGTGAGGCACCGTACGGGTTGCCGGGCTCGGAGATGGCCGCGAACAGGGTGCCACGGGCACCGTGCCAGGTCCCGGCGGCCGGCCGAGCGAGAAAGTCGACCATTCCCGGGTTGAACCGGCTGGTGAAGAAGACGACCGAGGCGACCCGCCGCCGTTCGACGGCGGTGACCACGTGGTCGGCCGCCTGGACGCTGAGCGCCAGTGGTTTGTCGAGCAGCAGGTGCCGGCCGGCGTCGGCGGCCCGGACGGCGATCTCCGCCTGTACGTCCGGCGGCAGCGCCACGGCGACCGCGTCCACGTCGGCCAGCAGCGCGTCGACGTCCCGGTACGGCGAGACGTCGTACCGCTCGGCGAGTGCCCGTACCTTGGCCGGGTCGCGCCCCCAGATCCCGACGAGGTGCGCTCCCGGGTGGGCGGCGAGTGCCGCCGCGTGGGTTTCGGCGGCCCAGTGGCCGGTGCCGAACAGACCGAACCGCAGTGCCATGTCGGTCGTCCTCCTCTGGTCGCCGGCTCTGGTCGCCGGCAAGTGTGCCGTACCTGGCCCGACGGCGCGACCACCGACGCGGCACCGGGACGGGTCGGGCGGCTATCGGCGTCGGCGGGTCCGGCCGGCGTACTCGGCGGCGAGGTGCGCTTCGGCGGCCTCGGCCGTCGCGGCGGCGGCTTCCTCGGCGAGCGCGGTGGCGGCCAGCTCGGCGATCCAGGCAGCTTCGGCGGCGCGTCGGGCGATCGCGGCGGCGGCGTCGTACTCCCGGCGGGCGGCCCGATCACGCCTCCGGTGCTGTTCGACGGTCTGGTCACGTTCGTGGCGGCCCAGGTCGGGGTCACCGGCTCGCCGCCACACCTCCCGCAGCTGCTGCACGGAGATGTCGCCTCGACGGTAGGCGGTCAACGCGGCCCGGCTCACGTCGCGTTCGAGCTGGCTGCCGGCGTCGGCCGGGGCCTTCATTGGGGCGGATCCGGCCGGCGCGGATTCGGCCGGCGCGGCTGCGGCCGGCGCGGCGTTCACCGGCGCGGCGTTCACCGGCGCGGATGCGGCCGAGGCCTTCGTCGGCGCGGCCATCGGCGGCTGGGTCCGCGCGGCGCGCAACGCCTGCTGGTACGCCCGTCCGGCGGTCTCCTGCCGCTGCCAGGCGTCGTCGCGGACCTGTCCGGTGGCGGTGGACCGCAGCCGGGCCGCGTCCGCCGCGATCCGGGCCGCCTTCGCGGCGGCGGCGATCGCGGCGGCCTCGGCGGCCAGTTCGTCCGCTTCGCGGCGCAGGAGTTGCCGGTCCGGCCGGGTGCTGGGCGGTCGGTCAGCCAGCGCGGCGAGGGCGAGCAGGGCCAACAGCACGCCACAGCAGGCGAGTAGGAGTCCCCAAATGCCGGTGCCAGTCACCGTGCTCCCCGGTGGATCGGATCGAACCCGTCCCGGAACTGACTATAGACTCCAATTGATACCGACAGCCACCGTACGGACACCGAAGATCACCACTGCGAGGTCCCCACCCCCGACGCGGCCGGGGCCGGGACCGGTCGACGTGACACCATCGGCTGCCAGCAGGGCCTCAGCGAGGTCGACCGCCCTGGTGAGTAGGGTGTGGGCGTGTCTGTGGCAGATGAGGTATCGCTACGGTGAACGGTCCGCTCGGCACCGTGGTCATCGTTCTCGCCCTGGCCGTCGCCGGGTGGGCGTTGCTGTGCGCGGCGTTGCGTCGGTCACCGGGCTGGATCCAGTTCCTCGGTCTCGCTGTCGTCGAAGCCGCCCTGGTGGTCCTGCTGGTCGCCGTCGGCGTGGCACTCGTCGGCGGTGAGCGGCCCGGCGACGCGGCGGTGTTCGCCGGATATCTGATCACCACGCTCAGCCTGCCGCCGATGGCTGCCGTGCTGGGCCGGATGGAACCGACCCGCTGGGGTTCGCTGACCATCGGTGTCTTCTGTCTGGTGATCCCGGTGCTGGTGGTACGGCTGCAGCAAACGTGGACGGTGGCCGGTGGCTGAGCAGCGCAGACAGACCGGGACGGCCGGGGCCGCCCGGACCGGACGTACCCGCAGCGGACCCGGGCGGGTGCTGATCGGGGTCTACCTCCTGTTCGCCATCGCCGCGTCGTCGCGGGCCGGGGTACAGATCGCCACCAGGTTCGACGAGGCCCCGGTGGCGTACCTGCTGTCGGCGTTCGCCGCCGTGGTCTACCTGGTCGCGGCGGCCGGCCTGATCCGCGACGGCCGGACCGGTCGGCGGATCGCGTACGTCTGCTGCACCGTGGAACTCGTCGGGGTGCTGGCGATCGGGGCGGCGAGCATCGCCGTGCCGGCCGCGTTCCCGGACGAGACGGTGTGGTCCGGTTTCGGCAGCGGGTACGGCTACATCCCGCTGGTGCTGCCGGTGATCGGGCTGCTGTGGCTGCGCCGTACCCGGGCCGGAGGCGCCGACGCCCCGGATCAGCTCGCGCCGACGTCGTAGCCGGAGTCGAGCCGCAGCCGGATCCAGCGGTAGCCGTACCCGTCGATGTCGAGAGCGTCGAGTTTGCCGACCGGCGGGTAGTCCTGGTCGGCGAGGACCTCGGTGGGCAGCCTGGCCTCGTCGTAGAGGTCACCCAGGTCGACGGTGGCCTTCTCGGTGCCGAGGTTGTGCAGGAACAGCATCGCTCCACTGTGGTCGTCGGCGCGGTGCACCAGCACGCCCGGCGGAGCGGGCACGTCGACGTGGGCGCAGGAGCCGGCACCGACCTCCGGGGCCTCCCGCAGCGTACGGATCATGCGTTCGAACCAGGCGAGCAGTGAGCCGTGGTCGCGGCGCTGGGTGGTGACGTTGACCGTACGGTAGCCGTACTCGTCATCGTCGATGATCGGGCGGACCAGCTGGTCGGGCTCGGCGGTGGAGAAGCCGGCGTTGGGCAGCAGGGACCACTGCATCGGGGTACGGATGGCTTCCCGCCCGTCCAGCGACAGGTCCTCTCCCATGCCGATCTCCTCGCCGTAGCGCAGCACCGGGGTGCCGCGCAGGGTGAACTGCAACGAGTACGCCATTTCGATCCGCCGCCGGTCGTTGCCGAGCATCGGGGCGAGCCGGCGGCGGATGCCGCGCCCGTACAGTCGCATGTGTTCTTCCGGTCCGAACCGGGCGTACACCTCCTCGCGCTGGGCGGTGGTCAACCGCGACAGGTCGATCTCGTCGTGGTTGCGCAGGAAGGTGGCCCAGGAGGCCCCGGCGGGCAGCGCCGGGGTGTCGCGCAGCGCTTCGATCACGGGCTCGGGGTCTTGGCGGGCCAGGGCGAGCAGCAATCGGCCGTTGAGCATGAAGTCGAACAGCATGTGCAGGCGGTTGGCCGACCCGCCCTGATCGGCGAAGTAGTCGACCAGTTGGTCGGGTTCGACGTTGGCCTCGGCGAGCAGAACGGCGTCGCCGCGCCGCCATTGCACATGCTGGCGCAGTTCGGTGAGGAAGTCGAAGTCCTTGGGGGACTGCGGCTGGTCGGGTTCGGTGTGTTCGATGATGAACGGTACGGCGTCCATCCGGAATCCGGCGACGCCGAGCTGCAGCCAGAACGAGATGATCTTCTTGATCTCGTCACGGACCTGTTCGTTGAAAACGTTGAGGTCCGGTTGGAACTGGTAGAACCGGTGGTAAAACCACGCCTTCGCGGTGCGGTCGTAGCTCCAGGTCTCGTGCTGCTCTCCTGGGAAGACCATGCCCTGGCGGCGGTCGCTGGGCTCGTGGTCGGACCAGACGTACCAGTCGCGGTACGGCGAGTCCGGTGACGACCGGGCGGACTGGAACCAGGGGTGCTGGTCGGAGGTGTGGTTGACGACCAGGTCGATGATCACGCGGATGCCTCGGTTACCGGCCTGGTGCAGCAGTTCGGCGAAGTCGCCGAGGGTGCCGAAGCGCGGGTCGACGTTGTAGAAGTCGGTGACGTCGTATCCGTCGTCGCGGCCGGGTGAGGGGTGGATCGGGTGGAGCCACAGGCAGGTGACGCCGAGGCGGGCGAGGTAGTCGAGCCGCCCGATGAGTCCGGGGATGTCACCGACACCGTCGCCATTGGAGTCGGCGAAAGTGTCGATATCCAGACAGTAGATGACCGCCTTGCTGAACCACCGGTCACTCATGTCGGCCACCCGCCGGGACGAATCCGCTGTTCACGCTCTGCCCGCTCATGGCGGGAAACCTTTTCCTGCTGGCCCCGGCGGCAAACCCCGGTTCCGGTCGCCGCACCATATGTCGGCTACCTCACGTAGGCGATGGTTGCTCACCGTACCCGGTCTGTAATCATCGTGCCGGGTTCCGTGATCGGGACCCGGGGTCGGGGCGAGCAGGTGAAGAGGCGAGGAACGATGGCGACCATCTACGACGTGGCACGAAAAGCGGAGGTCTCACCGGCGACGGTCTCCCGGGTGGTCAACGGTCACGCCAATGTGGATCCGGTGCTCGCCGACCGGGTCCGGCGCGCCATGAACGAGTTGGGATACCGGCCGAACGCGGTGGCGCGCAACCTGCGGCGTAGCCGGACCACGCTGTGGGCGGTGGTGATCAGCGACATCGGCAACCCCTTCTTCACCGCCCTGGTGCGCGGCGTGGAGGACATCGCCCAACGGTCGGGCTTCTCGGTGGTGCTCTGCAACACCGACGAGGACCCGACCAAGGAGGCCCGCTATCTCAACGCGGTCCTGGCCGAGCAGGTCGCCGGCGTGATCATCGCCCCGTCGGGTCCGCAGACGGATCTCGACCAGTTGGCCGCCGCGCGGGTGCCGGTGGTGGTGATCGACCGGCAGCTGCACGGTAGTCGGATCGACACCGTGCTGGTCGAGAACGAACACGGGGCCGAACTCGCCACCGCTCATCTGGTCGAATCCGGCTACCAGCGGATCGCCTGCATCACCGGCAGACGTGGCGTCTACACCGCGAGTAGCCGACTTGCCGGCTACCGACGCGCGCTCACCGCCGCCGGTCACCATTACGACGAGCGGCTGGTCCGCTACGCCGACTTCCGGTCCGACGGCGGCTATCAGGCCATGTCCGAGCTGCTGCGCTGCCAGCCCCGCCCGGACGCGTTGTTCGTGGCGAACAACCTGATGACGGTCGGTGCGCTGGAGTGCCTGGTCGACAACGGGATCACGGTGCCGGCGGACATGGGCGTGGTCGGGTTCGACGATCTGCCCTGGGCACATCTGGTACGTCCGGCGCTGACCACCGTGGCCCAGCCCACCTACCAGCTCGGCGAGACAGCCGGACAGTTGCTCACCGAACGGATAGCCACCCCGGACCGGGACGCGACGACCGTGACCCTGCCGACCAAACTGCAGGTACGCGAGAGCTCGACCCGCCGGCCGGGTCCGTCCGTCGGATCGGACCCGGTGTCCGACTAGGTGTGAGATCTCCCGTTCCCGGGTACGGCACATGATCCGCCGATCCGCGAGGGAGCCCCATGGCCGTCACCGTCGACACACCACCTGAGGGAGCCGGCGGGCTGACCGGCTGGGTGGCCGACGTCATCGCCAGCCTCGGCGAGGTCGGGGTGGGCCTGCTGGTGGCCCTGGAGAGCGTCGTCCCGCCGATCCCCAGTGAAATCGTGCTGGCGATGGCCGGCTACCTGGCCAGCCAGGACCGGGTCAACCTGATCGGGGTCTGGGTCGGCGCGACGGTCGGTTCGCTGGCCGGTGCGCTGTTGCTCTACTGGCTGGGTGCCGTGATCGGCGAGGAGCGGCTGCGCCGGTGGCTGGACAAGGTGCCGTTGGTCGACCTGGAAGATCTGGACAAGGCCGACCGCTGGTTCGAGCGGTACGGCCGGTGGGCGGTGTTGTTCGGCCGGATGGTGCCGGTGGTACGGAGCCTCGTGTCCGTGCCGGCGGGTGCCGACCGCATGCCGCTGGTCCAGTTCAGTGCGTTGACCTGCCTGGGCAGCGGGGTGTGGAACGCGTTGTTCGTCGGTGCCGGCTTCGCGCTCGGCTCCCAGTGGCAGGAGGTCGAGCGGTACAGCCGCTGGTTCGACATCGCCGTCTTCGTGATCCTCGGCGGGCTGGTCGTCTACTGGGTGTTCGGCCAGGTACGGCGGCGTCGCCGTCGCGCGGAGAGCCGCCGCACCTGAGCACCGGGCGCGCGCTGATCGGGATCAGTCGTACGCTCGGGTCTGGTCCGTCATTGGAAACCGGCGGTGATCGCGGTGAACTCCCAATTCCGCTGATCGATGCTGCTGCAGCCGGAGCTGAGCGGGGCACCCGGACAGGGTCGGTCCCGGTTGACCGACCAGAACGCCAACCGGGCCAGTCCTCGGGCGCGGGCCCAGTCGCGGATCTGGGTCCACTGCGCCACCGTGGTGATCTCCCCCTGGTCGGATCGCCCGTTCATCCCGGAGATTCCCATCCGCGCGTACGCGGTGGTGTCGTTCCATCCGAAGGCGGCCTTCAACGTGTCACGAAGCCCGGTGGCGGCGCTGACCGTGGAGCCGTACATGTCGGCGTGTCCGCCGAAGTTGAACGGCATGATGGTCCAGACGTCCACACCGGCCTGCAGTTGCGCCGCCCGGTTGATCATGCGGGTGCCCCACCAGGTCGGTCCCGTGGTGGCGGTGCCGATGGTGACGATGGTGATCAAGCCCGGGTTGTTCTGCTTGAGGATCTTCAGCGCGCCGAGAATCCGGTCCTGGACCGTCTCGTTTTCGAACTCGTCGATATTTTCCACGTCCATGTCGATCGCGCGCAGCTGGTAGGCGTCGATTACCTGTTGCAGCGCGCCGGCGAGGGCCGCTGCCGAGGCGCAGTTGGGGCCGAGCTTGTTGCCGCTCCAGCCACCGACGGACGGGATGATGTCGCCGCCGGCGGCCCGGATCGCGGCGATCTGGGCAGCGTCGCTGCCCCCGAGCAACGGCCGCGCCCCGTCCCAGGCCGGGGTACAGCCACCGCCGGAGAGGATGAACGCCCGGGTGAACCATCGGATGCCGGTCGCGGACATCACCGTGGCGGGGGCGGGCGCGTTGCCCCAGTCGTAGATGTAGGGGGCGGCCTTCATCCCGGCTGGCACCGGTGGCGGGCTGGTCGGCGGCGGGCTGGTGGGCGGCGCGGTCGTGGGCGGGGTCGTCGGAGCCGGGCCACCGCCGCAGGAGCCTCCGTTGACGGTGCAGTTGATCGGATCACCGGTGCCGCTGGCGACGAAGCCGAACGAGGTGCTAGCCCCGGGGGCGAGTACGCCGTTCCACGAGTGGTTGGTGGCGGTGATCCGCTGGCCGCTGGTGGTCAGTCGGGCGTCCCAGAAGCTGCTCACCCGGGTTCCGGCCGGCAGGTCGAACTGGACGGTCCACGAGCTGATCGCCGTCGACGTGTCGTTGGTGACGGTGAACTTGGCCTCGTACCCGCTGCTCCAGCTGGCGGTGCGGACGAAGGCGGCGGTGGCGGCGGACGCGGCGGGCGCGAACAGGATGGTGGCGGTGACGACGGCAGTGGACAGACTGGCGACGAGGACCGCCGCCCGGAAGGGTCGGACTTTCACAGTGCCTCCACGGTCGGGGTTCACGGCTCGGGGTTCACGGCAGAGTCGCGAGATGAGGTTTGACGGTGCGGGCGAACGAGTTGCCGTTGGTCACGTCCCAGTTGATCGACCAGGTCATCGCGCCCCGGATGCCGGGGTAGGTGCGTGGTGGGCGGAAGCTGCCGCAGTTGGTGCCCCTGGCCAGGCAGTCGAGCGCCTGGTTGACCATGGTCGGGGCGACGATGCCGCCGCCGGCCGCGCCAGGACCGGCGGGCAGGCCGAGCGCCACCTGGTCGGGCCGCAGACCGGCTTCCAGTTGCAGGCAGGCCAACGCGGTCATGAAGTTGACGCTGCCCTGGCTGTAGGCGAACCGCTGGTCACAGCCGAGCATCGACCCGGAGTTGTAGAACTGGGTGTGCACGACGGTCAGGATGTCGCGGATGTCCAGGGCCAGCTTGAAGTAGGACACCGACGGTGACTGCATGTCGATGGTCTGCGGGGCCATCGTGATGATCAGACCCGCCCCGGTACGGCTGCGGAGCGCCCGCATGGCCTGCGCCATGTAGGTCGGGTTGAGCCCGTTCTCCAGGTCGATGTCGACGCCGTCGAAGCCGTACTGCTGGATCAGGCGGTAGAGGCTGTCGGCGAGTGCGGTGGCGGAGGCGGCGTCGTTGACGGCGACCCGGCCGGTTTCCCCGCCGACCGAGATGATCACCTTTTTGCCGCGCTGGTGCAGCGTGGCGACGTCGGCCGTGAACTGGGCGTCGGTGTAGCCGCCGAGCGAGGCGGACAGGCCGGGGTCGATGCCGAAGGTGACCTGGCCGGGGACGCTGGTGGCCTCGGCGAAGGCGACCGCGATCAGGTCGTATTCGGCCGGTACGTCACGCAGCCGCAGCTCGACGGCAGGATTGTCGAAGTTGTGCCAGTACCCGGTGAGGAAGTGCTTCGGCAGCCCGTCGTTGCCCGGCGGTGGAGTCGTCGGCGGGGCGGTGGTCGGCGGAGCCGTGGTCGGTGGTGCGGTTGTCGGTGGCGGGGCCGTCGGCGGGGCCGTGGTGGGCGGCGCGGTCGTCGGCGGTGCGGTCGTCGGCGGCGCGGTCGTCGGCGGCGCGGTCGTCGGCGGTGGTTGCTGCCCGCCGCAGGGCGCGCCGTTGAGGGTGCAGTTGAGCGGTGCGCCCGGACCGCTGCCGATGAAGCCGAAGGAGACCGAGGCGCCGGGTGCGACGGTGCCGTTCCAGCTGCGGTTGGTGAAGGTGAACCGCTGCCCGGAGATGGTGAGCAGGGCGTCCCAGTAGGTGCCGACCGTGGTGCCGGCGGGTAGGTCGAAGACGAGGGTCCAGCTGGTGATGGCGGCCGTTCCGCCGTTGGTGATCGTGACCTTGCCTTCCCACCCACTGCCCCAGTCCGAGGTCTTGACGAAGCTGGCGCTCGGTCCGGCGGCGAGGGCCGGACCGGCGGCCCAGATCGCTCCTGCGGTGGCGAGGACCGCGGCCAGTGCCGGGGCCACCATCCGTACGGCTTTCATCGACATCCCTCCCTCGAAGCGTCAGTGCGGTAATTATTAGGAGTCTTAACAGTTTTGTAAACACCTCATCTCGGCGACCCACCCGGTCGCCGGCAGTGGCCGGTAGCATCTGCCGATGCCCGAGACGCTGCTCGACATCGTCCGTCGGGAAGGCGTGGGCCAGCTCGGGGCGTACTTCCGACCGGGGGCGTACACCGGGCAGTGGTTCGAGACCTTCGCCGGCGGTGGTGACCGTGCCGACACCCGAGACCGGATCGTCGTCGACGATCTCTACGCGGTGGAGGCGCTCAACGTCCAGGTGCCGTTCGCCGTCGGCACCGAACTCCTCGACGGCCGGCTCGGCAGGGACGTCAGCGCACGCTTGCGACAGCTTCCCACCGTCGCCGAGCTGGGCGCCGACGGCACCGACGCCCTGGTCGCCGACGGCGGACCCGCCGACCAGGCATGGCAGCTGCTCGTCGACCGGAACAAAAGGACCGGTGTCGGCTGGGTCATCGCCGGCAAGCTGCTGGCCCGCAAACGCCCGAGACTGATCCCCGTCTACGACTCGATCGTCCGCTGCCAGCTGGGTGCGCCGAAGCGCGTGTGGCTGACGCTGCACGACCAGCTCGCCGCGAACGACGGCGAGCTCCGGGCCGCCCTCGCCGAGGTACGGGCGATCGTCGGCGTGGACGACAAGGTGAGCGTGCTGCGGGTCCTCGACATCGTCCTGTGGCGACGGCACGAGAAGGCACACCGGCGGACCGATCCGGCCGCGTGCCCGCGGCTTCGCTGCGTACGGCTCTGATCGTCACTACTCGTGCACGAGCTGCTCCCGCAGGATGTCCGCGTGTCCACAGTGCTGGGCGAGTTCGCGCAGCACGTGGAGATACACCCAGCGCAGCGGAAGCGGGCCCCGCCGGTTGCCGTACAGAATGTCGTCGAGCCCCAGGGTCGACGTCGCCCGGCGGGACGCCTCACACGCTTCGCGGTGCGCGTGCTGGACACCGGCGATCGTGTCGTCGGCATCCAGGACGAACGAATCGTCCGCCGTCGCCGGCAGGCCGAGCTCGGTACGCGGCCGGCACGTGACGGCCTCGTCGAACCACACCTTCTCGACGAAGGTCGCGTGCTTCACCAGACCCAGCAGCGTGGTCCGGGAGGCCACCAGCGAACGACGGGCCTGTTCCTCGGTCAGCCCGTCGAGGCAGCGGTTGAGCGCGGCACGATGCTCGTCGAGGAACGCCTCGAACTGCTCGCGCAGCGGCTGGGCGACGACCTGTTCGACGAAGGTCGGCGGGTAGGAAGGCATGTGCGAAGCATCCCAGACCATCACCGACGAGTACGACACCATCGCCCGAGGCGACGGCGTCGCCGACGACACCGCGAGGTGAGGCCGAGACCTCACCTCGCGGCGATGACGTGCGTCAGCCTTACCTCGACGGACCCATCGGTACGGCGGGTCAGCGGCGGAAGTGGAACCAGTTGACGTTGACGAAGTCGTTGGGCTGACCGCTGCTGAACGTCAGGTAGACCGTCTGTCGGCCGGTCACCGCCGAC
The DNA here is from genome assembly GCF_029626025.1 of Solwaraspora sp. WMMD406. NCBI lineage: Bacteria > Bacillati > Actinomycetota > Actinomycetes > Micromonosporales > Micromonosporaceae > Solwaraspora > Solwaraspora sp. WMMD406. Next base: position 5,899,454 of record NZ_JARUBF010000001.1, read on the forward strand.
ACGTTGCCGGGCACCGTACGCCAGGTCTGCCAGCCGCCGGTGTCACCGATGGCGAAGCTGCCGATCGGCGTGGCGGTCGGGCTGCCGATGCGGACCTGGACCAGACCACTGATCCCGGCTCCGGCGCCGGAGGCGACCCTGGCGACGAAGTCGCGCGGCGGTGTCGATCCGAAGTCAACGTTGTCGTAGCGGACCCAGTCGCCGTTGGCCAGCCAGCCGATGTTCCGCCCGCCTTCGCTGCACGCCTCGGTGCTCACGCCGTTCTGGGCGTTGAACGCCTCGGCCTGGATGGTGGCGTATGCGTTCACCCCGCTGCCGGGCGGCGGGGTCGTGGGCGGCGGCGTGGTCGGGGGCGGGTTCGACCCGCCGCCCCGGCTGTAGACGGCGACGTAGTCGACCAGCATCGGTACGCCGGAGACGGTGTTCGCCGTCGGCGTGGTGGAGCCGGCGACCCCGTTCGGGAAGGCGCCGCCCATCGCCACGTTGAGCAGGATGAAGTAGCCGGCGTGGCTGGTCATGTTGGACCAGTGCGGCTCTGGGATCTGCCCCTGCGTGACGGTGTGATAGTGCTGGCCGTCGACGTACCAGCGCAGTTGTTGCGGGCTGACGCTGGCGTCCCATTCGAAGCGGTAGGTGTGGAAGGCCGACTGGCACGACGATCCCGGGCAGGCCCGGGAACCGCCGAGGCCGTTGAACTCGTCGCACGGTCCGCCGGGGGCGACTCCGCAGTGCAGGACGCCCCAGACGTTGTTGAGCCCGTTGACGTTCTCCATCACGTCGAACTCACCGATCGCCGGCCAGTTCTGGTAGTTGCCCCGGTACGGCGAGCCGAGTGCCCAGAACGCCGGCCAGTAGCCGGAGGCGGCGGCCCCGGTCACGTTCGGCACCTGGATCCGGCCTTCGATCGCCATGACGCCGCCGGACGGAGGCTTGAAGTTGCTGCGTACGGTCTCGATGCGGGCGGAGGTCCAGTTACCGGCGCCGTCGCGGATCGGGGTGATCCGCAGGTTGCCGCTGCCGTCGTGGCGCACGTTGGCGGTGCTGCTGGTGTAGGTCTGGATCTCTCCGGTGCCCCACTGCGGCGGGCCGCCGGGATAGCTGGTGCCGGTGTCGATGATCCAGTTGGCCGACGACGGCAGGGTGTTGGCCGCGCCGGTGAAGTCGTCGCTCCAGACCAGGTTCCAGCCGCTAGGGGTGGGCGGCAGGGCGGCGTTGGCGTGCGCGGTGATCGAGGCTGCCACGACGGTGCTGGTCAGCGCCGCCGCGACGGCGAGAATTCGGGTACGAACCCGTCGGCGCGGGTTTCGCAGGGGTGCGGACATCGCTGGCCTCTCTGCTGGGTGGGTGGGATGGTGTGCTGGTCACGCACTCCGGACCCGGCTGCCGGGCAGGAGCGGACGCCGACTGAGAGCGTTCTCTCCAGTGATCCCGCCGGGCGGTGATCCAGTGCATCAGGACTGATCAGGATGGTCGAGGCTCTGTCGAAAAGCTGAGAGAGCGCTCTCAGGAGTTGTACGTCGTCGATCCACCCTTGTCAACAGTTGTCGATATCAGCCGGCTCCGGAGCACGACCTGCTCCAGCACCGTCCACCCGGTGGTGGTAGCCAGATAGAGACCCGCCGCCAGCGGCACCACCAGGGCGAACAGCACCGTGCCGTACGGCAGCCACGGGATCAGCCGGTTCAACCCGGCGGTCACCTGCTCCGCCTGCCCGGCCGACCCACTCGCCTGCCCGGCCGACCCACTCGCCTGCCCGGCCGACCCACTCGCCTCGCCAGCCAGCTGGGCCGCGGCGGCGATCCGCTGGCGGGACCGGCGGGACGTCAGCCAGGCGAAGACCAGCAACGCGGCCAGCAACGCGCCGAACACCAGTGCCTCGCCCGGCCCGGCGAACTGAGCCGGGTAACGGCCGAGCCCGACCCCGAGCAAAACTCCGTCGAGCCCTCCGGACTCCGCCGACCGGGTGACCATCTGGTACATCAGCAGGAAGAACGGCGCCTGCAGCAGACCGGGCAGGCAGCCGGCGAACGGCGAGGCACCGTTCGAGCGATACAGCGCCATGGTCTCGGCGGCCAGCCGCTCCGGTTGGTCGGCGTACCGTTGCCGCAACTGCCGCAACTGCGGCGCGAGCGCCTCCCGGCGGCGTTCGGCCCGGATCTGCAGCCAGCTCAACGGCACGAGCAGGAGCCGGACGGCGACGGTGAAGACGACGATGGCCATGGCGACGGCACCCGATCCGGCGACCGGGGCGAGTACGCCGGCCAGCATGCCGAGCACGTCCAGGGCGGCGGTGACGACGGTGTCGATCGGACCGAAATCGGACGCCTGCGCGACGACGGCGTACGGGACGGTGGCAGCGGGTTCGACGGGGGTGAGCGGGACAGCGGGCGGCACAGCAGACATCGGCGGGATCCCTCGGATACGTACGCGGTGATCCACGGCGGACGGGGGATGGCGGACCGACTTCGTCGGTGGCCGACCGGACGACCGCGGCGGATGATGGGCAGCGGCGATCGACACACCCGTCTGGTTCGCCCGCCAGCGGAGGTGGCTCGGGCCAGGCGATTCGGAAGCGAGGCTGACTCGGACCGGCGTGGGCGAAGGTCAGGCGGTCGAGGGCCGCCGGCCAGGAGCGCGCGGCCGAGGGCGGCCCGGCGCGTCGGGGTCGAGTTGGCGGGGGATCCGGCTGTGTCGGGCACGCTGACGCAGGCCGACGCGCAGCGGCGTCGGGTCGACGTACGCGGGTCCGGGGCGCAGCCCGGTCCGGACGGCGATCGCGACGACCAGCAACGCGGCGGCCGAGACGGCGGCCACCGTGACCAGGTGGGCCGGGTGGGTGACGGCCAGGCCCAGCACGGCGTAGGCGTACGCCCAACACGCCGTGATGATCACCAGTAGGCCGGGCACGGCAGCCATGGTAGGCAGGGCCGACAACCCCCACCGGCTCCCGCCATCCCGACCCGCGATCCCGACTGCGCCATCCTGACCCCGCGATCCCGCCCGAAAACCCTACAATCCGGTATGAAGGAGTCGCGATGCGCGCACCCTGCGGAGGAAGCCGGTGACCGGCTGGTTCGAACGCACCGTCGTGGCGACCGACCGGCTACCGCTGTTCTGCTTCTTCGTCGGCGTGATCGTCGGCTTCGGGTTCATCCGTTTCTCGGTCCGGATGATCCGGGCCCGGGTGCGCTGGTGGCCCGGCAACATCACCCCCGGCGAGCTGCACATCCACCACGTCGTCTTCGGCGTCGTCTTCATGCTCGTCGCCGGGGTTGCCGGCCTGGTGATCCCGGTCGAGACGACGTCGTGGCGGGCGGTGGCCGCCGGGCTGTTCGGCATCGGCGCGGCCCTGGTCCTCGACGAGTTCGCCCTGTTGCTGCACCTCAGCGACGTCTACTGGTCAGAAAAGGGACGCACGTCGATCGATGCCGTCTTCGTCGCGATCGCCCTGTCCGGGCTGCTGCTGCTCGGGCTGCGCCCGCTCGGCGCCAACGAGTTCCTCACCCGTGGCGAGACCGATCCGGCGCAGTTCGCCGGTGCCGCGCTGATCGGGATCAATCTCACGCTGGCCGCGATCACCCTGCTCAAAGGCAAGATCTGGACCGGGCTGCTGGGCATCTTCGTACCGGTCCTGCTGATCGTCGGGACGGTTCGGCTGGCCCGACCGCACTCCCCCTGGGCCCGCTGGTTCTACCGGGGCGGCAGCCGGTGGGCCGAACGACGCCGGGTCCGGGCCGCAGCGCGGGAGCGGCGCTACCGGCAGCCGATCATCATGGCCAAGATCCGGGTGCAGGAGCTGATCGCCGGACGGCACGATCTGCCGCTGCCCCGACCAACCCGACCAACCCGGCCGCCCCGACCACCCCGCCGCTGAACGGCCGCCCCGACCGCCGCACCGCTGAACGGCCAGAGTGCGGTCGACCTGCCGGCATTCCTGCCGCGACCGGCACCACGCCGCGGCGGGCGAGGCGCACGATGGCGTACGACGATCGGCGGCGTGGCCGTACTGCCATCGGTGCCCGCCGCGTTTACCCCACCAGCCCGGTGGGGTATCCGGTCCCCGGCGCACCGAGTGTCGGTGCGAAGCGACAGGCGGTGCGAATGGTGATCAGCGGTGCCGTCGTCCCGACGTCAACCCCTCGGCGTCCCGACGGGTTGACGGTCGGGGTGGAAGAAGAGTTCCTGCTTGTCGATCAGTTGACCGGTGCGGCCGTACCGGCGGTGGAGGCGGTTCTCGCCGAAATCCCGGCCGAGCTGCGTGGCCAGGTGCAGCGGGAGTTCCAGACCAGTCAGATCGAGATCGGCAGCCCGCCCGGCCTGGACCTGCGGGCGCTACGCCGTACCCTCGGAACGCTGCGCGGCGCGCTCGCCGACGCTGCCGACCGGGCCGGCGCCCGGCTGCTCGCCATCGGCACCGCACCGGTCGCCGGGCCGCTGCCGGACGTGGTGGACGATCCCCGCTTTCACCGCATCGTCGAACGGTACGGAATGCTGGTCCCCGGCCCCGGCAACAACGGACTGCACGTCCACGTGGCGATCCCGGACCAGGAAACCGGCGTACAGGTGCTCAACCACCTGCGTCCCTGGTTGCCGATCCTGCACGCGACGACCGCCAACTCGCCGTTCTACCAGGGCGCCGACACCGGGTACGCCAGTTGGCGGTCGATGATGTGGCAACGCTGGCCGGCGGTCGCCCCCACACCCCGGCTCCGGTCGCACGAGCACTACCAGCGCCTGATCGCCGACCTGATCACCGCCGGGCAGATCCTCGACGAGGGGATGCTCTACTGGTACGCCCGGCTGTCGGCGCACTACCCGACGGTCGAGGTCCGCATCGGCGACGTCTGCCCGAGTCTGGACGACACGATCCTGCTGGCGGCGTTGACCCGCGGCTTGGTCGGCACCGCGCTGACGGCGGTGGAGCAGGGGCGACCGGTGCCGGAGGTCGACCATCATCTGCTGGTGGCCGCGCACTGGCGGGCCGCGCACGACGGCCTGGAAGGGCTGGCCGTCGACCTGTCCGGCACCCCGGCGCTACGCCCCGGCTGGCATCTGCTGCGCCGGCTGGTCGACACGATCCGCCCGGAACTGGAGCGGCACGGCGACGGCGCTCTGGTCGACTCGCTGCTGGGCCGGCTGCGGGGGCGCGGCACCGGGGCGGCCCGACAACGGGCCGTGTACGCCGCCAGCGGGAACCTGCGGGACGTGGTGAACTTCATGGCGGAACAGACCCGCAGCACCTCGATCATTCCCGCCCCGCCGCACGTGGCGCACGGCGACCAGCTCCCGACACCACAAGCCCAGCTCCCGACCCCGGAAGGCGGATGACGTGCCCGAACGGATGATCGTGATCGGCGGCGACGCCGCCGGGATGTCGGCGGCGTCGCAGGCCCGCCAGCTACGCCCGCGCGAAGACCTGGAGATCGTCGCCTTCGAGCGGGGCCGGTTCACCTCGTACTCCGCCTGCGGGATCCCGTACTGGATCTCGGGGTTGGTCGAGGATCGTGAACAGCTGATCGTACGGGATCCGGAGACGTTCCGGCGCGACCACGCGATCGACGTCCGTACCCGGCACGAAGTGACCTCGATCGACCTCGACGAGCGCGAGGTGGTCGCGACCTCGTTCGACGACGGCGGCCGGGAGGTCCGCGAGCCGTTCGACATCCTGGTGTACGCCACCGGCGCGACTCCGGTCCGACCGACTTGGGCGGACACCTCCGCACAGGGGGTGTTCGGGGTGCAGACCCTCGACGACGCCTCCGACCTGCGGGACTGGCTGGACCAGGAGGACAAGCCCCGGCGGGCGGTGGTGGTCGGCGGCGGCTACATCGGCGTCGAGATGGCCGAGGCGTTGATCCGCCACGGCCTGGCGGTCACCCTGGTCGACCGCGGCACGCAACCGATGGCCACCGTCGATCCGGACATGGGAGCGCTGGTACGGGAGGCGTTGGTCGGCCTCGGCATCGACGTACGGACCGGGGTCAGCGTCACCGGCCTGCACGACCGCGACGGCCGGGTCTGCGAGGTGCTCACCGACGACGGGGCGGTGCCGGCCGACGTCGTGGTCCTGGGTCTGGGGGTACGGCCGAACACCGAACTCGCCGGCCGCTCGGGGCTGCCGCTCGGGGTGACCGGCGGGGTCCGGACCGACCTGCAGATGCGGGTGGTCGACGTGCCCGGGGTGTGGGCGGCCGGCGACTGCGTCGAGACGTTCCAGCGGGTCAGCGGCCAGCCGATACACGTCCCGCTCGGCACGCACGCCAACAAGCAGGGCCGGGTGGCCGGCCTCAACATCGGCGGCAGCTACGCCACCTTCCCCGGCGTGATCGGTACGGCGGTGACGAAGGTCTGTGAGCTGGAGGTGGCCCGGACCGGGCTGCTGGAGCGGGAGGCCGCCGTCGCCGGCTACTCGTACATCACCGCCACCGTCGAGTCGAACAACCGGGCCGGCTATTTCCCCGGTGCCGCGCCGATGACCATCAAGCTGATCGCCGAGCAGCACACCGGCCAGTTGCTGGGTGCGCAGATCGTCGGCACGTCGGAGGCGGCGAAGCGGATCGACGTCCTGGCGCTGGCGGTGTGGAACCGCATGTCGGTGGCGGAGATGACGGCGCTGGACCTGGGCTACGCGCCGCCGTACTCGCCGGTCTGGGACCCGGTGCTGGTCGCGGCCCGGCGGGCCAACGACACGGTGTCCCGGACACCCTGACGACGCCCTGAACTGGAGGTGGCCCGGAGGTGGCCCGGCGGACGGTGGAGCAGGGCCGTTAGGCTCGGCAGGGTGGACCCGGCACCGCACCGCGACGACGACCACCTGCGTGTCTCCGACGCCGAGCGCGAACAGGTGGTGGAGCTGCTCGGCCAGGCGACCACCGAGGGCCGGTTGACCCTCGACGAGTACGCCGACCGGGCCACCGAGGCCCATCAGGCCAAGACCCGGGGCGAGTTGGCCCGGCTGACCGCCGACCTGCCGCTGACCCACCCCGACCCGGCGGGCGGGGCCCTGCCGGCCGTGTCCCCGGCGCCGCTGCTGTCTCCGCTGTCTACGCGCGGCGCGGGCCGGACCCCGGTGCCGTCGTCGGCGTCGGAGCCGGCGTCGACGGAGCGGATGGTCGCGATCTTCGGCGACGAGATCCGCAAGGGGCACTGGCTGGTGCCGGAGCGGGTGGAGGCGCGGGCGATCTTCGGAGACTGCAAGATCGAACTGCAGGACGCCCAGCTCCAGCACCAGGTGACCACGATCGAGGCGACGGCGATCTTCGGCGCGGTGACGGTCTACGTGCCAGAGGGTGTCGACGTGCGAATGAGCGGCACCGCCGCGTTCGGCGAAAAGAAGATCAAGCTGAAGACGCCGCCCCGGCCGGGCGCGCCGGTGGTCCAGGTCGTCTGCAACGTGATCTTCGGTACGGTCACCGTACGCCCGCCGAAGCGCAAGTGGTGGTGACCGGCGGCGCTCCGGCCTGATCGGACACTCGTTGCGGCGTGGTCGTACGCTGCATCCGTGGTGGTGGATACGCCGCCAGCCCCGGTGTGGGTTCCTCGGATGCGGTTGGGGGCGACAATGGTTTCGCAGTCAGCGGGCAGTGACCTCGGCGCGCGCACGGACAGCTTTCCCGTCGATGATGGACGTCGGCTCGGACAGGGCATCGGCTGCCTGGTCGTCGGGGCCGTGCCGACTGTCGTCGGGGTGATGCTCAGCGCGGCGTACGTGGCGAACGCCAACAGTTCCGGCTTCAGCCCGCTGCCCGGAGCGATCCTCGGCCTGGGGCTTGTGCTGTTGTTCTTCGGTGGGCTTCGACTGACGCAGCGGCTGACCCGGCCGGACGAACGCTTCGACCTGCACGAGCACGGGTTCGTGCACCGCACGTCGCGCGGTGAGCGGGCGATACGCTGGGCCGACGTGGCGAAGGTCCGGCACCTCGGGTCGTACCGTGACGGCGGCTTGGCGCACAGCTTCGGGGTCGACTACCGATGCGTGGTCGAACTCCGCGACAAGTCGAAGATCAGATTCGACACGTTGACCGATCGCGCCGACGTCCTCGGCAGCAAAATCGACCGACACACGTCACCCCAGCCCTGACCGGCTGACCGGAATTCGACACATCCACCCTGGACTCTCTGTTGTCGGTGACAGATGATGGTCGCGGCCCCGCGTGGGGGCAATAACCCGCGACACCACTGCGCCGGCCAACGCGAGGGATTTGAAGGATGTGAAAGCTTGTGAGCGGCAGCGAATATCTGATATCGGAGCTACGCCGGGTACGTGAGTCGATGAGGCTCACACAGGAGTCGTGGGCGGAGCGCGTCCACTTCTCGGTGACGCACGTCGGCGCGATCGAACGCGGCGACCGGCCCGCGCTCCCCGACTACCTGAAAAGCGTCGACAAGGCGTTCGGCACCGCGTTCGTCAAGTTCTACCGCGAGTTCATCGTCGGCGAACACGCCCCCATCTGGCTGCGGTCCTTCATCGAGTACGAGGGCCAAGCAAGCCTGATCCGCGCCTTTCAACCGCTGCTGATCCCCGGACTACTGCAGACCGAGGCGTACGCGCGAGCGGTGCTCACATCGTTCGGCATCCATGGAGATGCGATGGAGTCCGCGATCTCCACCAGGCTCGGCCGGCAGGAGATCTTCAAGCGGGCGTCGAAACCGTGTCACCTGGTGGCGGTCATCGACGAGGCAGCGCTCCACCGTGGCGCGGGCGGGCCGGAGGTGATGCGCGAGCAGCTGACGGCGCTCGCCGAGGCAGCCGAACGACCGAACATCCAGGTACAGCTGGTGCCGATGTCGACTGACGTCTACCCGGGCGTCGACGGCGGATTCATGATCGCTACCGTCGACGGGCGCGCGGTCGGCTACCTGGAGACCCACGTACGCGGGAAGGTCGTCGAAGCGCCGGACGACACCGCGCATCTTGAGCACGTCTGGGAGACGATCCGGGGCTATGCCCTACCAAGCCAGCAAAGCCTCGAATTGATCATGAGGGCAGCTGAAAAATGGGCATGACTGTCGACACCCGCTGGCACAAGAGCTCGCACAGCGACGCGAGCGAACGCGTCGAGGTCGTCGAGGCTACCCGTCCGGAAGACGTGCCGGCGGCAGTGATCATCCGCGAGGGTGTGCTTCTCGCGGCCATGGCTCACCGCCAGTGGGATGAGCCCTTCTTCGATGAGCCACTCGACCTCGGTGGCCGGGTGCACCCTGACGAATGGACCGGATCAGGACCAAGGTGAAGTCAGCGCTCTTCATCGCGCATCTCGGCGAGCGTAGCGGCCACCTCCAGATCCTCATCACCGAGCTTCGGCGGGAGCGGGACCGGGCCGTCGAAGCTCGGGCTGACGGCACGCCCAGCAGTCACCAGTTTGCCAGCGCCGACCTGTCGTCAGCCACCGGAGCAGGCCTGACGATGACATGTCCGAGATCGATGATTCGACTGGGTGTCGCATCGGGAGACATGCATCAATTGCATCATGCCCGCTGTTCCGGTATCGGTTGCCGGCACCGACTACGCTGGGACTCTCGGTGCCATCTCCAGGGCTTCTGGTGATCATGAGGTGGGTACGTGTCCGGTCGGCGGGTTGCCTGGGCCGCAGGCGTTGGAGTGGTGATCGCCGCTGCGAACAGCGCGGTGATCAACAGGTTGCAGGGCGGCTGGCAGTGGTGGGTCGCGGCAGGAGTGTTGACGCTGGTGGGGGCGCTAGTAGCGGGCTGGTTGGCCGGAGGACCGTCGGAAGCACACCGGCGGATCGGTGCTGGTGCGGTGGTCGCTGGTCGGGACCTCGGTGGCCGGGTCCGGACCGATTCGTCCACTGCGGCTGGTGATGAGTCCATGCCAGAGTCCGGGATCGCTCCGGGCGCGGTGGTCGCGGGACGGGACATCACCGGACAGGCGGACATCGACACCACCGGGGGTGGCAGATCCCGGCCGCCACGCCAGCAGAGACCGGGTCAGCAACGGTGAGACCGAGATGGCAACTGGCCCCAGGCGCGGTCGCCGCCGGCCGGGACATCACCGGCACCGTTCACACCGGACCTACGTACGTGCAGATCACGGTTGGCCAATCCGATCGGCTCCACTACGCAATCTTCGATCCCGCGCCGCTGTACGAGCAGCTGGATCTCGCCCGATTCCAGGGCCGCTCCGGCCTGATCACCCAGATCGACGAACGGATCGCCGCCACCGACCGTGGGTACGTCGTGGTGCGAGGCGAAGCCGGGGTCGGAAAGAGCGCGCTGGCGGCGCATCTGGTGTGGACCCGTCCTTGTGCCTACCACTTCACCCGGCTCGACAGCGGGGCGCGCAACCCGGTCGAAGCACGGAAGAGCCTAGCCGCGCAGTTGATCTGTGCGTGGGACCTAGCGGACAGGTTCGCCCCAGGGGATGTGTTCCCGGCTGCGGCGCAGCGGCCGGACTGGCTGGCCAAGGTCATTCGGGCGGCGGTTGCGGCCCGTGACGAACGGTTCGCGCCGGCAGAGCGACGGCCGTTGGTGCTGGTCGTCGACGGGTTGGACGAGGCCGAGGCGGATCCGCCGGGAATGGGCACCGGGATTCCGCTCGGCCTGCCGACCCCGGACGCCCTGCCTGCCGGGGCGTACATCGTGGCGACCAGCCGCTACGGCCTTCCGCTGGTCGCGTTGCGGGATGCGATCCGGGTCGGTTGGTCGCAGATCGAGGTAGAGGGTGCCGACAACCTGGCCGACATGGCCGCCTACCTGCACGCCGCGACCACCGGCCCGACCCCGGACCCGGCGCTGACCACGATGCTGGCCGAGCGCCAGGTTCCTGCGACGGCGTTCGTCGCTACGCTGCTCGACCGCTGCCGCGGAGTGTGGATCTATCTGCGGTACGTGCTCGACGAGGTCCGCGCCGGTCTGCGTCCACCGAACGATGTTGCGTGCCTGCCGGACGGGCTGCGCGGCTACTACGAGCTACAGATCCAGCAGCGGTGGGCCAAACATCCCGACTGGCGGTCGCTGCACCTGCCCGCGCTGGCGGTGCTTGCCGCCCTCGGCCGCCCGATCGACCGCGACGACCTCGCCACCGTGCTCAACAGGCCGGATGCAGCCACCGACCTGGCAGCGTGGCTGGAAGGGCCAGCCCGCGCGTTCCTCGACGTGACCACCGGCCCGGACCGCCACCGCCAATACCTGGTCCGCCACCAGAGCCTGCGTGACCTGTTCATTGCCGCCCCGAGCGACGATGAAGCAGGGGAACCGATCGCCGCCGGGCTTACCGACGAGTTACACACCGCCTGGCAGACCGCGCACCGCGCGATCGCGACGTGGCTGACCCCACCAATCAACGCCGAGACCGGTCGACGCGACTGGTCCGGCACCGACGACTACACCCAGCTGCGACTGCCCGCACACGCTTCCACTGCCGGGATACTCGACGAGCTCATGGCCGATCCTGGATTCCTGCTGTCCTGCCCACCCGGCCAGATCCTGGCGCACCGCCACACCCTGACCACCTTAGAGGCCGTCACCGCAGCTGCGGCCCTAGAAAGCGCCGCTACCAGCGACTGGAACGACTGGTCCGACGGGAAACGGGCGTGGTGGCTGCATGTCTGGGCACGCAAGACTCGATCGACACACCTGGCGGAGCACCTCATCGCTGACCACCCTGAGTGGCCCTGGCATGTGCAGACCGCCATTTGGTCGGGAACCACACACCGTACCCTCACCGGCCACACCGACACGGTACGTGCAGTGGCGGTCCTACCCCGACAGGATGGGCAACACCACATCATCACCGCCGGTGATGATCGGACAGTACGGATCTGGGACCCCGACACAGACCACCAGCTCACCACACTCACCGGCCACACCAGCGAGGTTCGTGCGATGGCGGTGCTACCCCGCCCAGACGGCCGACACCACATCGTCACAGCTGGCGGCTTCGGCGACGACTGGTCGGTGCGGATCTGGAGTCCCGACACTGGCCGCATACTCACCGAACTCACCGATCGCGCCAACTGGGTAACGTCAGTGTCCGTATTGCCCAGCTCCAACGATCAACACCACGTCGTTACGTCCGGTAATGATGGATCGATGCGAATCTGGGACCCCGACACAGGCCAACAACTCACCACACTCACCGGCCACACCAGCCGAGTAAACGCAATTGCGGTATTGCCAGCCCCAGACGGCCGACACCACCTCGTCACAGCCGGCGATGATCGCACAGTTCGGATCTGGGACCCCGACACAGGCCAACAACTCACCACACTCACCGGCCACACCAGCCGAGTGATCGCGATAGCGGTGCTACTTAAACCGGACAACCGCCACCACATCGTCACCGCTGGCGGCTTTGGCGATGGTGATGGTTCAGTGCGGATCTGGAATCCCGACACCGGCCATCAACTGATCGTCCACACCGGAACGGTTCACGCGTTGGCCGTACTACCCCGCCCAGGCGGCCAAGATCACGTCATCACCGCCGGCGGTTTTGGTGATGGCTGGGTACGGATCTGGAACCCGGACACCGGCCATCAACTCGCCGAACTAACCGGACACACTGACGCGGTAAGCGCAATCGCTGTACTACCCCGCCCAGACGGCCAACACCACATCATCACCACCGGTTGGGATCGGACAGTCCGAATCTGGAACCCCCACACCACCCAACTCACCGATCGCACCGACACGGTAAGCGCAATCGCTGTACTACCCCGCCCAGACGGCCAACACCACATCATCACCACCGGAATCGATGGATCCATACATGTTTGGAATCCAGACACCGGCGACCAGCTCACCAAACTGACCAGCCATACCGGCGCAGTACGCGCGATCGCGGTACTGCCAGCCCCAGACGGCCGACACCACCCCGTCACAGCCGGCGATGATCGAACAATCCGAATCTGGGACCCCGACACCGGCCACCAACTGACCGAATTCACTTACCACGACACCTACAAGGTACATGCGATCGCGATACTGCCAGCCGCAGATGGCAAACATCACATCGTTACGGCCAATACTGATGAATCAGTGCGAATCTGGAACAGCGACAGCGGCAGCGGCAGCGGCAGCGGCAGCGGCAGCGGCAGCGGCAGCGGCAGCGGCAGCGGCAGCGGCAGCGGCAGCGGCAGCGGCAGCGGCAGCGGCAGCGGCAGCGGCAGCGGCAGCGGCAGCGGCAGCGGCAGCGGCAGCGGCAGCGGCAGCGGCAGCGGCAGCGGCAGCGGCAGCGGCAGCGGCAGCGGCAGCGGCAGCGGCAGCGGCAGCGGCAGCGGCAGCGGCAGCGGCAGCGGCAGCGGCAGCGGCAGCGGCAGCGGCAGCGGCAGCGGCAGCGGCAGCGGCAGCGGCAGCGGCAGCGGCAGCGGCAGCGGCAGCGGCAGCGGCAGCGGCAGCGGCAGCGGCAGCGGCAGCGGCAGCGGCAGCGGCAGCGGCAGCGGCAGCGGCAGCGGCAGCGGCAGCGGCAGCGGCAGCGGCAGCGGCAGCGGCAGCGGCAGCGGCAGCGGCAGCGGCAGCGGCAGCGGCAGCGGCAGCGGCAGCGGCAGCGGCAGCGGCAGCGGCAGCGGCAGCGGCAGCGGCAGCGGCAGCGGCAGCGGCAGCGGCAGCGGCAGCGGCAGCGGCAGCGGCAGCGGCAGCGGCAGCGGCAGCGGCAGCGGCAGCGGCAGCGGCAGCGGCAGCGGCAGCGGCAGCGGCAGCGGCAGCGGCAGCGGCAGCGGCAGCGGCAGCGGCAGCGGCAGCGGCAGCGGCAGCGGCAGCGGCAGCGGCAGCGGCAGCGGCAGCGGCAGCGGCAGCGGCAGCGGCAGCGGCAGCGACCAGGAAATAATCGGCTACCATTTTCCCCGGGTGAACGCGGTGGCGGTACTACCCAACCCGTATGGCGGACACCAGATTGTCACCGCTGGCGGCGACTCTCGTGACGGATCTGTGCGAATCTGGAATACTCGCGCCACCTGGCCCAGCTATTACTGGAGACGGGGAACGGAGTTTCGGGGCGTGGCGGCCCGAGCGGTGCATGCGATCGCGGCGCTACTCCGCCCAGACGGCGAACACCATCTCGTAGTTGCCGGTGACGATCGGAAAGTGCGGATCTGGGATCCCCACAGCGGACACCAAATCATCGAGTTAAGCGGCCATGAGGCGCGAGTGAATGCGATAGCAGCACTTCCAGCACCATACGGCCAAAAAAATATCGTCACCGCTGCCGACGACGGGTCGGTTCGAATCTGGAACGCTGACACCAGCGAACAATTAGCGACACTCACCGGCCATTCCAGCCGCGTAAACGCGGTAGCGGTGCTGACCGACTCAAAGGGGAGACATCGCATCGTCAGTGGCAGCGCCGACCGCTCTGTGTTGGTCTTCGCGCCGAGGAGCGCGGACCACTAAGTGGTCGAGGTCGTAAGTCCTTCGGGGGTTACGCGGCCAGGGCGTGTGCGGCGGGTTGGCGTTCGCGGCTGGAGGGCTGTTGGGGGTTCGGCTCTTTCGGTTCGTGTCGTTCGATCCGGGCGAGTAGATCGGCGAGGTCGGTTGGGGTGAACTTCCATCTGAAGGGCCGGGCGGTCGCGTTGTAGCGCTGCTCGCAGGCGGTGAGGCGGTCCTGCACCTGGTCGAGGTTGGTGAAGTCGTTGGGGTGACGACTTTGCGTTGCACGATGGAGAAGTAGATCTCCACTTGGTTGAGCCAGGAGGCGTGGACCGGGGTGTGGATCATGACGGCGTTGGGGTAGCACCTGGCCAGCCGGTCGATCGCGGCTTGGCCTCGGTGGGAGGAGCCGTTGTCGACGATCCGGAACACCCGCCGGGCGGAGGCGTACGGCTCGCGGGTCATGACCTCGTCGACCAGTTCGGTGAACGGGTCGATGCCGGTGGTGTCCTGGCAGAGTCCGATGACGTGGGCGCGGTGCACGTCGTAGGCGGCGAGGTAGGCGAGTGCGCCGCCGCGGTCGTATTCGTGGTTGACCCGCATGGCGCGGGCCGCGCCTGGTGGCAGGGTGGGGTGGCAGCGGCAGCGGGCCTGGATGCTGGTTTTCTCGTCGGCGCAGATGACGTACTCGTCGTCGCCGAGCGGGACGCCTTGGTGGGAGCGGGCGTAGAGGTCGAGCACGCGGGTGGCTTTGACCGCGAAGTCGGGGTCGCGGATGAAGATCCAGGACTGGTGTCGCCAGGGTTTGAGGGTGTCGGTGGCCAGGAACCGGCGGATCGTGGAGGGCGAGATCGCCGCGACTATGCCCCGGGCGACGACCTCGCGGGCCAGGTCGGGGCAGCCCCACCGCGACAGTGGCGCCTCGGCCTCGGCCGGTAGCTGGCAGGCCAGGGCTTTGACCTCGGCGACCTGCACGGGCGTGAACCGGACCGGCCTGCCGGTTCGCTTGCGGTCGGCCAGACCGGGCAGTCCCTGCTCGGCGTAGCGTCCACGCCAGCGGCGCACGGTGTCGATGTGCACGCGCTGCCGGGCGGCGATCTTCTGGTTGGAGTAGCCGTGGGCGGCGTCGCGGACGATCCGGGCGCGGATGACCTGCTGGTAGGCGGCGGTGTGGGAGTGGGCCAGGGCCTTGAGCCGGTGCCGGTCGGCGGCGGGCAAGATGATCTGGCGTGCTCGGGGGACGGGCACGGGCGAGCCTTCACGACAATGATCCGGTGTGGGGCTCGCAGGTTGCCCTGCCGATGCCGCCGTCGGGCGTCGACACGCCGGGGGCAGGATGTGACCCATGCCGGCGATTCCCGAGTCCACCAAGAACTCCCTGGCGCAGCGGCTGCGTGAACACGCCAAGGCGAGATGGCCCCAGCTGGCCGCGGTGGATGTGCGCTGTCGCGGGCGGTTCGCGTACGTCACCGGCGAACTGGCCGACGGCGAGCGGCTGCCGCTGATGCGGTACCGCTACGGCGGGTCCGCGCGCCGCTGGGGCACCGCGATCTACGTGGCCGGCAGCAACAGCTACGAGGACCAGATCTGGTTCAGCGGCAGCGTCGAGGACGCCTTCGACCTCGTCTGCGACATCCACATCAGCCCCATCACACCCGAACCCTGACCCCAGTCACCCGTCAACCCCCGAAGGACTTACGACCTCGACCACTAAGTGGTCCAGAGGTCCGGTTCGGCGATCCGCCTTACCTTGCCAATCGAGCTGCCTTCAGTGAGCTAACGAGGTCCGGGCTTCATCGGCGGTGCAGCCAATTGGCGAACCGCAGAAACCAGTCCACCGCTACGCGCTCCACACCGAATCGAATTCGCCGTGTTACTGACCGGTGATTCACCGGGGTGGGCGAACGTGGGGGTCTCGGTCAGCGTACGGACGCTGGGGCGGGGCGGGTGGTGACGGGGCGGGCGACGGCTCGTTGGCAGGTGGGGCACCAGTAGCAGTTGCGGGCGGCGAGGACGGCGCGCTGCACGGTGGTGCCGCAGAGCAGGCAGGGCTGGCCGGCGCGGCGGTAGACGTACACCTCGCCGCCGTGCCGGTCGACGCGCGGTGCCCGGCCCATCGCCTCCGGCAGGTGCTCGGCGCGGACCGTGTCGATCCGACCCCGCTCCACCCCGACGCGCATCAGGTCGACCAGGTCGGCCCAGATCAGCCGCCACTGGCCGGCGGTGAGCCTCCGGCCGGACGTGGTCGGGGCGATCCCGGCCCGGAACAGCACCTCGGTGGCGTACACCAGGCCGACCCCGGCGACGATCGACTGATCCAGCAGCAGCGCGCCGAGCGGCTTGGCGCTGCGCCGCACCCGCTCGCCGGCAGCGTCCGGGTCGGCGTCGGTCCGCAGCGGATCCGCCCCGAGCCGACCCCGCAGGGCATCCGCCTCGGCCGCGGTCAGCAGCTCACAGGCCGCCGGCCCGCGCAGATCGATCCAGTGTCGACGATCCGAACCCAGGTCTGGGCTGGTGTCCGTACCCGTGATGGGGTCTGGCTCGCAGGATGACCCCGGCGGGCGGTGACCGACCAGGCGGAGCCGGATCTGCCCGACCGGGTCCGGCGGCTCCCCCGGACCGTCGGCGAACGTACCGTACAGCCCGAGGTGCACGTGCAGGATGCCGCCGCCCGCGCCGCCGTCGTAGCCGCCACCGTCGTAGTGGTGCAGCAGATGCTTGCCGTACGCCTCGGTCGCCGCCAACGTCGCGCCGGTCAGCCGGGCCGCGCCGGCCGCGAACCGGCCCTGCGGGCTGGTCGCCGCCACCACCGACCCACCGAGTACGGCGTGGTGGTGGGCCGCCAACCGGTGGATCGTGTGTCCCTCGGGCATGGCAGCAGAGCCTATCCGCAGTCAGCGATCGCGACGGTCGACGTGTGGCGGACCGGACATCTGGGTACCCCGCTACGGTAACCGCCGGTGACCGGACCCATCCGGGAGCTCAGGACCGGCGCATCGATAAGGAGGTGTCCCATGGTCAGGATTCCCGCGTTGTCCCGACGTTCGGACCCGGCGGAGCCCGTCGAAGCGGGCCAGCCGCCGTCCACCGCCGCCACTACCACCACCACGACCGAGGCCGACCGGGCCGCAGCCGATCGGGAGCACGCCCGCCGGTCCGCCGAGCACGCCAGCGCGCAACGGTCGGCCGCCGAACGGGCCGCCGACCGCGCCGAGACCCAGCAGCTCGACACCGCCCGGCGAGACACCGCAGGACGAGACACCGTACGGCGGGGCGACACCGCCGAGACGCCGACGGTCGGCCGCGATCGTGGCCCGGCCACCGGCACCGCCGTCGTCGACCCGGCCACCCGGCCGACCCCCGGTCCCCGGCCCGAACCGCCCACCCGGGAGGAAACCGGCCCCCGGCCGACACCGCCGCCGGCCCCGGCCGGTCCGCGCCCCCGGGCCAGCCTGCTGGCCACCGCCAGCCTGATCGTCGGGCTCGCCGCTGCCGCCTTCGTGCTCTCCGGTGCCCTCGCGCCGTACGGGATCGCCCTAGGTGTGATCGCGCTGGCGCTCGGCCTCGGTGGGATCTCGGCGACCGCCCGCCGGCACGTCGCCGGCCGGACCGAGGCGCTGATCGGCATCGTCCTCGCCCTCGGGACGATGATCGTCGGAAGCCTGGCGATGACCGGCGCGCTGACCTGGCTGACCACCGAGACCGACACGGTGAACCAGCTGCGTGAGTGGCTCGACTCACAGTTTGTCGACCGTATCTGACGGGCACATTCAATCCCGCAGCGGTGGTTCACCGCTGGAGCTTCACCCCGGCGCGGTGGTTCACCGGCCAGCAACACCGAAGCGGTGGTTCACCGCGAGCAGTACGAACCGCAGTACGAACCGTAGTGCGAACTGCGGTGCGATCTTCGGGGGGCGACGACGACGTCGCCCCCCGAAACGCGTCTCGGCTCGGAATCCCGACGTACGCAATGAATGGTTGTCCGAACGGCCCGGATGCGCAACGATCAGATGCCGTACGCAAGTCTCAGCGATGGTTTCTGCCGCCTTGAGCCCTTAACGTGGAGGACAAGCGCCAGCCCCATGGCCGACCGCCGGGGCGCGCCCGACCCTCAGGAGCTTGACGCTGATGACGACGCCCGTGACGACGCACGCCACCCACCGGCACTACCTGATGTGCCGGCCGACGTACTTCGCCGTGGAATACACCATCAACCCGTGGATGGACCCGACCCGACCGGTCGACCGCGACCTCGCCATCGCCCAGTGGGACAACCTGCGCCAGACCTACCAGCGGCTCGGCCACACCGTCGACACGATCGAACCCCTGCCCGGCCTGCCCGACATGGTCTTCGCCGCCAACGGCGCCACCGTCATCGACGGGCGGGCCCTGGCCGTGCAGTTCCGCGAACCACAGCGCGCCGACGAGGCCCCCGCCTACCGGGGCTGGCTGGAGCGGGCCGGGTTCGACGTCCACGACGCCAAGCACATCAACGAAGGCGAAGGCGACCTGCTGCTCGTCGGCGACTACGTGCTGGCCGGCACCGGTTTCCGCACCTCACATTCGGAACACGCGCACGTTCAGGAGGTCTTCGGCCGGCCGGTGGTCACCCTGCAACTGGTCGACCCGTGCTTCTACCACCTGGACACCGCGCTCGCCGTCATCGACGAGCGGACCATCGCGTACCTGCCGGAAGCCTTCTCCCCCGGCAGCCAGGCCGTGCTGCGGCGGCTGTTCCCCGACGCGATCCACGCCACCTGGGCCGACGCGGCGGCGTTCGGGCTCAACGCGGTCAGCGACGGCCGGCACGTGGTGCTGCCCGTACAGGCCGAGGCGTTGACGGCGGCGCTGCGGGAACGCGGCTACCAGCCGGTCGGCGTCGACCTCTCCGAGCTACGCAAGGCCGGCGGCGGGCCGAAGTGCTGCACCCTGGAGCTGAGAGGGGCACGACGATGATCGTCGACGGGATGCTGCGGACACCGGGCGCGTTGCGGGACGCCGAGCGCTGGACCGCGCACAACTATCACCCGCTGCCGGTGGTGCTCAGCGAGGCCACCGGGGCCTGGGTGACCGACGTCGACGGCAAGCTGTACCTGGACTGCCTGGCCGGCTACTCGGCGCTCAACTTCGGCCACCGGCACCCGAAGCTGATCGAGACGGCGCACGCCCAACTCGACCGGCTCACCCTGACCAGCCGGGCGTTCGTGCACGACCAGTTCGCCGACTTCTGCCGCGAGCTGGCCCAGCTCTGCGGCAAGGAGCTGGTGCTGCCGATGAACACCGGTGCCGAAGCGGTGGAAACCGCCATCAAGGTCGCCCGCAAATGGGGCTACCAGGTCAAAGGCGTACCGGACGGGCAGGCGACCATCGTGGTCGCCGCCGGCAACTTCCACGGCCGGACCACCACCATCATCAGCTTCTCCACCGACGACGAGGCCCGCGCCGACTTCGGGCCGTACACCCCGGGCTTCAAGATCGTGCCGTACGGCGACCTCGCCGCGCTCGCCGACGCCATCGACGAGACCTGCGTCGCGGTCCTGCTCGAACCGATCCAGGGCGAGCAGGGCGTGGTGGTGCCACCTGAGGGCTACCTGACCGGGGTACGTGACCTGTGCACCCGTAACGACATGTTGTTCCTCGCCGACGAGATCCAGTCCGGGCTGGGCCGCACCGGGGCGACGTTCGCCTGCGACCACGAGGGCGTCGTGCCCGACATGTACCTGCTGGGCAAGGCGCTCGGCGGTGGCATCGTGCCGGTCTCGGCGGTCGTCGCCGACCGCTCGGTGCTCGGCGTACTGCGCCCCGGCGAGCACGGCTCCACGTTCGGCGGCAATCCCCTCGCCTGCGCGGTCGCCACCGAAGTGGTCCGGCTGCTGGCCACCGGCGAATACCAGCGGCGCTCCGCCGAACTCGGCGCGCGGCTGCACGCCGGTCTCGGTGAGCTGCGCGACGCCGGCCGTCTGCTCGCCGTACGGGGTCGCGGCTTGTGGGCCGGGCTGGACCTGGACCCGCGACGATTCACCGGACGGCAGGCCTGCGAACGGCTCGCCGGACGTGGCATGCTGGTGAAGGACACCCACGGTTCGACGATCCGGCTCGCACCGCCGCTCGTCGTCGACGCCTCCGACGTGGACTTCGCCCTCGAACAGCTTTCCTTCGTGCTGCGATGAGCACACCGGCCGGCCGGGGGGCGATGCGCCGCCCGGCCGGAGGCCGAGCCGACCACGTCAGTCGACCCGCCAGCGTCAGTGGAACACGACGGCCCGTCCACAGGCGATACTCGCCCGGCACGCCTCGTGCAGTGTGAGCCACACCTGGGTCTCGACCGCGAAGTCGGCGTCGTCGGGCACCGCGAACAGCCGGGCCGCCTCGGTGTCAGCCAGCTCCCCGTCCGCGCTCAGCCGGATGCCGAGCGCGGGCGCGCACCGGCGCAGCTCGGCCAGCAGCCCCTGGCTCGACCCGACCATCCCGCCACCGGCGATGTCATCGTCGGCCGGCAGGAACAGTGGATCACCGACGTCGACCGGGACGTAGTAGCCGGCGTGGTCGGAATGGCACAGCAGATGCGACTCCAACAGGGACGCCTGGTCCTCGACGAGTTCCCGGTCGGCGGCGAGCCCGCCGGCGTCGGCGATCGGGATGATCGGCCGCGCCAGGTCCACCAGGACCAGCACCCGGCGCAGCTGATGCAGACCGCTGGCGGGAAAGCTCCGCAGGCACGGGCGCGTCGACGGCACCGCCGCGTCGTACGGCTCCTGCCAGGTGACCTCCTCGCCGGCCAGAGACGTGCTCAGACGGTCGAGCTGGGCACGGCTGCGCGCCGCCGCCTCGTCGTCGATCCTGGACAGCGCCGAGGTGATCCCGACCGTTACCGCAACACTCATGCGGGGCAGGTTAACCCGCGCCGGTGACAGGTCGATCAGCCGGCGGCGGGCCAGCCAGCCGTACGCCGGTCGAGCGTGCTCGGCGTACGGCTGGCTGGACTCCCGATCGTCAGCAGGTGGCGAGCATGCCGGACAGGGCCGACTTCTCCGCGCTGTCGACGGTCAGCGAGTAGTACCACTTCACCTGGATCCAGGCGCGGGCGTACGTGCACCGGAAGGCGGCACGCGGCGGCTGCCAGCTGGCCGGGTCCTTGTCCCCCTTGGCCTGGTTGACGTTGTCGGTGACCGCCCACAGTTCGGGTCCACCGAGGTCGTTGGCGTACGTCTGACGCCGCGACGTGGTCCAGGACCAGGCGCCCGACCGCCACGCCTCGGCCAACGGCACCATGTGATCGATGTCGACGTCGGAGGCGGCGGTCCAGGTCGCCCCGTCGAACGGGCTGTACCAGGACCCGGAGGTGGCTGCGCAGCTGCTGTTGACCACGACGTTGGTGCCGTCGCGTTTGAGGACCTGCTCGCGGGTGTTGCACGAGCCGGTGATGGTGATCCAGTGTGGGAACAGGCTGCGGCTGTAGCTGGACTGGTGGGATTCGGCGGCGACGGTGAGTGAGTTGAGCCGGCTCAGTGCCGTGCTGTAGGACGGGATGTTCGGCGGGGTGGCGGTGGCGGGGACGGCGGTGAGGCTGAGGGCGACGACGACGGCGATCGCCGCAGCCGTGGCTGCCTGGATGATCCGGCGGGCCATGTGACACTCCAGACTGTCGACGCGCCGTGGCCGGACTGGGGGATCCGGACTGGGGCACGGCGACGCCGATCGATGTCAGCGAATCTAAGGATGCCGGACACCAATGCTGAAACAGCAGCGTGAACGCCATGTGAAGAAGTGCTTGATTGGTGGCCGCACCCGTCGCCACAGACACTTGAGTCCCGATCGACACACCAGGCTCACGAGCCCCGAGCGGCCCACCAGTGCTGGTGGCCGGGCATGACGATGACACCGCCGGTCGCCTACCCGGTCCCGACGCCGTCGCCGGGCACGCTGAGCATCATGGCCCGCCCGGCCGGCGGCGACCGGCTCGACGACGACCTGGCCGCGCTGGTCGACAGCGGCGCACACCTGCTCGTCTGCCTGCTCACCGCCGACGAACTCGACGAACTCGGGCTGTCCGACGAACCGGCCGCCGCCGACCGCGGCGGGCTGGAGTTCCACCACTTCCCGATCGCCGACTTCAGCGTCCCCGACCGAGCCGCCGCCGACCAGCTCACCGAGCTGATCGTCGACCGGCTCCTCGCCGGCCGGCACGTCGTCGTACACTGCCGGGCCGGCATCGGCCGGTCGTCCCTGGTGGCGGCCGCCAGTCTGGTCCGGCTCGGGCTCGACCACGAGGACGTCTGGCCGATCGTGTCGGCGGCACGTGGCGTGCCGGTGCCCGAGACCGAGGAACAACGCCGATGGCTCGCGTACGGCTGACCGCCCGCCGACTCGGAGTACGGGTGACGAGCCGACTCACCCCCCGCCGCGCGGTCCCGGCTCCGGTAGCGCACGATGGGCCGATGCCTGTCGTCGAGGCGGTGGCCACAGTCCCCGTACCCCCGGAACTGGCCTTTGCCGTGTCCCAGACCACCACGCCGGTCCGGCACCGCTGGGACCCGTTCATTCGGACCCAGCATTTCGTTGACGGCGCCACCCGGCCGGGCAAGGGCGTTCGCACGTTCACCCGGTCCCGGCACGGCCTGAGCATGATCACCGAGTACGTCTCCTACGCCCCTCCCACCAACGTGGGCATGAAAATGGTGCGTGGGCCGTGGTTCTTCGAGATGTTCGCCGGCGGCTGGCGGTTCGCGCCCGCCGCCGAGCCCGGCCACACCGTCGCCACCTGGCGGTACAGCTTCCGCTGCCGGCCGGCGGCCCTGCGGCCGATCGCCGACCGGATCGGGGTGTGGCTGCTGGGCCGCGACATCCGCCGCCGGATCGCCGGATACGCGGCCGGCTGCGCCGACCCGGACGTCGTCGCCGCTGCCAGACTGACGCTGCCAGACTGACTGACGCTGCCGGGCCGCCGCTGCCGGTCAGTCCGCCAGCAGCGCGAGGTCGGCGGTCCTCAACGTGGTCGTCACCAGCAACTCACCCTCAACGGTGGACTCGTCGTCGAGAACGATCTTCGTCGACAGTGAGCGGGCGGTGGTCCGGTTCTCGCCAGCGACCGAAGGGACAGCGACATGAGAAGGAACCTCGCGGCCGTCGTTCGCGGCCTCGTCATCGCCGCTGGCCTGGTGGCACTCGCCACCGGGCTGGTGGGCGCGGCCGAGCCCTACCAGCAGACCCGGGCGTTCCACCGGGTCGTCGAATGTGAGCAACAGAGGTCTGGCAACTGCTTCGACAGCGAACCCGGGTCGATCGTCGGCCGACGGATCTACACCACCACGTCAACGCATACCGACGCCGAGGGGCACACCTGGACGACGACCCACACCCACTACGAGATCACCTGGCAGCGCGCTGATGGCCGCCGGCAGGCCCGGGACGTGACGTCGGCCTTCTACCGCGCGGTGGGAGAAGGCACAGCGGCGACGTTGCGTCTCTGGCGTGACGAGGTCGTCGGTATCGAGGCGGCCGGACTGTCCCACTGGTTCGTGCCCGAGTCCGGCCACCGGCTCAGCGGCTGGCTGCACCTGGCCTGGCTGGGCACCGGCGTCCTACTGTGGGGGCTCTTCGGCTGGTGGGATGGCCTGTTCATGCTGGGTTTCCGCGTCTTGGCGTGGATGTTCATGAGCATCATGCCGGTGTGGGGAGCGATCAGCGTGCTGGCGTACGGCTGGAGCAGTGGCGCCGAAGTCGTCGTACAGGTCGTGTTCGGGGTGTTGTTCACGGGTGTCTCCGCCGCGATGTTGATCGCGTCGCTCTTTTTCGCCGACTGGTGAGACAGGCGCAGCGGAGCGATACAGGGTCGAGGCCGGACCCTTGGCGGGGTCCGGCCTCGACTGGTCATCGTGTGTGGAGCGGTCAGCTGTTCCAGTGCTGGGCGACGAGTTCGGCGGCCTGGGTCTCCCACTGGGCGTAGTGGTCCGGGTACGCCGACACCTGCACCACCTGCGCGGCCTCGGTCAACGCCATGTCCTGCCAGCCGTCGACCTGCTTGAGCCCGGTCAGGAACGCGGTGGTGGAGTACTCGACGTCGGTGATCTGCTCCACCGTGCCCCAGCCCGACGACGGCCGCTGCTGGAACAGGCCCTGCGAGTCGTGGTCGTTACGGTCACCCAGGTGACCCAGGTTCTCCAACTTCGACTCCTGCAGGGCGGTGGCGATCGCCACCACGGCGGCCCGCTCGTCCATGCCGGCCTTCTTCGTCGCGGCGATGATGCCCTTGACGTTGTCGGTCTGCTCGCCCGACAGGTCGATCCGGGACTGCTCGCCCCGCACACCGTGCGGGATCAGCTTGTCGTTGTCGACACTCGCGGCGGCGACGGCGACGGGGGTGGCCAGGGCGGTCGGGGCGTGCTCGGCGGCCAGGGCGGGGGCGGCGATCGCCCCGCCGGCCAGGGTCAGACCGGCGATGCCCAGGGCGGTGTTGCGCAGGCTGGTACGCAGGGTACGGGTGATGATCGTGGTCATGGGGGTCCACCTTCCGTTTCCGGGGGGGTGCACGAACCGCGCGGGGCGGTCGTGCGGCAACGGTGTCCGGTGGTGCCAGAGGTCTGGTGATGCGAGCTTCGGGGGTCATCGCCCGATGTCGTTCGGGGGTTATCGCCCGATGTCGGGGGCCGCTGGTGAGCGGCGCGACCATGTACAACCACGCCCGACCCCGGGTCATTCCGCGATCGGCGGGCCGGCGTGGAACCGGCCGGACCTGCCTGGCTCGGCTTCTGCGGCGGGCTCCGGGGGCGGGGTTCCGTGGCGCGACCATGCACAACGACCCGGCACCGCCAGCCATTCCCCGCAGCCACCGACCCGAGCCACCCGATCGGTGACGCCGAGCGGTCAGATCAGTGGGCGCGCTCGGTGGGCGCGTGCGCGTCACTGGGCGCGCGGCGCGGACCGGTCCGTGTGACCGAGGTGCAGATCGGGCGCGATCCGGTCCCGTACCAGCCGTTTGAGCTCAGGGATCTCCGGAAAGCCACTTTCGGCGCGCGACCAGATCGTCTCCCCTTCGAGCCGGACCTCGAAGATCCCGCCGGTACCCGGCACCAACGCCACCTCGCCGAGCCGCAGCCCGAACGTGGTGAGCAGCTCCTGGGCCGTCCACGCGGCCCGCAGCATCCAGCGGCACTGCGTGCAGTACTCGATCTCCAACCGTGGCTGCCTCGTCGTCACCCGTACCAGTATGCCGGCAGGTCACGACCTCGCCACCCGGGCCGAGCAGACCGGGCGGGTCACCGTACCGGCAAATGGTGTTGCTGATCTGGCAAGCTGGGTGGCATGGACGACGACCTCGACCAGGCACTCGACTCGGTCGGCGCCCGGCTGCGGACAATACGCAAGCAGCGCGACGTCACCCTCGCCGAACTGTCGGCGGCGACCGGCATCTCGGTCAGCACCCTGTCCCGGCTGGAATCCGGCGACCGCCGACCCACCCTCGAACTACTGCTGCCGCTGGCCAAGGCGCACGGGGTCACCCTCGACGAACTCGTCGACGCCCCGCCCACCGGCGACCCACGCATCCATCTGCGGCCGGTCACCCGCTACGGGATGACCGTGCTGCCGTTGAGCCGGCGGGCCGGCGGCATCCAGGCGTACAAGCTGATCATCCCGCCGCGCAGCCCACGCCGGGAGCCCGACCCGCGGACCCACGAGGGCTACGAATGGCTGTACGTCCTTGACGGGCGGCTGCGCGTCCTGCTCGGCGAGCACGATCTGGTCCTCTCCCCCGGCGAGGCGGCGGAGTTCGACACCCGGGTGCCGCACTGGTTCGGCGCGGTCGGTGACGAGCCGGTCGAGTTTCTCAGCCTCTTCGGTCAGCAGGGCGAACGCGCCCACCTGCGGGCCCGTCCCCGGGCCAGGGCGGGATCCGGGGAGAGTCCCCGGTCCAGCGACGGGTCCGGGGAGGGCGGGACGCCCTGAACCGCGTACGCGTCTGGGCCGCGCTCGGCTTCGTCTGCGTCGCCGTCGGTTTGTCGACCGCGATGGCCTCGCCGTACCTGACCCTGTTCCTCGACGACGCGGTCCAGGCCAGCGCCGGGCAGATCGCGCTGTGCTCGTCGCCGCCGCATCGGCCGGGTGCCTGTCCAGCACGCTCACCTCGGTTGTACGGGACTTCCCGGTCTTCTGCTCATCACGGTCACGCTGACCGCGTCGGCGCAGGTGATGGATCTGGGGGCCGGTGTCGGGACCGCCGGGCTGCTGCTGGGCCTGTGCGCCGGCCTGGAGATCCCGCTGATCCTCGGCTTCGGCTGGCTGTCCACCCGCTCCCGGGTGCCGACGTCGAGGCACGGCGGCTGGACCTGGCGTCGCTCGCGTCGATCCGGGCCTTCGCCGACGACTTCAGCGGGGAGCTCGACCTGCTGGTCAACAACGCGGGGCTGGTACTGACCGGACCGCGCCCGCCGCTGACCGTCGACGGGGTTCGACCTGCAGATGGGCACCAACGCGCTCGGGCCGTACGCGTTGACCGGTCTGTTGCTCGACCGGCTGACCGCCGGAAAGGACCCTCGGGTGGTGACGGTGTCGTCGATCGTGCACCGGTGGCGCAATCTCGACCTGGACGACCTGATGTCCGAGCGCTCCTACAGCGGCAACCGGGCGTACGGCCTGTCGAAGCTGGCCACCACGATCCTCGGCCTGGAGTTGGACCGCCGGCTGCGGGCGGCCAAGCTCACCGGGGTCGCGTACCTCTGATCTCGGGCCGCCACCGCCAGGATCCCGGGCGGCTACGGGCAGGCGTCCCCGCCGGAGACCGATACTCGTTTTGCGGCTGATCCCCCTGCGGGATCATGATCCCGCAGGGGGATCAGCGCCGAACAGACATTGGGTTCCGGGCTCGATCCCGACCGACGCCGTACGCCGCCACGAGCCGACGCCGTACGGCAGGAGCTGAGGGATCGACGGGCGTAAAGTCGGTCCCAGGGATCACCTGCGGGAGGGGTGCGATGACACTCGTTGCCGGGGTCGACTCGTCGACCCAGTCGACCAAAGTCGTGGTCTGCGACGCCGACACCGGGGAGGTGTTACGGGAGGGCCGCGCCCCGCATCCGGACGGTACCGAGGTCGACCCGCAGCTGTGGTGGGCGGCGTGGGAGCAGGCCAGCGCCGGGCTGCTCGACGGGGTCGCCGCGATCGGCATCGGTGGGCAGCAGCAGGGCATGATCTGCCTCGACGACGCCGGCCAGGTGGTCCGGGACGCTCTGCTGTGGAACGACACCCGGTCGGCGCAGGCGGCGGTCGACCTCACCGACGAGTTCGGCGGCCCGAAGGCGTGGGCCGACGCGGTCGGGTTGGTGCCGGTGGCCAGCTTCACGGTCACCAAGCTGCGCTGGTTCGCCCGTACCGAACCGCAGCTCGCGGCCCGGACCACGACGGTGCTGCTGCCGCACGACTGGCTCACCCACCGGCTGCGCGCCGACGGTGGAGCACCGACGACCGACCGGGGCGAAGCCTCCGGCACCGGCTACTGGTCGTCGGCGGCCGGCGACTACCGGCGTGACCTGGTCACACTCGCCTTCGGCCGGGACGTGGCGCTGCCCCGGGTCGCCGGGCCGGCCGAGGTGGTCGGCGAGACCGCGGCCGGCGCGCTGTTGTCGGCCGGCACCGGCGACACCATGGGTACGGCGTTCGGCGTCGGCCTACGGCCCGGCGAGGTGGTGGTGTCGCTGGGCACCTCGGGGTGTGTGTCCGGGGTGAGTGAGGTGCCGACCGCCGACCCGAGCGGGCTGGTGGCCGGCTACGCCGACGCGACCGGCCGGTTCCTGCCCCTGGTGTGCACGCTCAACGCGGCCCGGGTGCTGGTCACGGTCGCTGATCTGCTGGGCCGGTCGTTGACCGAGTTGGACGAGTTGGCGTTGTCGGCCCCGCCGGGTGCGGGCGGGTTGACGCTGTTGCCGTACCTGGACGGGGAGCGCACCCCGAACCTTCCAGACGCGCGCGGGCTGCTGGCTGGAATCACCCGGGCGAACGCGTCGGCGGCGAACTTGGCCCGGGCGGCCGTGGAGGGCATGCTCGGCGGCATCGCTGACGCCATCGACGCGCTGCGCGCCCAGGACCTGCCGGTCGACCGGGTGCTGCTGGTCGGTGGCGCGGCCCAGTCCCGGGCGGTACGGGCGATCGCGCCGGCGCTGTTCGGCGCGCCGGTGAGTGTGCCGCGCCCGGCCGAGTACGTGGCGCTCGGCGCGGCCCGGCAGGCGGCCTGGGCGTTGTCCGGTGCCGCCGAGCCGCCACAGTGGCCGGTCGCCGCCGAGGAGGTCGTCGCCGACGCCACCCCGCAGGTACACGAACGCTACGTCGACGTCCGGCAGCGGGCGCTACCGCTGCTGACCTGACCGGTCGCCCAGCGGCTCCGGCGAGGGTGGCCGGGCGGCCTCAGTCGAGGTCGAGCAGGTCCCGGATGTCGGCGGCGGACAGCTGTGCGGAGGCGAACTCGCCCCCGTCGAGCACACTGCTGAACAGTTCGGCCTTGCGCTGCTTCAACGCCATGACCTTCTCCTCGATGGTGTCCTTGGCGACCATCCGGTAGACCATGACGTTCGACGTCTGGCCGATCCGGTGGGCGCGGTCGACGGCCTGGGCCTCGGTCGCCGGATTCCACCAGGGGTCGAGCAGGATGCAGTAGTCGGCCTCGGTCAGGTTGAGCCCGAACCCGCCCGCCTTGAGGCTGATCAGGAACACGTCTGCGTCGCCGCGTTTGAACTCGGCGATCACGCCGGCCCGGTCGCTGGTCGACCCGTCGAGATACGCGCACCGGAAGCCGGCGGCGACGAGCCGGTCCCGCGCCGCGCCGAGGAACCGCGTGAACTGGCTGAACACCAGCGTACGGTGGCCTTCGGCGACGAGGTTGGTGATCTGGTCGGCCAGCACGTCCAGTTTGGTCGACGGCACGCCTTGGTGTTTCGGGTCGACCAAGGCGACGTCGAGGCTGGCCTGGCGCAGCAACGTCAACGACCGGAAGATCTCGAAGCGGTTCTTTTCCAGGTCGCCGAGCAGGCCGAGGACCTTTTGCCGTTCCCGTTGCAGATAGGCCTGGTAGATGCGGCGGTGTTTGCGGTCGAGGTCGAGTTCCAGCACCTGTTCCTGCTTCTCCGGCAGGTCGGCGGCGACGTCCGCCTTGCGGCGACGCAACATCAGCGGCCGAATGCGGCGACGCAGCTGGGCGAGCCGGTCGCCGTCGCGGTCCCTCTCGATCGGCGTACGGTAGTAGTCGGTGAACCGGTCCAGCCGGGGAAACAGCCCCGGGGCGGTGATCGAGCAGAGCGCCCAGAGTTCGAGCAGGTTGTTCTCCATGGGCGTACCGGTGATCGCCAGTTTGAACGGTGCCGGCAGCAGCTTGGCGCAGCGGTGGCTCTGCGACTGGTGGTTCTTGACGAACTGGGCCTCGTCGAGGATCAGCCCGGCCCAGCCGAGCGCCTGGTAGTCGTCGAACTCCAGCCGCAGCAGCGTGTACGAGGTGACGACGACGTCGGCCCCGGCGGCCGCCTCGGCGAGTTCCACACCGCGCCGCGCCACGGTCTGGGTGACCGCCCGTACGGTCAGGTCGGGGGTGAACCGTGCCGCCTCGGCGACCCAGTTGTGGATGACGCTGGCCGGGGCGATGACGAGGAACGGCACGTCGGCGCGGGCGTGCCGGATCAGGGCCAGCGCTTGCAGGGTCTTGCCGAGGCCCATGTCGTCGGCGAGGATGCCGCCGAGCTGGTGTTCCCGCAGGGCGGCGAGCCAGCGGAACCCGTCGAGCTGGTACGGGCGCAGCTCCGCCCGTACCTCCTCGGGCACCTGGTGGTCGACGGCGGCGCCAGCGGTGGCCAGCTCGCGGACCGCGCGCTGCCAGGCGGCGGCCTGACCGGTGATCTCGCCCAGTTCGGCCAGTTCGGCCCAGAGGCCGGCCTGGAACCGGCCGACGCGCAGCACGCCCGGCGGCCGGTCCTCCAGTGCCCGCGATTCGTCAATCAGCTCGCGGAGCTGGGCGAACTCGGGGCGGTCAAGGCTGAAGTAGACGCCGCTGGGCAGGATCAGATATTGCCGGTCCTGCGCCAGCGCGGTGAACAGCTGATCGAAGACGACCTGTTCGCCGCCGACGCTGACCTGCACGGACAGGTCGAACCAGTCGTGTT
The DNA here is from genome assembly GCF_029626025.1 of Solwaraspora sp. WMMD406. Classification (NCBI taxonomy): domain Bacteria; kingdom Bacillati; phylum Actinomycetota; class Actinomycetes; order Micromonosporales; family Micromonosporaceae; genus Solwaraspora; species Solwaraspora sp. WMMD406. Next base: position 5,929,912 of record NZ_JARUBF010000001.1, read on the forward strand.
GGCCGAGGCTGTCGGTGCCGTCAAAGCCGGCGCTGTCGGTGCCGGCGAACCGGATGACCGGGGCTTCGTCCGCTTCCCGGTAGGCCGGGACGGGCTCGTCGGTCGATTCGATCACGTCGACGCCGTCGATGTCGGCGAGCCGGGGTACGACCTCGCTGAGGAGCCGGATCATGGCGTCGCCGCCGAGGGTGGCCAGGGCGGCGAGACGCGGGCCGTTCGGAGTCGACTCGATCGCCTCCGGGACCGCTTTGGCCGTCAACTCGGTGACCTGGGCGACGACGGCGTCCCGGGGGCCGGCGTCCCCGTCGCGACGTGACGCGGCATACCCGCCGGTGCCGGTCGTCCACAGCGGCTCGGCCTGCCGGTGCGCGCCGATCGCGCGGACCCACTGCCAGTGGATCGACAGCGTCTGGTGCGGCATCGGGGTCACCGCCAGGGTGAGCGTGGGCGGCGACACCGGCGGCAGGTGCACGGCCGGGCCGGCGGCGACGACCTCGACCTGTTTGAGCAGCTCCGGGTAGGCCTGCGCGAAGAACCGCTCTTCGTCGGCCGCCGGTACCCGGATGGCGGCACCGGACAGGGCCTTCGCCGCCGCCGGGGAGACCGGGTTGGACAGCGGCGCCAGCCGCAGCACCCGGTCCCGGGGCTGCGGTTCGACGCCGCCGCGCTCCCCCCACCAGGCGATCCCGTGCGCCGGCCGGCCAACGAGGACGGAGAACTCGGTGCCGACGGGCACGCCGTCGGCCAGCAGCACCGGCTGCACGATCAGGTCGTCGTCGACGCGATCGACCTGCACCGACAACCGGGCCGGCTGCCGGCCGACGATCACCGGCCGGCCGTACTTGCCGGGTTGGACCAGCGGCAGTCCGGCGTCGTCGGCCTCGGCCAGCAGGTCCCAGATCCGCCGACTCTCGAACTCGTCGAGGAAGATCATCGCCGGGGGGCTGTAGTAGCCGTACCGATCGCTGTCCACGGTCGACAGCATCATTATCTCGCCGAGCAGTCGGCGGTGTCGTTTGGCTTCGGGTGATCGACCGTGACCGGCGTAGTTCACCGACGACCAGCTGATGCCGGAGCGGACCCAGCCGGTCTGTCCGGGTAGGACCGGGCGCAACGCGACTCGGCCGGTCTGCCCGCCGCTGGCCGTACCCGCTTTGACCAGCTCGAATTGCAGGCCGACGGTGGCGCGGGCCGGCGGCGCGGCGGTGACGGCCGGGGCGACGCGGGTGACCAGCGCCGACAGGCTTTTCTCCCAGTTCGCCGTCGGCGCGGCCAGGGATGCTTGCCGCTGCTGCGGGATGGTCGGCGTGGCGAGGATGACGGTCTGCAACACCAGCGCGTACGGGTGGGCGCAGGAGTGCTTGCCGCAGGAGCAGTCACCGTCGACGGCGACGACGAGCCCTTCGGCGTTGGTGGTGACCGCCGCTGTCACCGTGCCGCCTTGTCCGGGATCGAGTCGGGCCTGGGCGTGCCCGGTCGTCGGATCCCAGCGGGCGTCGGTCAGCTCGCCGTCCGCGAGATGGGTACGGGCGCGCAGGAACGCCCGTACGCCGGTGATCCCGCACAGCGCCGCTTCTTCGACGGTGAGTTCCAGCTTCGCCACTGTTCGTCGTCTCCTGAATAGGCCGCGTCGCGACGTAGGTTAGCCGGGCGTCAGCGCAACGATTAACCGCCCGTCCCGGTGACGCCCGGTCGACCCGCCGCTCACCGACCAGCGACGATCCGGGTGCGTGCCGCCCGTGGCGGTGGGAGACTTGTGACAGGATCTGTCAGGAGGTGAGTCTGCCGATGAGCGTGGCCGCACTTGATCATCCGGAGCCGTGGACCGAGGCCGAGTACTTCGCGCTCGGGGAGACACGAAACCGGATCGAGCTGATCGACGGTGGACTGTGGGTGGGCCCCGCACCGAACAGGCCGCACCAGGACATCTCGTTTCTTCTCCTGACGGCGATCCGACCGGCGGCGCGGGCGGCGGGTCTGCGGGCAAACGAGGCGGTCAACGTACGGCTGGCGGCCAACCGGATCGTGATCCCGGACCTGGTGGTGGCGAAGGTCGGGCGGCTGGGTGGCGTCGCCGACGCGCACGAGGTGGTCCTGGTCGGCGAGATCACCTCGCCGAGCAGCGTCGCCACCGACCGGGTGCAGAAGATGCAGTTCTACGCGGCCGCGCGGATCGGCTGGTACCTGCTCGTCGAGCCCGACATGTTCGACTACGAGTCGCTCACGCTGCGGCTGTTCCGGCTGGAGGGCGAGCACTACGTCGCGCACGCGGTCGCCACAGCCGGGCAGCGGCTGACCTCCGGCCTTCCGTTTCCCATCGACATCACGACGGACGCCCTGCTCGACTTCTAGGCTCGCCGGCACGATCCCGGCGTCCGTTAGTTCCGCTGTCGCCGCGCCCAGACTGATTGGCTAGGGACCGATACTCATTTCGCGGCTGATCCCCCTGCGGGATCATGATCCCGCAGGGGGATCAGCCGCGAACGGATATAGGTGTCCCGGCGGCCTGTTCCCGGCCTGGCTGGAATCGACTGGCACAGCTGGCACCGTGCTGATACGGCCTCGACCTTGAGGAGTCGCTGGTCGTCGGGGTCCTCGCCACCGTCGTCGCCAGCGGCCGGGACGGGCGGATGGTCGCCATCGCGGTCTACAAGTCCGCGCTGACCGCCCCGGTGTCGTCGCCCGCGCCCGCCCCATCAACGGCTCGGACGACTACCATGAGGCTCATGAGCGCTGAGGCCGTCGGCATGCACATGCCCGCCGTCGTGACGCTCGACGACGCGGCCGCGATGAACGCCGCCGACCCGAACGGGCATCGCTACGAAACCAGTCCCGAAGGGGTTCTCTCCGTCATGCCACCACCGGACTCCGAGCACGCGATAATCGCCAGCCGGCTGTCGGCCTGGCTCATCGTGGCCGGCTGGCCGGCTGAGCGGGTGCTGCAGGCGGTCGGCGTACGGATACCAGGGCCGGATCGGGACGGCGGACGGATCCCCGACCTCAGTGTGTGGCGCAAGCCACCCACCAGAGGTGTCTGGTCGGCGGTGACCGACATCGTGCTGGTGGTCGAGATCGTCTCGCCCGGTTCGGAGGCCATGGACGCGATGACCAAGGTCCGGGAGTACGCCTCGGCCGGCATCCCGCAGTACTGGGTAGTCGACCGGGACAGCGCGCAGACCGTCACCCTGCACCGGCTCACTGCCCACGGCCCCTACCAGGAGCAGGCGAAGATGCCCCTGGCCTGGCTGCTGCAGACGTCCCCGGCCGACCATCTCGGCTGAGGGGCGACGGTCCGGGCGGACGAGACCGGCGGGGCGGGTCAGGGGCGTTCGAGCGTACGCATCGACATGGTCGGGGCGTCGGCCATCACCGACGTCGGGTTGGTCACCCCGCCGGTGGCCCAGATCCGAGACCGTCCGATGTGTACGCCCGGGTAGAGCTCGACGACGTCGGTGGCGTGCAGCGGGCGGGCCTGCCGTTTGATAGTGCGCCGCTCGTCGTCGTCGGGCGAGCCACCGGGCCGCACGCCGGTGCCGTTGGTGCTGACGTCCTGCACCACCAGGTCCTTGCCGTGCAGCTCGAACCGTACGTGGCTGCGGCTGATCCACCGGCGGGCCTCTTCGCTGAGCCACTGCCCGAGCATGATCCCCTTGCCGCCTTCCGGGGCGCGGCCCACCACCATCGGATGGTCGGCGGAGACGACGAACCGTTGCCGGATCACCCCGTCGATCCGGATCGACAGCACCTCGGCCGGCGGACGCGGCCCGGTCTCGGTCAGCCGTTCCTCGTGGCGTGGGCAGGTCGGCTGGCCGGTCCGTAGCGTCGGCGGCGGCTGCCCACCGGGGCGGCCCACCCGCATCTGACCGAACAGCGCGCAGTCCGGGTCGGGGCAGTGCCACAGCCGGGCCAGCAATTGCGCGCCTGCGGGCGACGGATCGGCGGTGGTCGGCATGCTGCCGCCACCGGCCCGCGCCACCAGAGCCGGTCCGCCGTGGCCGGGCAGCGGGGCGAGGAGGCGGCCGGGCTGGCCGAGCCACTGGTAGCGCCCGCGCAGGCCTTCGAAGCGGTTGCGGCTGAGCACCGGCAGGCCGAGCAGTTCGGCGACCTCCAGCAGCCGGTCGGCCGGGTTGGCGAGCACCTCCACCAGGCCGTCGTCGGCCCAGCGGCGGGCGACCATCCGTTCGTTGGAGGTCAGGTCGGCGTCGGAGAGCAGGCCACGGTGCACGACGACGTACACCGGGACGTTTTCCTCGGCGACCTCGCGGCCGAGCGCGTCGACGAGCTGGCCGAGGCGCAGCATGTTGGCCGGTCGCCCGTTGTCGAAGTCGACGTAGCGCACCACCTCGGCGAGGTCGACGACGGCCCGTGCCGTCGCCGGATCGGTGCTCAACCGGCGCTCGATCGCGTCGAGTACCTTGCTGACCTCGAATCTCACCGTACGCCCCCCGGTTTCAGACCTGCGCCGCGATGATCTCGTCGATGCGGCGGGCCAACTCTATGTCGCGCTGGGTGGTTCCCCCGGCGGAGTGGGTGCTGCAGCGCAGCGTCAGCGTCCGCCAGCGGATGTCAATGTCCGGATGATGATCTCGCTCTTCGGCGGCCATCGCCACCCTGGTCACCACGGCGATCGCGTCGGGAAAGGTGGCGAACGTGACGGTACGGACGATTGCCGTCGAGTCACCGGACCAGTCGGTCAACCCGGCGAGCGCGGCCTGCACCTGTGCGGTGTCGAGCACCTCTGCCATGCCGCTGACCTTACCGGCTACCGTCGCCCGGTGATCAGATCGCGACAGCGCGCCGATCAGGTGGCGACCGGCCGGCGGGGCGGACGGTTCGCGCGGACGGGCTGGTTGCGGGTGCTGGCTAGGCTGGGCCGGCATCGATCAACCTTCCCCTTCGGCCCACTCCTTCCCGCTTCGACAAGGATGGATCCCTCATGCGCACTCGACGGCTGACGACGACGGGGCTCGGTGTCGTCGCCGCGCTCACGCTCGCGGTTTCCGGCTCCGGCTGCGGCGTCATCGCCGGTGCCGGCACCAGTTCACCTGACGTCCAGACCAGTCCGATCACCGGCAAGGCCACCGCCGAGGGCGACGTCAAGGGTGACGCCCGGGAGGCGCTGATCGCCGCGACCACCAAACTCAACGAGGACACCGTCCAGGTCGCCATGACGATGGCGATGGGCGCGAACGGCAGCATGGAGGCGACCGGCTCGCTCGACCCGGTCAACAAGCGGGCCCGCTACGAGATGTTCATGGGCGTCGGCTCCGAGCTGATGAAGATCAACATGATCATGCTGGAGCAGGATCTGTACATGCGGATCGCCGGCGACGAGATGGCCGAGATGAGCGACGTCTGGCTGCACGTCGACACCAGCAAGATCCCCGACGGCAGCGCCTTCGACATGATGCCCGACGGCGACCCGGCCGGCGCGGCCAACATGATCGAAGGCCTGGTGGACGTCGAGTGGACCAGCGACACCACCATGTCCGGCACGATAGATATGACCAAATCCTCCACCGCCGACCCGGAGATGCTCGACGCGCTCGGCGACCGGGCCACCGCCGTGCCGTTCACCGCCACCCTCGACGACGAGGGACGCCTCGTCGAACTGGTCGTCGACACCGCCAGCCTGGCACCGGGTATGGGCACGATCGAGGCCCGCTACTCCAACTTCGGTGCGCCGGTCAGCGTGGAAGCACCGACCGACGGCGAGATCATGCCGCTGCCGGACGCCATGCTGGGCATGCTCGAAGCCTGAGCCACAGCTGACCCGACCGCGCGACGTCGCGCGGTCGGGTCAGCGGAACTCAGCGCAGCGGCCGGCCGACGGCGTGCAGGTGGCGCAGCGCCTCGGCGTACGAGGCGATCAACCCGGTCTCGACGTACGGCAGGCCCTGCTCCCGGCAGTAGCCGCGCACGATCGGCTGGGCGTGCCGCAGATGCGGTCGGGGCATGCTCGGGAACAGGTGGTGCTCGATCTGGTAGTTGAGCCCGCCGAGCAGCACGTCGACGAACCAGCCACCCCGTACGTTGCGCGATGTCAGCACCTGCTTGCGTAGGAAGTCCAGGTTGTCCTCGGCGGTGAACGTCGGCATCCCCTTGTGGTTGGGCGCGAACGCGCACCCCATGTAGAGGCCCCACACGGCCAGATGCACGACGACGAACAGCACCGCCCGCGCCGGCGAGAGCACCGTGAAGATCAGACCGAGGTACGTGGCGGTGTGCGCGATCAGCAACGCGCCTTCCGCCGTCCGGTGCCGGACCGGTCCGTTGATCACCGACCGGACGCTGGTCACCCGCAGCGCCAGCCCTTCGAGCAGCAACAGCGGAAAGAACAGGTACGCCTGCCAGCGAGCCAGCCACCGGCCGGCGCCCCGGGTGGCGAGCGCCTGCTCCTCGGTCCAGACCAGCGCCCCGGCCCCGACGTCCGGATCCTCGTCGGTGTGGTTGGGGTTGGCGTGGTGGCGGGTGTGCTTGTCCATCCACCAGCCGTAGCTGAGCCCGACCGCCAGGTTGCCCAGCAACATGCCGGTGACCTCGCTGACCCGCCGGGTCCGGAACACCTGCCGGTGGCCGACGTCGTGGCCGAGGAAGGCGACCTGGGTTGTTGCCGCCGCCAGACCGACCGCCACCAGCAGCTGCCACCAGGAGTCACCGACGGCGGCGAACAGCGCCCAACCCGCCAGGTAGGCCCCGACCGTGAAGCAGATCCGGGCCACATACCAGCCGGTCCGCCGCTCCAGCAGACCAGCCTGGCTGATCCGGCGGGCCAGTTGGGCGAAGTCACTACCTCGGCTGTTGGGTGGGCGGGTGGGTGCGGCAACAGTCATCAAGGTCCGATCTTCCCGTCTGGTCGACCCCGGCCGTGGGACGGCGGCGGGCTTGCTGATCAAGTGTGCGTCGGGTCGTCGCGGCCGGTAAGCCAGCGCACCCCCAGACCGGGGGTAGGGCAGGCCATACCATCGGGGGCCGACGCGGCGTACGCCCGCCCTGGTCGTGGGGCTGACCCCGGCGTCAGCTCATCCGGCCGACGGCGCTGCGCAACCGGTGCACGTCACGTCGGCGACGCTCGTAGGTGACCGCCAGGGTGATCAGCGCGAGCCCGCCGACGGCCAGGAAGCTCCACCGGGGCAGCAGATCCCACACCGCCACCAGCTCCCGAACCGCCACCACCACCAGCACCGCGCCGCCGAGCACCACTGGCGCCTGCCGGCGGTAGGCCGCGCCGGCCAGCACCACCGCCACCGCACCGGCACCGAGCAGCAGCCGCCGGACCGGTTGCCCGTCGAGGACCAGCACCGAGCCGAGGCTGGGCAGCAGCGCGGCGGCCAGCCCGGGACCGTACCCGAGCCAGCTCGACCAGGTCGGGTGGGTGCGCAACGCCCACCAGCCGAGCGCCAGCGCGGCGAGGGCCGGCGGCAGGGTGTACGCCTCGGTCAGCGACACCTGTGCGGTGGTCAGCAGCAGCCACCAGGCACCGATCTCGGCGGCCAGCGCCGCGACACCGAGCACCCACGGCCGGTGCAGTAGCGACGGCCGGTGCCCGGCCGCGTCGGCCACAGCGGCGGCCGCAGGGGTCGTTTCAGTCGCACCGGTCGCGCCCGTCGCACCGGTCAGCTGGGCGGCCACGGCCCGCACGCCGAGCGCGACGCCCCACAGGGTGCAGACCGCCGCCGCGTGCCGGGCCGAGCCGATGGTCATCAGCAGCGCGGTCACCGCCGCCGCGTGCCCGGCCGCTTCCACCGCCACCGACTCGCCCCGACGCCCGGCCCGCGCCTGCGCCTGCGCCTGCGTCTGGACAGCGCCACGCGGCCCGGCGTACCGGATCAGCAGCGCCCCGACGGCGAGGGCGAGCGCCGCGACGGCGAGTACGGCGTACCCGGTGGTACGGGCCGGCAGGTCGGCGGCCCGGCCGCTGGACACCGCCAGTACGGTGCCGGCCGCGACCGCCGCGACCCAGCCGACGACCCGTACCGCCGCTCGTCGCCCGGCGACCCCGATCGCCGCCGCGACCGCGACCAGCAGCGCCAGCGCGGTCAACGTACTGGCCTGCACCGGCAGCGCACCGGCCAGCCCGGCGACGGTGAGCAGCACCCCGAGCGGCAGCGCCACCGGCACCACGGGCAGCACGGTGGCGGCACGGGCGGCGGCGACCAGCGCGGCGAGACCACCGAGCAGGGTGAGCGCCGGCACGATCGGCCACGGTGCCGAAGCGGCGGCCAGGGCGACCAGCAGGGTCAGCAGCCCGGTGGGAATCGCGGCCAGCGCCAGCCGGCGGGTCCGCGCCGGACTCGGCGGGGCGGCGACCGGACGCCACCAGGCGAGCGCCGCCGCACCGGCGGTCAGTACCGCCAGGGTGACCGCCGCCGAGGCCGGCACGGTCAGGGCGCCGGCCGGGCTGAGACCGACCCCGACCGGCACGCCGGTCCAGACGCCGTCGACCCAGGTGTACGGCCGCAGCAGCACCGCACCCAGCGCGGGCAGCACCGACGCCACGGCCGGCAGCGCCAGCAGGCCAGCGCCGCAGATCATCATCAGCCGCAGCCCCCACAGCGAACCCCGCTCGATCCGCAGCCCGGCCGCCGGCAGCGCCCCGCTGGTGGCCGGGTCGGGGGTGGCCGGGTCGGCGGCGGCCGGACCGGCGGTGGCCGGGTCTGCGGCGGACCGGTCGGCCTGCGGCTGGCGGACTCGCAGCAGACCGGTCGGGGTCGACAGCACCGCGACGACCACCACCAGCGCGGCCCAGGCGGCGTAGCCCCCGGCCGACTCCGCCGGCCCGAACCGCATGCCGGCCAGCGCCGGGGCGAAGCCCGCACCGACGGCGGCGAGGGTCGTCGCCGTCGCGGCGGGGACCAGATGGCCGGGCCACCAGCGGCGGACCGCGACCAGCGCGGCCGGCAGCACGGTGATCGCGGCCACGGCGGCGCGGGCGGGCCAGCCGGCCGGTACGTCGGCGGTGAACACGGCCAGCGCCACCACGACCGGCCAGCCGACCACGGCCACCGCCGCTCCGATTCCGCCGATGATCTCGTGATGGGCGCCGGCACCGGGCCGACTGCCGACCCGGCGGCCGATCGCCGCCACCGCCAGGCCTGCGGCGACGACGACCCCGACCATGGCGGTGGCGGCGATCGGCCGGCCGAGGCCGACCAGGACGGCGTGGCCGGTCAGCAGCACCGCGACCCCGGCACTGGGCAGCGCCTCCCGCAGGTGTGGTGCCCGCACCGCCCGTACGGCGAACGCGACGCCGGCGACGAGGCCGAGCACGCCGACCGTCCACCACGGCATCGGCACCGCCGCCGGTACGGCGAGCAGCAGCGCGGCCCAGCCGACGGTGAACAGGCCGGACCAGGCGATCCGGGGCATCAGCACCGCCAACGCGGTGCTGATCAGCAGCACCGACACCGGCAGCTGCCAGTCGGCGGGGATGGTCGGGGCACCGCCGCGAGTCGCGTCGCCGGCCTGCCACAACGGCCGGGCGGCCAGCACGCTGGTCACGGCGACGGCCGCCACCACGAGCAGCGTGATCAGCGCGTACACCCCGTTGACCAGGACCGCGCCCGCCCACGGGCCCAACCGTACGGTGGCCGGCAGCCGCCGCCGGGCCGCCGCACCGGCCAGGGCCAGGCCGAGCGCCACCAGCGCGGTGCAGAGGCCGGTCAGCGACGGCCACAGTTCGGTGCCGGCCCGTACGGCGGCCAGCCCGAGCGCGGGCGGTACGGCGGCCAGGCTGACGGCGACCAGTAGCCGGTTGCCGGTGGTCAGGGCGGCGACGAACGCCACGGCGACGACGGCGAGCAGCGGTACGCCGGCCAGCACCGGCAGTCGGGTGGGGTGCCCGAGCAGCAGGGCGACCAGGGCGGCGATCCCGGCGGCGGCCAGGGCCAGGCCGAACAGCGCCCAGCCAGCGATCCGCAGCACCCGCCAGGCGGGGGCGGCCAGCACGATCAGCGCCAGGTTGAGCGCGGCGACGCCGAGCAGGAACAGGGTCGTGCCGGCGGCGTCCGGGCGGGTGTCGACGGCGAGCAGCACCAGCACCGGCTGGGCGGCGGTCAGGGTGGCGAACCGGGCGGCGGCCAGGCCGGTGAGCTGGTGGTAGCCGGCGGCGACCAGTGCGGTGGCGGCGAAGGCGGCGGCCGCGTACCGGGCGGCGGGCAGGTCGCCCGCGCCGAACAGGTTGACGTAGCGGGCCGCGTACCCGTCGAGCAGCACCAGTAGCAGGCCGATCGCGGCGAACGTCTCGGCGGTGCCGCGCAGGCCGCGCCAGTTGGCCAGCGGCGGCAGGGCGAGCACGACGGCGGTGACGCCGGCCAGGATCGCGGCCCGGCCGCCGACCCCGACGGTGGTCCAGGCGACGGCGGTGAAGACGATCGCGGCGGTGCCGAGCAGCAGTCCGCCAAGGACGAACAAGACGTTCTGCACGGTACGGATGGACGCCTCCGGCCGCGTCCGAGGTACCGGCGGTACGGGTCCCGGCTGCCCGGCGACCGGCGGTACGGGTCCCGGCTGCCCGGCGACCGGCACCGGCACCGGCGGTACCGCAGCCGGCAGCGGTGCCCGTACCCCCGGCCGGGCGGATGCCCGTACCGCCGACTGCACCTGCGCCGCCAACTGGTGCCGGCGCTGGCCGACGGCGCGCAACTGCCCACTGAGCGCGAGCCACGCCTGGCGGGCCTGTTCGGTGCGGGCCGACAGCGCGGCGAGTTCGCCGTCGAGCCGGATCACTTCGGCGGCGATCGGGTCCGGGGCCCGCCCGCAGCCCGGACACGGGGCGGCGAGCGTGGCCCCGGCGCCACAGACCGGGCAGGGGTAGCGGGGCGCGACGGTGCTGCTCATGCCAGCATGATCACCCGGACGGCGGCGGCCGAGACAGAGTGCGGATACTCAGCTTCGATCGGCCGAACGGACCAGGTACCGGGCCGGGCGGCAGAGCCATCGACCGCTCAACACCGGGTACCGAGTCGGGCAGGTACCGGATTGTCCGGGTACCGGGGCGCCTGGGGTACCGGACCGGCTCGGTACCGGATTGTCCGGGTACCGGGGTCGGCCGGGTCAGGGCCGGGTCTGTTCGTGGACCCAGCGGGCGTAGTCGGGATTGCCGGCTTCGATGACGGCGACGAGAATTTCCGGTACGTCGTACGGGTGCGCGGTCCGCAGATAGGCGACCAGCGGATCGCTGCGGTCGATGGCCGTCTTGAACTGGACCGACCACTCCTTGGTCGTCTCCACCCGGCCGTCCCACCAATAGGTGCTGGCCAGTGGTCCACCGACCTGCGCGCAGGCGGCGAACCGTCCGGCGACCGCCGAGGCGGCCAGCACGTCCGCCACTGATCTGGCATCCACCACCGTCGTGACAATGGAGATTTGTTCCACGGGCGAACCCTACGCCGTGAAGGTGTCCGTGTGGTGCTGCTCGATCCACGCGTCGATCCGGGCCCACCAGTCGAACAGCCACTCGATGCGTTCGTCGCGGCCGGCCGGGATCTGCTCCGGCGGCACCGACCAGAATCGCATCACGATCCGCTTGTCCATCGGCAGTTCCCGCCACACGTCGGCGATGGTGAGCATCCGGTCCAGGCCGGTATGCGCCACGAAGATGACGCCGGCGTCCGGGGCGGCGTCGAGGGCCGCCAGCAGGCCGCCGGGGCGGGGCGCGAGCACGTGCCGCATGGCTTGCGCGCGGGCGGCCATGCCGTGCAGACCGAGCGCGTGCAACCGGTCGATGGCCCGGCTGCGCCGGCCCGGGGTGAAGTTGCCGCCCTCGGGGAAGATGACGAACGCGTCGTTGGCGTCGAGCCCGGTGGCCAGGTGCGTCACCTGGGCCTCGACCGACTCACCGCCGTTACGGCCGTCACCGCCGTCACCGCCGTCGCGGCCGGCACGGCCCGGCGCGATGAACCGGTTGGGCAGCCGGTTCAGCAACACGTCGATCGCCGGATCCCACTGCAGGGTGTCCTTGAGCACGATGCGCGGCTCCCGGTCGAACCAGTTGACCAGGCCGTGGATCAGGATGAACGAGTCACCCGGTCCGGCGTGCCGGCACACCACCAACTCGGGACGGCCGGGCAGCGCGGTGTCCGGGTCGGTGCCGACCACCTCGATACGCAGCCGCAGCGCCCAGCGGGCGTGCCAGAAGAAGAACGTCAGGAACCATCCGGTGAGGACGTAGTGCGCCCGTTGGAACGCCGGTGAGCGGATCTTCCAGCCGCAGCCCGACGACACCCACAGGGCGAACAGGGCGACCAGCGCCGCCGCGTCCCAAAGCAGGTAGACCAGGGCGAGCCAGAACAGGCGGAGCACCCGCAGCCGGCCGGGCACCAGCAGCGAGGCGGCGGCCACCAGGACCGTCCAGACCGGCAGGGTGGTCACCACCACGACGGCGAGCAGCAGTACGGCGGGTCCGAACAGGACTCGGCGTACCCACCGGGGTGGCAGTGGCATCAGCAGCCGGTCACGTTCGTCTTGAGGTACCGCCGCGACGCGGTGTAGGCGCGGCTGATCCGTCGACCGATCGCGGTCATGTCGCGGTAGGCCCAGGGTGTGTCATCGCGTGGCTCTCCCCCACCGGTCGGCAGCACGTGGACCTCCACATCGTCGGGCAGCGCCGCAAGTTCGCGGGCGAACCGGTGCCGGCGGGCGATCTCGAACGCGACCTGCGCCACCTCCCAGGGCCGGCGCGGTGGGCTGAGGGGCCGCTCGATCCGGCCGACCTGCAGGACGAAGACGCGCTTGGCGCCGGCCTCGACGGCCTTGCCGATCGGGATGGAGTTGACGATGCCGCCGTCGATGAAATGCTCGCCGTCGATCTCGGTCGGCGGCAGCAGGCCGGGCACCGCCGCCGACGCGAGCACGGCCGGCACCAGCGGTCCGGCGTCGAACCAGTGTTCGGCGGCCCGTTCGATGCTCGCCGCGCAGCACTGGAACGGTACGGTCAGGTCGGCGAAGGTCGCGGTGTCGGCGAGTTCGCGTTCGAGCAGCCGGCGCAGCGGGCGCGGCGAGTGCAGATGGGTACGGGCGGCGAACCGGCGCAGTTGGCGGGCCATCGAGTCGCCGTACACCTCGCTGGCCTCCGGGGAGGCCCAGAGCCGGACCAGTCGCAGGGTGACCGCTTCGGTCGGGTCGGCGGCGACCAGCACCCCGTTGACGGCGCCGATCGACGTGCCGATCACCAGGTCGGGTCGGATATCCGACCGAAACAGGGCGCGCAGCATGCCGACCTCGACGGCGCCGAGCACACCGCCGCCGCCGAGCACGAACGCCACCGGGCCGCTGACCATGGCGTCCATCCTGGCACGTCCGGCACGGTGGCTCGGATCACGTCGGCCCGGCCCGGCCCGCCGGGCTCATCTCCCGATAACGGGCGAACCGGTTGCTGCCCGGTATTAGCAGCTAATAATCAATTGACAGGTATGTCAGCTTAAATAATAAATGTTTACCTGTTTAACGTGCCGTTGACAGGACGTGCCAATTCGCGCAGCCTGATACGACCTCCACTCCCCAGGCAGGTGCGACAACGATGGCATCGCTGCACGCCGGCGAACTGCTCGCCCGCAGGTACCGTCTCATCGATCGGATCGGTGCCGGCGGCATGTCCGTCATCTGGCGTGCCCGCGACGAGGTGCTCGACCGGGTGGTCGCGATCAAGGTGCTCGCCGCCTCACTGGCCGCCGACGCCCGGTTCCGCAGCATGGTCCGGGAAGAAGCCCGGTCCGCCGCCCAACTGATCCACCCGCACGTGACCGCCGTACACGACTACGGCGAGGCGGTCGGCACGGACGGCACCGTCACCGCGTTCGTCGTCATGGAACTGCTCGCCGGCGAGGAACTCGACGCCCGGCTGACCGCCGGCCCGCTGCCCTGGCCCGAGGCGGTGGAAGTCTGCGCACAGGTGGCGGAGGCGCTCGCCGCCGCGCACCGGCTCGGCATCGTGCACCGCGACGTCACCCCGGCCAACATCATGATGACCGCGGTCGGTGCCAAGGTCCTCGACTTCGGCATCGCCACTCACGTCGGCGCACCCGACGAGGACGAAGAAGGCGAAACCTTCGGCACCCCCGCGTACGTGGCACCGGAACGCCTCGACGGGACACCCGCGCAGCCCGCCACGGACACCTACTCCCTCGGCGTCCTGCTCTACGAGACGCTGACCGGACGGGTCCCGTACCCGGCCGACACCTGGGAGGACCTGACCCGCGCGCTCGACCACGACATCCCGCCGTTGGCGGTACCCGGACTGCCGGCTCAGGTGGCCGAGATCTGCCTGCGGTGTCTGGCCCGTGACCCCCTCGACCGGCCGACCGCACACCAGGTCGCTGTGACGCTGCGCGACCAACTGCTGCCGGCCGATCCGCAGGCGGCCACGATGCTCTCCCCGACCATCACCCTGCCGACGGTACGCGCCGACCGGCCGGCCGCAGTGCCGGCCGGCAGACCCGCCGGGGTGGTCATGGCCACGGAACGGGCACCGGCGGCGAGCGCGCCGGCAGTGGCCGGCCCGCCCCCACCGACGGCCGAACCGGCAGCCGTACCGAGGGCCGAGCCACCCCACGTCGGGCGACCGCGGTGGCTGTCACCGACGACGGCCGTCCTCGGCACGCTCGGCGTGCTCGGCGCGGCGGTCGTCGTCGCCGTCCTGCTGGTGCAATCAGGCGACGACCACCCCGCGCCGCTGGCCGGACCGTCGTACAGCAGCGCCCCGGTCGCACCCACCGGCCCACCCGCCACGCCACCGCCGACCCCCTCGGCGCAACCGACGGTCGGCCCGACCACCGCCGCCCCGACCACGGCCGCCCCGACGACCGTGACCACGCCGGCCACCGTACCCACCGTCACCGAGGCGATCAGTCAACTCGGCCAGGTCATCGACGAGGGACTGGCCGAAGGCGCGATCCGCCGCGACGCCGGCCTCGACCTGCAGAATCTGGTCCGCAACCTGCGGGTGGCGCTGACCAGCGGATCCGTCGACATCGACAGCGAGGTGGACCACGTGCGGCAAAAGGTGGCGGTCCGGGCCAACGAGGGCGCGATCACCTACGCGTACGCGGCGGAGCTGGACTCCGCGCTCGACCAGCTGGCCGGTGCCGCGACCTGACCCGGCCGCCTGACCTGGTGGCTCAGCCTGACCTGGTGGCTCAGCCTGATCCGGCGCTAGCCTGGTCCGGTGCTCAGCCTGATTGGTGGCTCAGCCTGATCCGGTGGCTCGACCGAGTCGGATCCGGTCACCGGACCGGTCGAACAACAACAGCCGGTCGAGATCCACCGCGAGCGTCATCGTGTCGCCCGGTCGGGGTCGGCCGGGCGCGGGCACCCGGACCACCACGTCGCCGTCGGTGACCGCGCTCACGCCGTCGGCCTCGGGTTCGTACACCGGGTAGAAGCCGTACTCGGTGCGGGCCGTGGCCGGCGGACCGGCCCGGCGGTGCTGCGGGACGATCCGGGCGATCGCCTGCCGCAGATGATGACCGGTCGGCGGATCCTCGGCCAGCAGCTCGGCCAGACGCACATCGGGATCGGGCAGGTCGAGACGTGTCTCCGCCCCGGACGTCGGCACACTGCCGGTGTCCACCCGGGCCAGCGACTCGTGGCCGAGGTTCTCCACGGAACGGACCGTGCCGCGCAACGTGGTCTGCGGCGGTACGGCGGACGTGACGACCGACAAGGCGTCGGCGCGCAGCGCCACCGTGACCCGCTCGGTGTGATGATCGGCCAGCCCGGCGAGCCGGGCGTCGTCCACCGGCAAGTCGAGCACCTGCGCGCCCAGGTCGACGACCAGCCGCTCCGGCTCGGCGTACACCGCGCCCTGCAACAGGCTGGTCCTCGGGTTGCCAAGGAAGGCCGCCACGAACACGTTCGCCGGATCACCGTAGACCTCCGCCGGCGGGCCGATCTGCTGCAGCCGGCCCCGACGCAGTACGGCGAGCCGGTCGGCCATGGTCAACGCCTCGGTCTGGTCGTGGGTGACGTACACGGTGGTGACGCCGAGCCGACGGGCCAGCGCGGTGACGTCGGCCCGCAGTTCCGCCCGCAGACCGGAATCCAAGTTGGACAACGGTTCGTCGAGCAGGAAGGCCTTCGGCTCCCGGACGATCGCCCGGGCCATCGCGACCCGCTGCCGCTGCCCCCCGGACAGCGCCGCCGGCAGGCGGTGCAGGTGCTCGACGATGCCGAGCTCGGTGGCGACCTGACGAATCCGTCGATTCACCGCCGGCCCGTGCCCCATCCGCAACGGGAACGCGATGTTCTGCGCCACGGTCAAATGCGGATACAGGGCGTAGTCCTGGAAGACCATCGCGACGCGGCGCTGCTGCGCGGACCGGCCGTCGACCACCTGCCCGTCGATACGCACATGCCCGGAGGTGGGCTCTTCGAGACCGGCCACCAGCCGGAGGATGGTCGACTTGCCGCACCCCGTCGGCCCCAGCAGGACCAGCAACTGGCCGGACTGGACCGTGATGTCGACCCGGTCCACGGCCACAGTGCCGTCATCGAAGACCTTGGTCAGCTCCTCGGTGGCGATAGCGACCATGCGATCACCTCCCGCCCCTATCGTCAGGGGCGAACAGGCATCGGCGCCAGTCCCTGTCGGCAGAAGGTGGACGACGGCCGTCGAGCGGTCAGCGCAGCTCCTCCGGCAGGTCGCCGAGGTTGCCGCCGATCAGCCCACCGCCAGCGGAACCAGCCGGCCGGGACGGCGGTGCCGGCGGCGGCTGCGGTGCCGGCGGCGGCTGCGGTGCCGGCGGGGGGTGATCGACGTGGCGGTCGAGCCATCCGTCGCCGTCGTCGTCGTAGTGGGTCTGGTCGAAGAAGCCGTCCCCGGTGGTGTCGTAGGAGGCCGATTCGACCAGGCCGTCGGCGTCGGTGTCGTGGCCGACGAAGTCGACCCGCCCGTCACCGTCGCGGTCGACCAGGATGTCGGCCCCGCCGTCGGCGCGGCCACGCACGATGTGCTGGTCCCAACGCCCGTCGCCGTCGGCGTCGACGCGGGTCCGGTAGCCCTCCGGCACCGGCGGCTCGGCCGGACCGAACCCATCTGCTGGCGGATCGGCCGGACCCGACCCACCCGCCGGCCACTCGGCCGGACCGAATCCGCTGGTCGGCACCGACGCCCGGCCCGACCAGGTCGCCGGACCCGGCTCGGTGCCGAACCCGCTGGTCGACGTCGGCGCGGCACCGAACGCCGTGTCGTCGGGCTGCCGCAGCATCGCGCCGATCTCGGCGCCGAACCCGCCGATGCCGCCACCCCCGCCCCCGCCGCCCCCGCCGGAGCCGCCGGTGGGCATAGGCCCCGCCGAGGAACCCATCCCGCTCACCGCTGGCGCCGCGCCGAAACCACTGGCGGCCTCCTGCTCCCCCGGGCCGCCCGCCGCCGGGCCCGGCCCCATGCCCTGCTCGGCCGGTGCCGAGCCCGAGGCGAATCCGCCCAGCCCGTCGAACCCGCCCAGCAGCCCGGTCACCGGACTGAGCAGACCAAAGGCGCTCGACTGGTTGGCCCGGGTCTCCACCGCGCTCGCGCCGGCACTGGTGGCACCCGACTGGGTCCGCAACAACTCGGCCTCGTCCGCGGTGAGCTGATATCCGGCGAGTACGGCGTCCGGGTCGGCCGCCAGCGTCGCGGCGAAGCCGGGATCGGTGAGCAGCCTTTCCAACACGGTGTCGAAGTCACTCATCGTTGAACCCCCTCATCGATGATGTCCGACCAGGGTATGCCAACGTCACCAGCTCGGCGGCGGGGCGAGTCAGGGCCGCTCAGTCGAGCTCCGGCATCGGCACCGGCTGCGGGCGCGGCCGGCAGGTCCCGCATTGCAGGGCGTCCTCCACGACCAGCCCTTCCGCCCGGCCCCGGCGCTCCGACCGGTGGACCTCCAGCAGGTACGGCCCGAACCGGGCGTGGTCCTCGCAGACCCCCCGGCCGCAGAACCGGCACCCGCCCCGGGCCGCCTTCGGGCAGAACCAACACAACACTTATATCTCCACTCGGGTCATCTGATCTCCGCGCCAGCGGCGGTCGCCCGACACGGGGCGACCGAGATCTTCGTTTCGATCGGCGAACTGGTCCTGCCCTGCCGGTCAGTGGCGATCACAGTGATCGCCAGTGATCCACCAGAGTTCGGCTCACCGGAGTAGTCGACCGGACCCACCGCACCGTAGTAGACCGGGCCGTCCGGGTTCATGCTGGTGCCGCCTTGGGCGAATCCGCTCCAGGAGAGCACCACGTTGACGCCGGGAGGATCCCCGGCGACCCGCACAGCGGCGCCGGCGGTCGTCGAATTCGGCCCGCCACACGGAGCACCGCCGGCGTCTTGTCCGATTTCCCCGCTGGGCTCGTTCACCCAGGAGATCACCAGAGGAGGCGGGGGCGTGGTCGGCGGCGCGGTCGTCGGCGGCGGGGGCGTGGTCGGCGGCGCGGTCGTCGGCGGCGGGGGTGTGGTCGGCGGCGCGGTCGTGGTCGACGGCCGAGGCGACGGCGACGGCGACGGCGACGGCGACGTACTCGGCGACGGGTCCGGCGCGGGCGGCGCGGTGGTCGGGCCGGGCACCGGCGGTGGGCTCGGGCTGAGCCCCGGCGTCGGCACCGGCTGGCTGGTGGCGGAGAGATCCGGCGACGGACTCTGCACCGTCGGCGCCTCCGGGGTCGGGGTACCGGCGGCAGGTGGCTCGCTGGCCGTCCCGCCCGGCGGGTCGATCACCGCGCCGTCGCCACAGCCGAGCCGCTCACCGGTGGCCTGCTGGGTCACCCCGTTGCGGCGTACCTCACCGATCGCGACCCGGACCTGCCCGGAGTTGACCGCGAACCAGGCCTCACCCCGGTTCGCCATCTCCTCGCCCCGGCTGGTCACGGTGAACGCCAGCGGCCGGAACGCGGCCGAGGTGCTGGCGGTGTCGGCGAGAACGCGCCCCCGGTCCAGGGTCAGTTCCGCGTTCGGTGCGACGGGCCGCGTACCAGTGCTCCACAACGCCCCGACCTCGGCCCGGACGCCCGCGCAGAGCACGGTGGCCGCGCCGCCGCGGAAAATCAACTCGCCGGTCGACCGATCGGCCACCTCGACGCGGTGGCCGGCACCGACGTACATCGCCGCCCCGTCGCGCAGCGTGACCGGTTCGCCGCCGGTCACCACCCGGACCGTGCCGCGCTCGACGCGCAGCAACGCCCGGTCGGCGGGCATCTCCGCCCAGGCCGGACCGGGCAACAGGTTCGTCCCGGTGATCAGCAACGCGAACAGCAGCAGGAGCAGGACCAGCCACCACAACCGGCGTTCGAACCGCCCGTCCACCTGGTCGTCACCGCCACGCGGCGGCGGTCCCGGCGGTGCCGCCAGCGGTGGATAGTCACCGGCCGGATGCACCCCGCTGGCCGGGGCGGCACCCTGGATCGCCGCCGCCGACGCCTCGGCGACTTGGGCCGGTGCCGCGCCGAGCAGCATCGGCAGGCCCGCCACCGCCGGCAACTGCCACAACCGGACCGGGGTACGGGTCACCGCCACCGCCTCCGGGGGTTCGGCACCCACCGGACCGATCATCGTGCCGCGACGCAGCTCGGTGCCGTCGGCGAGGGCGATCACCCCCGACTCCACCACGACGGCGTCATGCGGGCCGAGGAGCCGGACCGGGGCACCGGGCGGCAACCCGACCGGCCGGGCCCGGGACACCAGCCCGAGACGGTCCTCCCCGGTGAGTCCGGACAACGCCGGGGTCTCGGCGAACAGCGCCTCGGCGGCGGTCCGCTCCGCCGGCGGCGGTCCGGGCAACGGACCGATCACGCCAGCCACGACGGACGGCGGCAAGGCGAGCAACGTGGTACCGGCCGTATGCCAGCTCAACGCCGCCGGCCGGCCGGTGAGCACGCTCGCCAACCCGACCAGGCCACCCGGCCCGAGCCGCTCCCGGACGGTTCCGGCCAGGTCACCCAGGGCCCGGCCCTCCACCGCGCCGTCGACCACGACGAACACCGCCGGCTGCGCGGCACCGGCGGCGACGAGCTGTTCCCCGGTACGGGGATGCACCCAACGGGCCCGGGACGCCAACCGGCCCAACGCCTCCGGCGGCAGGACCCGCAGCGCGCTGGACCGCAACGCGTCGAGCCGGCGTGGGGTGTCCGAGGCGTGCCGGCGTTCGGCCCACCTGACCCGTAGCCGCCGGTAGCGCCGGGCCAGCCAGCCGACGGCCAGGTAGACCAGTGGCGCGGCCAGACCAGCGACCACCGCGACCAGCAGCATCCGGGCCGGCCAGCCGGACCGCCACAGCCCGGTGACCAGGCCGGCGACCCGGTCGGTCCAGATCCGCCAGAAAAGGTTGACCGCGATGACCAGCCAGAGGATGGCCAACATCCCGTAGAGCGCGACCAGCCGGCCCTCCCGGTCCAGCTCCGCCCAGCGCGGCCCACGGCGACGCAGCCGGCCGGTGACGAACGCCAGCCCACGGGCCCGCAGGTTGGGGATCTCCAACCAGTCCATCAGCAGGTAGTAGCCGTCCAACGCCAAAAACGGGTTGAGGTTGAACAGGGCGTTGAGATACCAGGCGAAGGCGAGCTTGAACGTCCACGGCGCCGCCGCCGGAAAGAGGAATCCGACGATACCGGCGATACCGGCCAGGACCAGCCCGGCGGCGGGCCCGGACGCGGTGGTCACCAGCCGGGAGCGGCGGTCGGCCATCCACACGTCGGTGGTGTCCACGAAGACCGACGGGATGCCGAAGTAGATCAGGAAACCGGCGGCCGGGACCCGCCGGCCGGCGTGTTTGGTGGCCAGCGCGTGGCCGAGTTCGTGGCAGGCCAACGCCAGCACGTTCAACCCGAGCAGAACGGCGGCACCGGCGACGTACGACCCGCCGGTGAGAAAGACCGACTGGTCGCCACGCCACCAGGTCCAGCAGAACAGTCCGAAACCGAACACCGCGAGTACGCCGAGCACGATCGCCGCCGCCCGGGTGAACAGCAGCCGCCCGCCGCCCCGGTAGAGCGCGCCGACCAGCGGGTCGACGTTGGCCAGTACGGTACGGCGGCCCTGCGCGGCGGCCAGCAGTGTCCGGCCGGCCCGGACCGGCCAGGGCCGGCGGTGCACCCGGTCCAGCGGCCGGAAGGCGTCCACCGGCAGCTCGGCGAGCATCCGGTTGCCGGCCAGGTCGGCGACGACCCGGGTCACCTGGTCCGGGGCGAGTCGGCCGGCGATCCGGGCGAACTCGGCGACCAGCCGGGCCACCGTACGGGTGCCGTCCATCAGCTGGGCGAGCCGCCACTCATCCGGCGTCAGCCGCAGGTAGCGGGCACCGCCCCGGTCGTCCGGGGACTTGAGCATGACGTACGGCACGTCGCGGACCGAGACAAGTTCGACGTACTCGATGCCGGAGCGCAGCACCGGGCGGGCCCGGGCAGGGTTGAGCCGTTCGACCACGGCCGCCCACAGTCCGGGGTCGGCCGGTGCGACCGGTTGCCCCGGCGCCCGTCCGGCCAGGGCCTCCCACACGCTCATCCGGGTCTCGACGACCGTCACTGCCTGCTCCTCCGCGACTGTTCGCGGCTGCAGGTTAGACCGGAACGCCACTCGTACGCGACTGCGGGACCGCTATCGGACAGCATGTCCCGTGGAAATAGTCTCGTCGATCGACTACGCCGGGGTCAGTCACTCATCCTTTCGGTCAGCGTACGCGCCCGGAACACCTGCACCCGCCTGGCCGTACGCACCACATAGGATCGCAACAGGGTAGGCATCCGGAGACGGACGGTGACGGTCACCCGGGAACCCGTGGCCGCCGGACTGGTAGCCGCCGGACCGGTGTGGTGCGGTGCCACCGTCATCACGAAGCGGACCGAGACCCACGCGGGACTGCGTACCTCCAGCACCAGTTCCCGGCCCGGCACGGTGGCGGTCTGCCGGACCCGCAGCACGTTGTCGTACCGCAGCGGACCGGCGATGGTGAACCGTTCGACCGCGACGTAGCGCAGCACCGCCCGGCCGGCGTCGTCGGTCTCCGCCACGACGTCGCGGACCGCGACGATCAACGGCGACAGGCCGATGTGGTTGGTCGGCTCGGCCAGGTGCGCGTACACCCGTTCGGGCGGCGCCGCGACGGTGAACTCGTCGGTGAAGGTCTCCGTCCGCACGGCGCCGAACGTAGCGAGCGGCGAGCGGCGTGACCAACCGTTACCTTTCAGTGTGCTTGAGCAAGCACACGGTTGGTAGTCCCGCCTTGCGGTGGGACGGTCCCGGTCTGACCGGCGGGTGCCGTGCCGGGTTCACGCTTCTCGGCCACCTGCCCGCGTACGCGGGTCTTCTGGTCGGCTCCACGTGCTGCCACCAGGCCACTCCCGGCGGTGGTGTCGAACACAGCCGCGAGCGCGGCCAGGTTACGGGCGGCGTTGCGGTCCCGGTCGATGACCAGACCACACGCCGCACACTGGTACTCACGCTCGGACAGGGCCAGCTTGGCTTTCACCGTGCCGCAGGCCGAGCAGGTTTTCGAGGACGGGTACCAGCGGTCGGCCGCCAGCAGCCAGCCGCCGTTCCATCCGGTCTTGTACGCCAGCTGGCGGCGGATCTGCGCGAATCCGGCGTCGGCGATGTGCCGGGCCAGCCTGCGGTTGGCCAGCATCCCGGCCACGTTGAGGTCTTCCACCACGACCGTGCCGTACGTCGTGGCGAGCCGGGTGGTGAGCTTGTGCAGGCCGTCACGGCGCAGGTTGGCGACGCGGGCGTGAGCGCGGCCGAGCCGGCGCGCGGCCCGTTCCCACCGCTTCGACGGACGTCGCCCGTTACGCCGATCCGGACCGGTCTTCCGCGACAGCGCCCGGCCGAGCGTGCGCATCCGCCGCCGCGCGGCGAGCAGGTGCCGTGGGTTGTCGACCAGCTCGCCGGTGGACAACACCGCGAGGTGCGTGATCCCGACGTCGACACCGACCACCGAGTCCGGCCGGGCCGGGCCGCGTGCGGCGCGTTCGACCTCGACGGTGAACGATACATGCCAGCGGCCGCCGTCACGGCGCACTGTTGCGGACATGACCCGGGCGGTGCCGTTGTCCAGACGGCGGGCGAGTTTGCGGGCCGACTCGTGCAGCTTCAACCGGCCCAGACGCGGAAGCACCACATGTTTGCGGTCCGGCTCGACGCGGATCGCGCCGGTGGTGAACCGCACGCTCGGGACGCTGCGGCGGCGGGACCTGAACCGGGGGAAGCCGACCGGGCGGCCGGTCCGCACGCCGTTGCGGGAGTCGGCCCAGTTCTTCAAGCCACGGGCGAGCGCGTCGAGGCCGGTGTTGAACGCCTCCTTCGAGCACTCCCGCCACCACGGCGCCACGTCGTTCTTCACGGCGTTCCACGCCTTGCGCAGCGCGGGCAACGACCACGACCCTGCCGGGGTGAGCCGATCCTCGGGCACACCGTACGAACGCTCGGCAGCCCGCTGGTCCATCACCGCCTTCACCCGAGCCAGGGCCCAGTTGTGCGCCACCCGCGCCGCCCCGGCGTGCCCGAGCACCGCGCGTTCCTGACCCGGGGTGAGGTCCAGAGCAAACCGGTACGCCTGAATCGTCTTCACACCGGGTCCCCGGTCGCGGCCTCGACCGCCCGGCGGACCCGGTCCACGGCAGCACGACCGCCGTACAGCCGGGCACACAACGACGTCAGGATCTCCGTCACATCACCGACCAGATCGTCATCGACCCCGGCCGGATCGACCACGAGCAGACGCCGGCCCTGCGCGGCCAACGCGGCCTCGACACACTCGGCACCGAAACGCGCGAACCGGTCCCGGTGCTCGACCACGATCGTGGACACCGACGGGTCGCGCAGCAGGGCCAGGAACTTCTCACGATGCCCGTCCAACGCCGAGCCGACCTCGGCCACCACCCGGTCCACACCGAGCTTGCGCCCGGTGGCCCACACCGCCACCCGCGCGACCTGCCGGTCCAGATCCGCCTTCCGATCGGCCGACGACACCCGCGCGTACACCACGGTCTGCCCGGTAGCGGCCGGCGTACCAGTGACCGGCTCCCCGACCATGATCAGACGGCCGATCCGATAGGTGGGAACGGGCAGCGTCCCGGACTCGTAACGCCGACGTGCCGTCGCGTACGAGATTCCGGTGACCGCTGCCCATTCCTTCAAATTCAAGATGCGAACTATAGCCGACTAATGAGCACTAGTGAAGACCGAAAGCCAACAGTTGTCAGCCCCTTTGGTCACACCACCCGCCGCTCTCTGTGAGGGGAGGAAGGCTGTCTGGCGTGTGCGCCGTCGACGGCGCTCGCGCTACGGGGCTTCGGCGAGCGTGGCGGTGGTCGTCCGTTCCTGGTCGTCGCGCAGGTAGGTGATCTCCACTTCCTCACCGACCGTGCCGGCCTGGACGGCGGCGACCAGATCGTCGGCGTCGGTGATCGCGGTGTCACCGACCCGGGTGACCACGTCACCACGGGTCAGACCAGCCTGGTCCGCCGGGCTGTCGGGCTCGACCGCCCCGATGACCGCGCCACCGTCCTCGCCGCCGGTCACGTTCACCCCGAGGTACGGATGGACGACCTCCTCACCGGCCATCAGCGTCTCGGCGACTTCCTTGGCCCGGTTGCTGGGGATGGCGAAGCCGACCCCGATGTTGCCCTCACCCTGGCCCGAGGTGGCGATGGCGGTGTTGATGCCGATCACCTCACCGTTGGTGTTGACCAGCGCGCCACCGGAGTTGCCCGGGTTGATCGGGGCGTCGGTCTGCAGCAGCCCGGACATCGAGGTCACCTGGCCGCCACCGCCACCGAACGGGTTCTGCTGCTGACTGCCGCCGACCTGGATGGTGCGGTTCTGGGCGCTGATGATCCCGGCCGTCACCGAACCCTGCAGCCCGAGCGGGCTGCCCAGGGCGAGCACGGTGTCGCCGACGAGCATCGCGCTGCTGTCGCCGAAGGTGGCCGGGGACAGTCCGTCGACCCCTTCCACCTTGACCACGGCCAGGTCGGTACGCGCGTCGGTGCCGATCACCGAGCCCTGGGCGGTGCTGCCGTCGGCGAAGACGACACTGACCGCGCCGCCCTGTGCCGACTCGATCACGTGGTTGTTGGTGAGGATGAAGCCGTCGGTGTTGAGCACGACGCCGGATCCCTCACTCGAACCGGTGGAGATCGACACCACGCTGTCCTGCACGGCCTCGGCGATCCCGGCGAGCGACGACCGGTCGACCACCGGCGCGGCGCTGCCGCTGCCGCCGCTGGTCTGTACGGCCGGCGTGGCACCGTCGTCGAACACGGCGACGACCGCTCCGCCGACGGCCCCGGAGCCGAGCATCAACGCGAGCACCACGGCGCCACCGATCACCGTACGGGCGACCCGGCCGCCCCGGCGTTGGCCGGCGGCTTCGGCCGCCGCGCCCGGCGGTGGAGCCCAGGTGACGCCGGGCTGGCCGTAGCCGCGTCCGGGGTAGCTCTGGCCGGGGTAGCCATGTCCGGCGTACGGCTGGCCGGGGTAGCCCTGGCTCGTACTCCACTGGCCGCCGTACGGGACCTGTGCCTGGCCCGGCGTGTACTGGCCGGCAGCCGGGCGGGCAGGTGCGTACGGACCGGACGACGGCGCACCGGCTGCCTGGTGCGCCGACGCGGGCACCCCGGTGGTCGGCCCATTGGTCGGCCCAGCGGTCGGCGCGCCCGAGGCGGGAATTCCGGCGCTCGGCGCGCCCGGTGATGGTGGCGCTGCCGGCTGTGGCCTCGACTCAGCCGGCCCGGCGGCCTCAGGCCGGGACCCGCCGGCGCGCCCAGGCCCGGCGGCGTCCGCCCCTGGCGGGGCCGGTGGGCCGGCGTACGGCTGGTTGGTCGGTGTCCAGTCCGTGGTGCCGCGCGCGGCGGTCGCGGCCGGCCGGTCCTGCGGTACGCCCATCGGGCGCTGGCCCTGCGGCTCACGCGCCGGGCTTTGGCTCTGGCTCGGGCCCGGCGCGGACGATGACGGCGGCGACTGCCATGGGCTCGCCGACGGTTGAGCAGTGCCCGCCGGCTCCGCCTGCGGTGTGGACTCGTGCTCGCTCATGACCTCAGCTTGCCCTCCGGCTCTTTGATCCGCCTGGTTCCCCGCTGAGGTTTCGCTGAAAATCATGATTCGTCGCCGTCGATCAGTCCGGCGGCGGCGAGCGGTAGGCGGACCCGGAACGTCGCCCCCTCGCCGGGGCTGCTCTCTACCTCGACCATGCCCTGATGGGCGGCGACCAGGGCGGCGACGATCGCCAACCCGAGGCCGGTCCCGGCCGGGCGCTCGGCGCTGCGGGTCCGGGCGGCGTCGGCCCGATAGAACCGCTCGAAGACCCGTTCGGCCTGCTCGGTGGTGAGCCCCGGTCCGTCGTCGACGATCTCGATCACCGCGAAGCCGGGCAGGTCGGCCCGCAGCCGGAGGGTCACCACCGCCTCCGGTGGGGTGTGGTTGACGGCGTTGGCCATCAGGTTGCCGATCACCTGCCGCAGCCGGGCGTCGTCGCCGAGCACGACCAGCGTTCCGGCTCCCGGGGCGATGTCCAGCTCGATCCGCCGCTGCGGGTCGACCGCCCGCGCGGCCTGCACCGCGTCGCCGGCCAGCACCGGCAACTCCACCGGGCCCAGGTCGAGCGGGCGCTCCCGGTCCAGTCGGGCCAGCAGCAGCAGATCCTCCACCAGCAGACCCATCCGGGCGGCCTCGTCCTCGATTCGGCGGACCAGCCGGGACGCTTCCTGGGGAGAGGCCGCGACCGCGCCCTGACGGTAGAGTTCGGCGAAGCCCCGGATGGTGGTCAGCGGCGTCCGCAGTTCGTGCGAGGCGTCGGCGACGAACTGCCGCATTCGTTCCTCCGAGCGGCGGGCCCGGGCCTCGGAGTACTGCGCGGCGACCGCGGCTTCGCGGGCGGCGATCTCGGCGCGCCGGGCCGCCCATTCCGAGGTCGCCCGGGCGGTGAACGCCGCCTCGATCTGGCTGAGCATCGCGTTGAGGGTCCGGGACAGCCGGCCGAGTTCGGTCTGCGGCACATGTGCCCCGGGTTCCGGGTCCGGGACCCGGCGGCTGAGATCGCCGGCGGCGATCGCCGATGCTGTCTGTTCGATCTCCACCAGCGGTTTCAGGTTGGTCCGGACGATCGCCGCGCCAGCCAGCGCGAGCAGCACCAGGACTCCGCAGCCGACCATGATGTCGATCCAGACCAGCCGGCTGACCGCCCGGTCCACATCGGCCAGGCTCTGCCCGACGGCGATCATCTGACCGTTGGGCAACGCCGCGTAGAGCATCCGCCAGCGGGGCACGCCGTCACGGGCGTGCACGGTGAACGGCCCGCCCTGCAGTGCGACGAATCCCTCCCGGTCCGTCGGCCACCGGGGCAGGTCGCTACTTGGTAGCCGTTCCGCGTCGTACAGCGGGGTCTTCACCGCGCCCTGATCGTCGGTGAGGATGACCAGATAGTCGGTGGGCAGCGAGACGGTGACCCGCACCTGCTGTTGCTGCAGCTGCTGCTGCGTCGGCAGATCCTGCACCTGACCGACGAAGACACCGAGGTCGGAGTCGATCTGGTCGATCAGGTAGCTACGCAGGAACACCGCGCTGCTCACGCTGATCACCAGCAACGCGGTGAGCACCATCGTGAGCACGGCCGCGACGAGCTTGACCCGCAGCGGTACGCCGCGTAGCCAGCCCATCATCGGCGGCAGCCGGTTCACGCCGCCGGTTTGCGCAGGACGTACCCGACCCCGCGGAGGGTGTGGATGAGGCGGGGCTGGGTGGTGTCGACCTTGCGCCGCAGATAGGAGATGTAGGACTCGACGATGTTGTCGTCGCCCCGGAAGTCGTAGTTCCACACGTGGTCGAGGATCTGCGCCTTGCTCAGCACCCGGTTGGCGTTGAGCATCAGGTATCGCAGCAGCTTGAACTCGGTCGGTGACAGCTGCACCCGGTTGCCGGCCCGGTAGACCTCGTGGGTCTCCTCGTCGAGTTCCAGGTCGGCGAAGGTGAGCCGGGAGGTGACCGGGTCGCCGCTGCTGGTGCGCCGCAGCACCGCCCGGATCCGGGCGGTGAGTTCCTCCAGTGAGAAGGGTTTGGTGACGTAGTCGTCGCCGCCCAGGGTCAGGCCGCGGATCTTGTCGTCGGTGGCGTCGCGGGCGGTGAGGAAGACCACCGGGGTACGGGTGCCCGCCTCCCGCATCAGCCGGATCACCTCGAAGCCGTCCAGGTCCGGCAACATGACGTCGAGGACCACCAAGTCGGGCCGCCGATCGCGGGCGGCGCTCAGGGCCGCGCTGCCGCTGGTGGCGGTCGTGACGTCGAATCCGGCGAAACGCAGACTGGCGGACAGGAGTTCGAGGATGTTGGGATCGTCCTCGACGACGAGTAGCTTCGCCTCGGTCTGCGGTGCGGCCATGAGCGCATCTTCCCCGGTCGGGCTGGGCCGCGCCTGTAGGTCGGCTGACAATAAGCTGAAAGCGGACTCGGTGCGACGTGTCCGTGGCGGGCCAGCGCCAGGTCAGGCCTCCGGCCTCAGCGGGCCAGGTCGAGCGCCGCCCGTACCGGCTCCGACGCCGGATCCGCCAGGCGGGCCGGATCCGCCAGCCGGGCCAGGGCTCGGCGGTACGGCACCCGGGACGGCGATCGTGGTGCCGGCGACAGCGGTGCCCCGCAGTCCACCCGTACCACCAGGTCACGCAGGCCGATGATCCGACGCGCGGACGGCCACAGCGCCTCCTCGCCGATGAACGCCGCCGCGCCGGTCGGCGTGACATCTGTCGGCGTGGCACCGGTCGGTCTGGCACCGGCGACGCCGCGCTCGGCCGGGCGACCGACCTGGAAGTGGTAGGTCAGGGTGAGGGGCACCACCGGGGCCCCGGCGTCCACGGCCGCCTGGAACATCGCCGGCCGGAACGGTGCCGGGCGCGGCGCACCCGAGCGGCACCGGCCGCCCAGCGGCACCTGGCCCGCCGTACCGCAGGTCGTCGTGCCCTGGGGGAAGACGGCGACCAGGTCACCGGCGCGCAGCGCGTCGGCGACGTCGGCGACCGTCCGCGGCAGCGCCCTCGGCCGGTCCCGGTCGATGAACATCGTTCCACCGGCACGGGCCAACGCCCCGATCAACGGCCAGCGGCCGACCTCGTGCTTGGCCAGCATCCGGGCGGGCGCGACCGCCAGGATCGCCAGCGTGTCCAGCCAGGAGACGTGGTTGGCGGTGAGCAACGCCGGTCGGTCCAACGGGCGGCCGGCGCGGACCAGCCGTACGCCGAGCGCGTGCAACAGCCGGCGTGCCCACCAGCCGCCGACGACCGGGCGCAGCCGACGGGCGAGCAGCGGAAGCAGCACCAGCAGACCGGCGCCGGCCAGGAGCAGGATCAGCGCCCCGGTCAGCCGGGCCGCGCGACGCAGCCGGCCGGCCCGGGGCAGGGCGTCGGGTAGTGGCAGGCAATCGGTGTCGCAGCCGGACCGGGGCCGCCACAGGGTACCCGGTACGCCGGCCACGCTGGTCCGGCCGGTCCCGTCGGTCCGGCCGGTCGGGCTGGTCCGGCCGGTGCCGTTGGTTCCGTTGGTCCGGCCGAGGGCGCCGAGCCGGACGGTCGCAGTGGTCATCGGGACGTCTCCAGGAAGTGTCGCAGGTAGCGGGGATCCATCCGGTCCAGCGACAGCAGGACGTAGAAGTCGGCCGTCGCGAACTCGGGGTCGTAGGCCGGTTCGCCGCAGACCCAGCCGCCCAAGCGCAAGTAGCCGCGCAGCAGCGGCGGCATCGCCGTCCGACCTGCGGGCGCGGCGACGGTCGCGGAGTCGAGCTCGGCGAGCCACGGGCGGCGGGGCCGCAGCCGCAACAACGGTGGGGCCAGGTGGTCGGTGCGGACCTGCTGCCAGACCGCCAGCGCGGTCGCGCCGCCGTCGTGCAGTGGTACCGACGCGCAGCCGCCGAGCCAGCGCAGGCCGCGCTGACGCAGGTAGCGGGCGATGCCGGTCCAGATCAGGTTGATCACCGCGCCGGTCCGGTGGTCCGGGTGCACGCAGGACCGGCCGGCCTCCACCAGATGCTCGTCGAGCAGCCGCAGCGGACGGGTGTCGAACTCGGCGTCGGCGTAGCGCCGGCCCAGTCGGGCGACCCGGGCCGGTGGCAGCAGCCGGTAGGTGCCGACCACCGCGCCGCTGAGCTCGTGGCGCACGATCAGGTGGTCGCAGTGGTCGTCGAACTCGTCGACGTCACGGTTCGGGTCACCGCCGGTCAGGCGGGCGCCGAGCTCTCCGGCGAACACCTGGTGCCGCAGCCGTTGCGCGGCGGCGACCTGATCGGCGTCCTCGGCGAGCGACACGGTGTATCCGCTGGTCCGGCTCGGTGCGGCAGCGGTCAGTAACACGGCCATGGATTGTGTGTAAGGGGCGTCGGAACCGGCGACGTGTCGGCCACGGATGGCACCGATGTCGATCGGGTGAACGGCGGTGGCGGCCGGCTGCGAGGATGGTCCGGTGATCATCCCCGCCCGGTTCAACGGGCCGCCCGGCTCCGCCAACGGCGGCTACGCGGCCGGCCTGTTCGCTCAGGCTCTGCTCGGTGCCGCGGCGACCGAGGTGGTCGCCGACCGGCCGGTACGGGTGACCCTGCGGCGGCCGCCGCCGCTGGACGTGGAGCTGTCCCTCGTTCCCGTCGACGGCGAGGCGCTGCGGGTCCACGCGCCAGCGGGGTCGGACCCGGTAGGGGAGCTGATCGCCGAGGTCGAGGCGACCGGGCCGGGCGGCTCGGCACCGGTGGCGCCGGTGAGCGTCGCCGAGGCCGAGTCGGCCGGTACGGCGTACCCCGGCTTCGTCGACCACCCGTTTCCCGGCTGCTACGTCTGCGGCCCACGGCGCGCGGACGGCCTGCGGATCTTTCCCGGCCCGGTGGCCGACGGGCGCAGCGCCGCGTCGTTCGTGATGCCGGACGACCCGACCGTGGCGACCGTGTGGGCGGCGTTGGACTGCCCCGGCGGCTGGACGGTGCTCGCAGTCGGCCGGCCGTACGTGCTGGGGCGGATCACCGCGACTGTGGCCGCGCTGCCGACCCCAGGACAACCGTACGTAGTTGTCGGGTCTCTGATCGCGACCAGCGGGCGCAAGGCCGAGGTCCGCACCGCCCTCTACGGTCCAGCGGACGAGCTGCTCGGAGCCGCCGAGGCGACCTGGATCGCGGTGCCCCCGCCGACCCAAGGCGAGCCGGTTTGACCTCACGGCCAGTTACCGTGACGCTGTTCGGCGGCGCGCGCACAAGCGTCATGACGGAAGGAGCCACATGTCGGATGGACGCATCGTCGTCTCCGGGCTGACCAAGCAATACCGCAACGTGCGGGCGGTCGACGACCTGTCCTTCACCGTGGAGCCGGGGCGGGTGACCGGATTTCTCGGACCGAACGGGGCCGGCAAGACCACCACGCTACGGATGATGCTCAATCTCGTCACGCCGACCAGCGGCGGCGCCACCATCGGCGGTCAACGGTACGTCGACCTGGCCGATCCGCTGCGGCACGTCGGTGCCGTCCTGGAGGCGTCCAGCGCGCACAAGGGCCGGACCGGGATCCACCATCTGCGGGTGATCTGCGCCGCCGCCGGGTTGCCACTGCGCCGCGCCGAGGAGACGCTCAGCCTGGTCGGGTTGACGCCGGCCGCGAAGCGCAAGTTCAAGGGCTACTCGCTCGGTATGCGTCAGCGGCTGGGGATCGCGGCGGCGATGCTCGGCGACCCGAAGGTGCTGATCCTGGACGAACCGGCCAACGGCCTGGACCCGGAGGGCATCCGCTGGATGCGGGACCTGCTCAAGTCCTTCGCCGGACAGGGCCGTACCGTGCTGGTCTCCAGTCACCTGCTGGGCGAGATGCAGTTGCTCGCCGACGACGTGGTGATCATCGCCGCCGGCAGGCTGGTCCGGCACGGCCCGGTGGCCGAGGTGATGGATTCGATGTCGGGCACCCCGACCGTACGGGTCCGCACGCCGCAGGCGGAGCGGTTGACGCCGGCGCTGACCGAGGCGGGTGCCACGGTGCGACCCGCACCCGACGGCGCGCTCCTGGTGTCCGGAGTGGACGCCCCCACGGTAGGGCGCACCGCCCTGGCGCAGGGCGTCGAACTGCACGAACTCAGCACCGAGCGCCCCGACCTGGAACGGGTGTTCCTCGATCTGACCAGCGCGAAGGCGGCCATCCGATGAACCTGGTACGCAGCGAGCTACTCAAGATCACCACCACCAGCACCTGGTGGGTCTTCGGCCTGATCTACCTGCCGTTGTGGGCGGTCACCCTGCTGGTCAACTACGTGCAGACCAGTGTGCTGTCCGACCCGGGGCGGTTCGGCCCGACGACGCCGGAGAACGACGAGGTGCTCAGCGTGGTCAGTGAGGCGCCGGCACTGGCAGCCAACCTCTACACCAACGGCCAGTTCTTCGGGCTGCTGGTCGTGATGCTGCTCGGCGTGATCGTGGTGACCAACGAGTACTTCCACCAGACCGCGACCACGACCTTCCTGACCAGCCCGCGACGCACCGAGGTGGTGCTGGCGAAGCTGGCCGCCGCGTCGCTGCTCGGCTTCGTCTTCTGGCTGATCACCACGGTGCTCAACCTGATCGCCGGCGCGCTGGTGCTGGCCACGTTCGACATCGGTACGCAGTTCGGCTCGGCCGTGGTCTGGGAGGCGGTCGGGCTCAACGGCCTGGCCTACCTGCTGTGGGCGATCTTCGGGGTCGGCTTCGGGGTGCTGATCCGCAGTCAGCTCGGGGCCACCGTCTCGGCGATCCTGCTCTACCTGGGCGGCTACCTCGGCACGGCGATCATCCTGGCCACACTGGCGTCCCGGTTCGGTGACTGGGTCAGCGATCTGCAGTGGTTGGTGCCCTCGATCGCGTCCCAGTTGATGGTCGCCGGCACCGATCTGCCGGACAGCCCGCCCCGGTGGACCGGCGCGCTGATCCTGATCGGCTACGCGCTGTTGACCGGGTTCGTCGGTACGGTGATCACCCGACGGCGCGACATCTCCTGACCGGGTCCCCGTCCGGCAGACCGACGCGGGCGCGGCATGCGTCGGACAGGGCCGGACGGGTGGGCCGGTGTGGGTGGGGCCACTGGGATCGGCGTTGTGAAAAGTGACACGGGGCGCGTGCGACAATGCCGGCCATCGGTGCACGGCGTAGCCTGGAAGCCGTCTTCCACCAGTGCCCCGATCCTGGCGGGCGTACCCGCGTGACAACCCACCGCGTGAAAGAGGCGATTACCGGCCGTGTCGACCCAGCAGACTTCGCAGGACAACCCGCTGGCGGGTTTCGGCCCGAACGAGTGGATCGTCGATGAGATGTACCAGAAGTACCTCGCCGATCCCGGAAGCGTCGACCCGGCCTGGCACGACTTCTTCGCCGACTACCGGCCCGAACAGGCCGCCACCGCGCCCGAGGCGACCGCCTCGGTGACGCCGACCGAGGCGACCGCGGAAGCGGGCGCGTCCGGCGCGACGCGCGCCGGGACCGACGCGCCGGCCGCACCGACCTCGGCACAGCAGCCGGCGGCGGCCGGCGCGGCCGACGCCACCCCGGCCGGCGGGAGTGTGACCCGCAGCACCCCGACCCGCGCCACGGCGGGCGGTTCGGCCGCGGAGAGCACCCCGGGCAAGAAGGCCACGGCCGGGACAGCGGCGGTGACGAAGTCGGCCGCCGGCCCCACGGCGCCAGCCGCCGGCAAGAGCACCGAGCCGGCGACCAAGAGCACCGCGAAGGCAGCGGCGACCGCCCCGGCACCGGCCACCAAGGCCACGGCGAAGACGGCCGACCGGGCGGGCGCGAAGACCACGCCGGCCAAGACCGGCGGCACCTCGACCGGTGTTGACGCCGGGGGCACCCGGCAGGTCACGTTGCGGGGCGTCGCCGCCCGGATCGTGCAGAACATGGACGCGTCGCTGGCGGTGCCGACCGCGACCAGTGTGCGCGCCGTTCCGGCGAAGCTGCTGGTAGACAACCGCATCGTGATCAACAACCACCTGGCCCGGGGTCGCGGGGGCAAGGTCAGCTTCACCCATCTGATCGGGTACGCCATGGTCCGCGCGCTGGCCGAGCGCCCGGAGATGAACAACTCGTTCGCCGAGGTCGACGGCAAGCCCACGGTGGTGCAGCCGGAGCACGTCAACCTCGGCATAGCGATCGACCTGGCCAAGCCGGACGGCTCGCGTACCCTGGTCGTTCCGTCGATCAAGGCCTGCGAGCAGATGGACTTCCGGCAGTTCTGGCAGGCCTACGAGGACGTGGTCCGTCGGGCCCGGCGCAACGAACTCACCATGGAGGACTACGGCGGGACGACCATCTCGCTGACCAACCCGGGCGGGATCGGGACGGTGCACTCCCAGCCCCGGCTGATGGTCGGGCAGGGCACCATCATCGGCGTCGGCGCGATGGAATACCCGGCCCCGTACGCCGGGATGTCCGAAGCCACCCTCGCCGACCTCGCCGTCAGCAAGATCATCACGCTGACCAGCACCTACGACCACCGGATCATCCAGGGTGCGCAGTCCGGCGAGTTCCTCAAGGTGATGCACGAGCTGATCCTCGGCGAGCACGGCTTCTACGACCAGATCTTCACCGCGCTGCGGATCCCGTACGAGCCGGTGCGGTGGATGCGCGACGTCGCGGTCAGCTCCGAAGGGCAGATCAACAAGACCGCCCGGGTCAACGAACTCATCCACGCCTACCGGGTGCGCGGGCACCTGATGGCCGACACCGACCCGCTCGAATTCAAGATCCGCAAGCACCCGGACCTCGACGTACTGCAGCACGGCCTGACCCTGTGGGACCTGGACCGCACCTTCCCGGTCGACGGCTTCGCCGGACAACAGCGGATGAAGCTGCGCAGCATCCTCGGGGTGCTGCGGGACTCGTACTGCCGCCGGGTCGGCGTCGAATACATGCACATCCAGGATCCCGAGGAACGGCGCTGGATCCAGGAACGGGTCGAGCGCGGCTACGAGAAGCCCTCGGCCGACGAACAGAAACACATCCTCAACCGGCTCAACGCCGCCGAGGCGTTCGAGACGTTCCTGCAGACCAAGTACGTCGGGCAGAAGCGGTTCTCGCTCGAAGGCGGCGAGTCGCTGATCCCGCTGCTCGACGAGGTCCTGCAGTCATCGGCCCGGGCCAACCTCGACGAGGTCGTCATCGGGATGGCCCACCGGGGTCGGCTCAACGTGTTGGCGAACATCGTCGGCAAGCCGTACGAGAAGATCTTCTCGGAGTTCGAAGGGCATCTGGATCCCAAGTCGACCCAGGGCTCCGGCGACGTCAAGTACCACCTCGGTCAGGTCGGCAAGTTCACCACCCCGGACGGCGAGCACGGCATCACCGTCTCGGTGACCGCCAACCCGTCGCACCTGGAGGCGGTCGACCCGGTGCTCGAGGGCATCGTCCGGGCCAAGCAGGACCGGATCGACCTCAAACTGGAGGGCTACACCGTGCTGCCACTGCTGGTGCACGGTGACGCCGCCTTCGCCGGTCAGGGCGTGGTGGCCGAGACGCTCAACCTGTCGCAGCTGCGCGGCTACCGTACCGGCGGGTCGGTGCACGTGGTCGTCAACAACCAGGTCGGCTTCACCACCGCACCCGAGCACAGCCGGTCCTCGCTCTACTCGACCGACGTCGCCCGGATGATCCAGGCACCGATCTTCCACGTCAACGGCGACGACCCGGAGGCCGTGGTCCGGGTGGCCCGGCTGGCCTTCGAATACCGCCAGGCGTTCAACAAGGACGTCGTGATCGACCTGGTCTGCTACCGCCGGCGGGGCCACAACGAGGGCGACGACCCGTCGATGACCAACCCGCTGATGTACGCGATCATCGACTCCAAGCGCAGCGTGCGCAAGCTCTACACCGAGGAGCTCATCGGCCGGGGCGACATCACCGTCAGCGACGCCGAGGAACTGCTTCGCGACTATCAGGCCCAGCTGGAGCAGGTCTTCAAGGCCACCCGTGACGCGGCGGCGTCGGCCACCAGTCGGCTGCCCAGCCGACAGCCCGAACCGGAGCCGGAGGTGGCCACCGCCGTCACCGCCGCCGCCGTCGCGGCGGTCGGTGAGGCCCACGTCAACCTCCCCGAGGGCTTCACCCCGCACCGCCGCATCCAGCAGCTGCTGGAACGGCGGGCCAAGATGGCCGTCTCCGGCGACATCGACTGGGGCTTCGGCGAGATCATCGCCTTCGGCACCCTGCTCGCCGACGGGGTGACCGTCCGGCTCGCCGGCCAGGACTCCCGGCGTGGCACGTTCGTGCAACGGCACGCCTCGGTGGTCGACGCCCACACCGGCCGGGACTACCTCCCGCTGTCCAACCTGATCAGCGACGACGCGCGGTTCTTCGTGCACGACTCGCTGCTCAGCGAGTACGCCGCGATGGGCTTCGAGTACGGCTACTCGGTGGAGAACCCGGAAGCGCTGGTGCTCTGGGAGGCGCAGTTCGGCGACTTCGTCAACGGCGCGCAGTCGATCGTCGACGAGTTCGTCTCCTCCGGCGAGGTCAAGTGGGGGCAGCGTTCCGCGCTGACCCTGCTGCTGCCGCACGGCCACGAAGGGCAGGGCCCGGACCACACCTCCGGGCGGCCCGAGCGCTACCTGCAGCTGTGCGCCGAGGACAACATGCGCATCGCCATCCCCACCACCCCGGCCAGCTACTTCCACCTGCTGCGGCGTCAGGCCCTGTCGCCCAAACGCAAGCCGTTGGTCGTGTTCACGCCGAAGTCGCTGCTGCGACACAAGCTCTGTGTGTCCAGCGTGGAGGAATTCACCACCGGGACCTTCCAGCCGGTGCTGACCGACCCGGTGGCCGCCGCCCGGCCCGAATCGATCAAGCGGGTGCTGCTCTGCTCCGGCAAGATCTACTACGACCTGGTGCAGGCCCGGACCGAGCGGCACGCGGTGACCGGCGGCAACGGCCAGGTCGACACCGACACCGCCATCATCCGCATGGAGCAGCTCTATCCGCTGCCGGTCGACCAGATCCGGGCCGCGCTGGCGGCGTACCCACAGGCGGAGGACTTCGCCTGGGTCCAGGAGGAGCCGGCCAACCAGGGCGCGTGGTCGTTCGTCGCGCTCAACCTGCTGGAGCACCTCGACGGCGTACCGCTGCGGCGAATCTCGCGGCCCTCGGCCGCCGCGCCAGCGGTCGGCTCCACCCGGCTGCACGACGTCGAGCAGGCCACGTTGATCGACGCGGCGTTGCCGCGCCGCTGATCGGGAGCGGGACATGTACTTCACCGACCGGGGCATCGAAGAGCTCGCCGACCGACGCGGCGAGGAAGAGGTCTCGATCGTCTGGCTGGCCGAGCGGCTGCGTGACTTCGTCGACCTGCACCCGGAGTTCGAGACCCCGGTCGAGCGCTTCGCGACCTGGTTGGCCCGCCTCGACGACGAAGACGACGAGTAGGAAGAACCACGGCGCTAGGAAGAACCACGGCGCCTGCCGCTGGTCGCCCCGGGCCGGGACCAAGGTCACCAGACCGGCACGGCCGCCGCCTTGTAGTTTGGGGCGGTGGCGCGAAGTGTCTACCTGGCCGGTCTCGGCCCCGGTGGTGGCAAGTCCACCGTCGCGCTCGGCCTGGCCGAGCTGTTGTCCCGGCGGGTGGAACGGATCGGGGTGTTCCGGCCGCTGGTCGCCGGGGACCGTCCCGACCCGACGCTGCACCTGCTCAGCGAGCGGTACCGGATCGAGCTGCCGCAGGAACAGCTCTACGGGGCCACCTACGCCGAGGCGGCCGGGCTGGTCGCCGACGGGCGGCGGGAGGAGCTGATCTCCCGGATCGTCGGGCGTTACCGCGAGCTGGAACGGCAGTGCCCGGCCACGCTGGTCATCGGCAGCGACTTCGACGACGCCGCCGACAACGGCGGACTCCCCCGTGAGCTGGCGTTCAACGCCCGGCTGGCCACCGAGTTCGGCAGCGTGGTGGTGGCGATCGTCGACGGCATGCGCCGGGACGCAGGTGAGGTCGCCGGGGCGGTCCGCTCGGCGTACCACTCGCTGACCGAACTCGGCGCGACCGTGCTGGCCGTGATCGTCAACCGGGTGACCGCGCCGGGCGTGCCGCCGGCGCTGCCGGTACCGGTCTACGCGATCGAAGAGATCCCGGCGGTGTCGGCGCCGACCGTCGCGGAGGTCGCCGAGGCCCTCGACGCGGCCGTGCTGGCCGGTGACGAGACCGCGCTCAACCGCGACGTGCTCGGCTTCGTGGTCGGCGCGGCACACGTACCGGTCCTGCTGGACCATCTCACCGACGGCGCCCTGGTGATCACCCCCGGCGATCGGGCGGATCTGCTGGTCGCGGTCAGCGCCGCGCACGCCGCCGGGCTGGTCTCGCTGGCCGGCGTGGCGTTGACGCTCGGGGAGAAACCGGACCCCCGCGCCATGCGCCTCGTCGAACGGCTCGGCACCAACCTGGCCGTGCTGCGCGCCCCGGCGGACAGCTTCCACGCCGTCGCCGCCGCCGGCCGGATCTCCGGCCGGCCCAGCCCCGCCAACCCCCGCAAGGTCGAGGCCGCGCTCGGCGCATTCGAATCCAGCGTGGACACCGCCGAGCTGGCCCGCCGGCTGGACGTCACCCGATCGGCCCGGGTGACGCCGATGATGTTCGAGTACGAGCTGATCGACCGGGCCCGGGCCGACCGCCGCCGACTGGTGCTGCCGGAAGGCACCGACGAACGGATCCTGCGGGCCACCGAGATCCTGCTCCGGCGCGGCGTCGCCGACCTCACCCTGCTCGGCGACGTCGACGACATCGCCCGGCGGGCCCGCGAACTCGGCGTACAGATCGACGGCGCGCGGCTGATCGACCCGGCCACCAGTCCGTGGCGCGACGACTTCGCCGCCACGTACGCCCGGCTGCGCCGACACAAGGGCGTCACCCTCGACCTGGCGCACGACGTGATCGGCGACGTCAACTACTTCGGCACTCTCATGGTGCACGCCGGGCATGTCGACGGCATGGTTTCCGGAGCCACCCACACCACGGCGGCCACAATCCGACCGGCGTTCGAGATCATCAAGGCGGTGCCGGATGTGTCGGTCGCCTCCAGCGTCTTCTTCATGTTGCTCGCCGACCGGGTCCTGGTCTACGGCGACTGTGCGGTCAACCCCGACCCGGACGCCGAGCAGCTCGCCGACATCGCGGTCAGTTCCGCGCAGACCGCCGCCCGGTTCGGCATCGAACCCCGGGTGGCGATGTTGT
The DNA here is from genome assembly GCF_029626025.1 of Solwaraspora sp. WMMD406. Classification (NCBI taxonomy): domain Bacteria; kingdom Bacillati; phylum Actinomycetota; class Actinomycetes; order Micromonosporales; family Micromonosporaceae; genus Solwaraspora; species Solwaraspora sp. WMMD406. Next base: position 5,969,054 of record NZ_JARUBF010000001.1, read on the forward strand.
CCTACTCCACCGGCACCTCCGGCAGCGGCGACGACGTCCGCAAGGTGGCGACCGCGACCGAGCTGGTCCGCAAACGTCGCCCCGATCTGCTGGTCGAAGGCCCGATCCAGTACGACGCGGCGATCGACCCGAGCGTGGCGGCGACCAAACTGCCGGGCAGCGACGTCGCCGGCCGGGCCACCGTCTTCGTCTTCCCCGATCTCAACACCGGCAACAACACCTACAAGGCGGTGCAGCGCTCGGCCGGCGCGGTGGCCGTCGGCCCCGTCATGCAGGGTCTGCGCCGCCCGGTCAACGACCTGTCCCGAGGAGCCACCGTGCCCGACATCGTCAACACCGTGGCGATCACCGCGATCCAGGCCGCCGCCGACCCGGCCGGTGATCAGCCCGCCGGTGACCGGGCCGTGGGCGACCGAGCCGCCGCCGACCGCACCGCCGGTGACCGGTGATCGCCCGCGTCCTGGTCCTCAACTGCGGCTCCTCGTCGCTGAAGTACCAGCTGTTCGACGGTGACCAGGTCGTCGACAAGGGGATCGTGGAACGGATCGGCGAACCGGGGGGCGGGCCGGCCGACCACGCCGACGCGCTGCGGACGATGGCCGACCGCGTCGACCTGTCCGATCTCAGCGGCGTCGGGCACCGGGTCGTGCACGGCGGGGTGCGGTTCGCCGAACCGACGCTGATCACCGACGAGGTGGTCGACGAGATCGAACGGCTGGTGCCACTCGCCCCGCTGCACAATCCGGCCAATCTGACCGGTATCGCGCAGGCCCGCCGGCTGCTGCCGACCGTGCCGCAGGTGGCGGTCTTCGACACCGCGTTCCACCGCACCCTGCCGCCGGAGCAGGCCAGCTACGCCATCGACACCGACACCGCCGAGCGGTACGGCATCCGCCGGTACGGATTCCACGGCACCTCGCACGCGTACGTGTCCCGCCGTACCGCCGCCCTGCTCGGCCGGGACCCGACCGAGGTCGACGTGATCACCCTGCACCTGGGCAACGGGGCCAGCGCCTGCGCGGTCGCCGGCGGGCGCAGCGTCGCCACCTCGATGGGCCTGTCACCGCTCGAAGGGCTGGTGATGGGCACCCGCAGCGGCGACCTCGATCCGGCGGTCGTGTTCCACCTGGAGCGGGTGGCCGGTTGGTCCACGACCGAGGTGGACCGGCTGCTCAACCAACGCAGCGGGCTACGCGGTCTGTGCGGGGCCGGCGACATGCGAGAGGTGCTGCGCCGCCGCGACGACGGTGACCCGGCGGCACGGCTCGCCGTCGACATCTACTGTGCCCGGATCCGGTTCTACGTCGGCGGCTACCTCGCGTTGCTCGGCCGGCTCGACGCGGTCGCCTTCACCGCCGGGGTCGGCGAGAACGCCCCCGCCGTACGGGCCGGCGCGCTGGCCGGACTCGACGGACTCGGCATCGCGGTCGACCCGGACCGCAACGCCGGCCGTGGCGAGCGGATGATCTCCCCGGCGGGGTCGCCGGTCCAGGTGTGGGTGGTCCCGACCGACGAGGAGTACGAGATAGCCCGGCAGACCCGGACGGTGTTGGCCGGCTGAGAACGCCGACCGCCGGTCAGGCCAGCGACCAACCGGCCGTGGTCAGACCAGCAGCCAGAGGCCGACCACCACGACGACGACCGCAGCGGCCGCGACACCGATGATCAACGGCAGTCGGGACGGCTGGTCGGCGGCCGGCGGCGGGGCCGTCTGGAAGGCGCGGAACGCCTCGGTGTTGCCACTCGGGTCGGCGTACTCGTCAGACATGACGAAGACCCTAGCGAAGACGTACGACCACGGCCACGACCGGCCGGCGCGAGCCGGTGGTCGACCGGTCGGATACCGGTAACAATCGTCCAATGCACGTCTCCCGCCGGTCCGGCACCGGCCCGCTGACCGGTGGTGTGATCACCGCCGGTCTGATCACCGCGTCAGTGGTCGCGTTGGTGGCCGGCTGCGGTACCGCGCCCGAGCCGGCTCCGGTGTTCAACGCCCCGGTGACGGTGGAGCCCACGCCGGCGGGGTCCACCCCGGCGGAGTCCAGCCCGGCAAATTCCAGCCCGGCAAATTCCAGCCCGGCGGCGGGACGGACGGCGCCGACGGACGAACTCGACGTCGACAGCCGTACGCTCGACCTCAACCGCGACGGCGACCGCCCACTGCCGGTCACCGTCTGGTATCCCGTCACCGGTGCCGACACCACGACCGAGCGATTCCCGGTGGTCCTGTTCAGCCACGGGCTGGGCGGGAACCCGGCGGACTACGAGGCCATCCTGACCGCCTGGGCGGCGGCCGGGTTCGTGGTCGCCGCGCCGACCTACCCGTACACCAGTCAGGGCGGTTCCGGCGGCAACGCGCTGGACGTGCTCAACCAGCCGGCGGACGCCTCGTACGTGCTGGACGAACTGCTGGCGCTCGACGGACGCGACGGGGATCCGTTCGCCGGGCGGCTCGACGTCGAGCGGGTCGCCGCGGCCGGTCACTCGGCCGGAGGGATCACCACCGTCGGGCTGTTCACCGCGGCCCGCGACGAACGGTTGGACGCCGGGATCGTCCTGGCCGGCAGCGCGCTCGGCGTCGGTTCGGCGTTCAGCGGTGCCGCCGCGCCGCAACTGTTCATCCACGGCGAGCTCGACGAGGTGGTCTCGTACGCCTCCGGCAAGGCCGCGTACGAGCGGGTGCCGTGGCCGAAAGCGATGCTGACGCTGCCCGACGGCGATCACGGGCAGTCGCTGCTGCGGCCTGGCAACCCCGCCTACGACGTGGTGCTCGGGAGCAGCACCGACTTCCTCCGCTGGACCCTGTACGGCGACGACGGTGCCCGCCAGCGGCTGACCGAGGCGCCACCGGCCGGGTTGGCCGTCCTCGACGACCAGCTCTAGCGCCAACGCCGCTCGGTTAAGCCGTTGCGGCAGCGGTCAAGGGTGTGTCGGTCGGACATGGGAAAGCGGAGTTCCTGTAACGAGGTGAGTCACTCCAAGACGCCTCGAGACCAGGAACTCCGCTTTGGTCGATCAGATTGCCATAACTCGGACGGTGCGGGTAGCCGCAGGTGTGTTCGCGCCGGGTCATCTGGGTGAGTTGACCCAGTTCCTGCCCTTCGAGATGGTCGATGAGGTCCTTGCCGCGACCCGTCGTACCCAGCAGCGGATCCGGCTACTCCCGGCCCGGGTCGTGGTCTACCTCGTCCTCGCAGGCTGCTTGTTCGCCGAACTCGGCTACGGGCAGGTGTGGCGGAAACTGACCGCCGGTCTGACCGGGCTGGATCTGACCGAACCGGCCTCAGGCACGTTACGGGAGGCGCGTCAGCGGCTCGGGTCGACGCCGTTGCGGGCCCTGTTCGATCTGCTGCGCGGCCCGGCGGTCACCACGGCGACGCACGCCGTGCGGTGGCGGGGCCTGCTGGTGACAGCGATCGACGGGACCACGATGTCGGTCGCCGACGCCGAGGCGGTCCGGGTCCGTTACCGCAAACAACGGGGTAACCACGGCGGCGCGGGCTACCCGGCACTACGGCTGAGTGTCCTGCTGACCTGCGGCACCCGCTCGATCATCGACGCCGTGTTCGCTCCACTCGGCACCAGCGAACTCGACCAGGCCCGCTCCCTGGCCCGGAGCCTGGCCGCCGGGATGCTGCTGTTGGCCGACCGTAACTACGCCGCCGCCGACCTCATCCAGACACTCGCCGCCACCAGGGCCGACCTGCTGATCCGCTGCAAGAACGGCCGCCGCCTGCCGGTGATCCGCCGGTACCACGACGGATCCTGGCTGTCGACCATCGGCACGGTACGGGTGCGGGTCGTGGACGCTGAGATCAGCGTCCAGACCATCGACGGCGTCCGCACGGGCGGCTACCGGCTGATCACCACCCTGCTCGACCCACGCACCCACCCGGCCGGCGAACTGATAAAGCTGTACCACCGCCGGTGGGAGGTCGAAACCGCCTACCTGGAGATCAAATCCAGCATCCTCGGCGGCCGGGTCCTGCGCGCGCGTACTCCCGACGGCATCGACCAGGAGGTCTACGCCCTGCTGGTCGTCTACCAGATCCTGCGTAACGCCATGACCGACGCCACCGACAGCCGGCCCGGCACCGGCCCTGACCGGGCCAGCTTCACCACCGCCCTGAACGCCGCCCGCGACCAGGTCACCCACGCCGCCGGCGTCCTCGCCGACACCGTCATCGACCTGGTCGGCGCCATCGGTCGTGCGGTTCTGGCCCACCTGCTACCTGAGCGTCGGATCCGGGTGAAGACCCGCATGATCAAACGCTCGAACTCCAAGTACCAAGCCCGCGGACCCAACGTAGACCGACGCAGCTACAAAGCCACCATAGCCATCGATATAATCACAAACACTTGCTAACCATCCACCCGCCCTAACCGAGCGGCGTTGGATCTAGCGCTGGTGGTCCAGCACAATCTTGCCGAACGCCTCCCCGGCGTGCAGCCGCGCGAAGGCGTCCCGGGCCTCGCTCAAGCCGTACACGCTGTCGACGACCGGGCGGATGCCGCGCGTGTCGCACAGCCGCAGCAGCTCGCGCAGCTCGTCGGCGCTTCCCATCGAGGTGCCGAGGATCTCCAGCTGCATCGCGAAGACCCGGCGCAGGTCGACGGCGGGCAGGTGGCCGCTGGTGGCACCGGAGACGACGATCCGGGCACCCGGCGCGGCGGACTTCATCGAGTGGTCGAAGGTGGCCGCGCCGACGGTCTCGATCACCACGTCGACCCGCTCGGGCAGCCGGGCGCCGGGGGCCAGCGCGGTGGCACCGAGCGCGGCGATCCGGTCCCGCTTGGTGGCGTCCCGGCTGGTCGCGTAGACCCGCTTGCCCAACGCGACGGCGAGCAGCACCGCAGCCGTCGCGACTCCCCCGCCCGCGCCCTGGACCAGCACCGAGCGGGCCTGGTCGACCCGGCCCCGGGTGGTCAACATCCGGTACGCGGTGAGCCAGGCGGTCGGCAGGCAGGCCGCGTCGGCGAAACTGAGCCCGGCGGGCTTGGGGATCAGGTTCGCCCGGGGTACGGCGACCCGGTCGGCGAACGTGCCAGGGTGGTTCTCGGACAGGATCGACATGCCCCGTGGGTCCGCCGGATCCGGCACCACCGGGTACACCACGACCTCGTTGCCGGCGTCGTCGACGCCGGCCGCGTCGCAGCCGAGGATCATCGGCACCCGGTCGGCCGGCAGCCCGACTCCACGCAGTGACCAGATGTCGTGGTGGTTGAGGGAGCTGGCCCGGACCTCGACCACCACCCAGTCGGGGTCGGGCGGCGTCGGATCGGGCCGCTCGCCCACGACGAGGGCGGCGAGCGGGTCGGCGGCGTCGATGGTCGAGGCGAAGGCTGCTCGCATGATCCGACGCTAGCAGTCTGGTAGGTCCGTTCAGCGCAGCGACGCGAGCGCGCCCTAACCGGGCTCAGCGCGACGGCACGAGCGCCCTAATACTGCAACGGCGGGTCGTTGCTTCGGCTGCTGATCGTTCGTTGGTTGACTGTGGTGGATGCGCAGGTGGTCGGGTCGTGGGATGCCGGGTTGGAGGAGTTGTTCTTCCGGTTCGCACATCGGTTTGAGCGGGTGGAGCCCCGGCGGCGGGCGTGGGCGTATGTGCGGGGGTTGTTGGCGCCGTTGGAGCGGCGGAACGGGTGGACTCTCGCGGAGCAGGCTGGGCATGTGTCGCCGGACGGGTTGCAGGGCATGTTGTGCAGCGCGGCGTGGGACCGGGACGCGGTCCGCGATGACGTGCGCGACTACGTCGTGGAGCGGATCGGCGATCCGGCCGGGGTGCTTGTCGCCGATGAGACCGGGTTCATCAAGAAGGGCCGCGCCTCGGCGGGAGTCCAGAGGCAGTACTCGGGCACGGCGGGCAAGACCGAGAACTGTCAGATCGGCACGTTCCTGTGCTACGCCACGGCGCGGGGTCGGGCGTTGATCGACCGGGAGTTGTACCTGCCGAAGTCGTGGACCGATGACCGGGACCGGTGCCGGGCGGCGGCGATCCCGGAAGAGGTGGGGTTCGCCACGAAGCCGCAGCAGGCACAGGCCATGGTGGAGCGGGCGATCGAGGCGCGGGTGCCGTTCTCGTGGTTCACGGCGGACGAGGCCTACGGGCAGAACCCGGGCCTGCGGGGCTGGCTGGAGGATCAGGACATCGCCTATGTGATGGCCACCCGCTGTGACGACGAGGTGCCCTCCGGACTGCGCACCACCCTGCGTGTCGATGAGCTGGTCGCGAGGGTGCGTGCGGGCGCGTGGCAGCGCCTGTCGTGCGGTGATGGCGCGCGCGGGCCACGCCGCTACGACTGGGCCCGGGTACCGATCCGGCGCACCTTCGCCCACGGCCGCCGCGGCTGGGTCCTCGCCCGACGCTCGATCAGCGACCCTGGCGAGATCGCCTACTACGTCTGCTTCGGCCGACGCGGCACCCGACTGCGTGAGTTGGTGCGGGTCGCCGGCAGTCGCTGGTCGGTGGAGGAGTCGTTCCAGACCGCGAAGAACGAGGTCGGCCTGGACCAGTACCAGGTCCGCCGCTACGACGCCTGGTACGCCCACATCACCCTCGCGATGGCCGCCGCCGCGTTCCTCGTCGTCACCCGCGCCGCCGAGGCCGCAAAGGGGGCACCACCCCAAGCGAGCGCAGCCTGATCCCGCTGAGCAGCAACGAGGTCCGCCGCCTGTTCGCCCACCTCGTCCTCATCGGGCGTACCGCAGCTGATCACGTGCTGCACTGGTCAACCTGGCGCCGCCGTAGGCAAGCTCAAGCGAAAGCCTCCCACTACCGCAAACGACTCGAACCGCCATAAGTCACGACCCGCCGTTGCAGTACTAACCGGGCTCAGCGCAGCAGCAGGAGCGCGGTGAGCAGGACCAGCGCGACTCCGGCGATGAGGAACGCGACGGCCAGCTGGGGCGCGGTCGCCGGGCCGGTCGGCGCGGCAGCGTCCGACACGGCCGCGTCCGGCTCGGCCGGCAGGTCCGCCAGGATCGTGGCGAGTTCGCCGTGTGTCCGGGCGAGCAGGGTCCGGGTCACCCGATCGGCGTGCTCGTCGAGGCTCAACCGCCCGGCCGAGGTGTGTCGCTCCAGGCACCGTACGACCCGCTCACGGTCGGCGTCCGAGGCACGCAGGTCGGGGCGGTCCATGTGTGGCAGCCTAGGCCCGTCCACATCGGCGCGGGAACCCACACGGGACGGCAGGAGGGTCGGCAGGACGGTACGGCACGACAAGGACAGCAGGACAGGACGCTACGGAAGGGACGGTGCGCTGCCACGCCAGCCGGTACGGTACAGCCGTGTCGACCTCTCACCCGGGTGGCGGTGCCACCCCCGCGATGAACCTGCTCGTGATCGAACGAATCCTGCGTGACCGAGACGGCATCTGGCAGCAGATCGTCGACGAGCGGGACCTGCGGTCGCTGATCAGCCAGATGGTCAGCAGCTCGGCGCTGAGCCTGGCGCTCTACGGAGCCGTGCTCGGTGCCTCGTACGGCTGGCAGCAAATCCTCTCCTCGCTGGTCAAACTACCGCTGCTGTTCCTGGCGACGCTGGCCATCTGTCTGCCCACGCTCTATCTGTTCAACCTGGTCTTCGGTGCCCGGCTGTCGATGATCCAGGCGGTGGCGTTGATCCTGGTGTCCATCACGGTGACCGCCGCGCTGAGCCTGGCGTTCGCGCCGGTGAGCCTCTTCTTCTTAGTCACCGCGCAGAGCTACGAATTCTACAAGCTGCTCAACGTCAGCATTCTGATACTCACCGCCATCGTCGGTCTCCGTTTCCTGGTGGCCGGCATGCGGGCCCTCAACGACCGTCAGCAGCGGCTGACCGCGGTGGCCGTACCAGCGGCCATGCCCGCGCAACCGGCGCTCGTACCGGCCGTGCCCGCGCAACCGGCGCCCGTACCCGCACAGACGGCACCCGCCGCCGTACCCGCACAGCCGGCACAGGTGCCCGCCGTGCCCGCGCCGGTCGGGCCACCCGGACCCGGTGCGGCCGGGACCCAGGTCGGGATGGTCCCGGCGGTGAACGGCATGCCCGACCGACCGTACCTGCCGACGCCGCCAGCGCTCCTTGGTCAGCCGGTCGGGCCGGCGGGGCAGCGGCCGGCCAGCATGGGTCTGGTCTACATCTGGATCATGCTTTTCGGGTTCGTCGGCACCCAGCTCGCCTGGACCCTGCGGCCCTTCTTCGGCGATTCCGGCAGTCCGTTCGCGTTGTTCCGCGAAGTCGGCGGCACCTTCTACGCCGATCTGTTCCACACTATCGGCCGCCTGTTCGGCGGCTGATCCCACAACGTCGGCCGCCTGTTCGGCGGCTGACCGGTCACGCCCGACCCCGGGCTGGGCGGGCGGGTCGGTCGACGCCGCCCGCCCGCCGGCCAGGTCAGCGGCGGGCGACCCCTTCCCGACGGGCGGCGGCGGCCACCGCGGCGGCGACCGCCGGGGCGACCCGTGGGTCGAGGGCCGACGGCACGAACGCCTCCGGCTGCAACAGGTCGGCGACCACGGCGGCGATGGCGTCGGCGGCGGCCACCTTCATGCCCTCGGTGATCCGGGTGGCCCCGGCTTCGAGCGCTCCCCGGAACACGCCGGGGAAGGCCAGCACGTTGTTGATCTGATTGGGAAAGTCGCTGCGGCCGGTGGCGACCAGGGCGGCGTACCGGTGGGCGATCTCCGGATGCACCTCGGGCGTCGGGTTGGCCAACGCGAAGACGATGCCGCCGGGGGCCATTCCGGCGACGGCCGGCTCCTCGATCTGTCCGCCGGAGAGGCCGATCAGCACGTCGGCGCCGACCAGCGCCTCGGTGATGCCGCCGGCGCAGGCGGCGGTCATCGCGGCGAGTTCGGCCTTGACCGCGCTGAGATCCCCCCGGTCGGCGTGGATGATGCCGCGCGAGTCGCAGACCACGGTGTTCGCCGGGTCGACTCCCCCGGCGATCAGCATCTTGGTCACCGCCACGCCGGCCGCGCCGGCGCCGCTGACCACCACCCGCAGGTCGCCGAGTTTGCGGTCCAGCAAGGTGGCGGCGTTGCGCAACGCGGCCAGCACGACGATTGCGGTGCCGTGCTGGTCGTCGTGGAAGACCGGGATCGACAAGGCGGCGTCGAGCCGCCGTTCGATCTCAAAGCAGCGCGGCGCGCTGATGTCTTCCAGGTTGATGCCGCCGAAGGACGGCGCCAGCGCGGTGACGGTGGCCACGATCTCGTCGACGTCGCGGGTGTCCAGGCAGATCGGCACCGCGTCGACGTCGCCGAACTGCTTGAACAGCACCGCTTTGCCTTCCATGACCGGCATGGCGGCACGTGGCCCGATGTCGCCGAGGCCGAGCACGGCCGTACCGTCGGTGACGACCGCGATGGTGTGGGAGACCCAGGTGTATTCGTCGGCCAGGGCCGGATCGGCCGCGATCGCCTCGCAGACCCGGGCCACCCCGGGGGTGTACGCCAGGGACAGGTCGTCCCGGCTGGCCAGCGCGACGGTCGACGCGATCGCCATCTTGCCGCCTCGATGCAGGTCAAAGACCCGATCGGAAACCGCCACTGTAGACATAGCAGACATGGTGACTCCTTCAGCCAACGAGCAGGGAAAGTCGCCGGCTCGGCGCGAGGTCAGCGTTGACCGGCGAGGCGCTGCGGGGGTCACCCGGATTACGTGTCGACCATAGTGTCACACACCGTGCCCGACTACGCGGCGGATCATACTCCCCGGTGGCCGAGTCGCCGTGGCAAGGGCCAGTAGCGCAGGAGCACCCGACCGTGCACGTCGGCCACGCCGTAGGCCCGCGAGTCGTCGGCGATCAGATCGTTGTCGCCCCGGATCCACCAGCCGCCGTCCTGCGCGCGGACGACGCGTTTGACCACCAGCAGATCGGGCCGGCTGCGGAAGGTGGCGACCACGAGATCGCCGGGTCGGATGGCGCGTCCGCCCCGGCGGACCAGCAGCGCGTCGCCGTGTCGCAGGGTGGGCACCATCGACGGTCCGTGCACCAGGACCGCGAACAGTGGCGAACGCACTTGCACCTCCCCCGGTCTGGCGGCGGAATGCGCGATAGGGTCGGCGGGGAGGATCATTCTCCACCTTACGCGTGCCGACGATCGTGCAGTCGGCCAACCTACGGAGGGTCCTGATGCGACTTCCACGCATACTTACTCCGCGCACGGTGGTCAGCGCCCACTGCGATCTGCCGTGTGGCGTCTACGACCCGGCGCAGGCCCGGATCGAGGCCGAATCGGTCAAGGCGATCGCCGAGAAGTACCAGGCGAACACCGATCCGGAGTTCCGTACCCGGGCGCTGCTCATCAAGGAGCAGCGGTCCGAGTTGGTCAAGCACCACCTGTGGGTGCTCTGGACCGACTACTTCAAGCCGCCACACTTCGAGAAGTACCCGCACCTTCACCAATTGTTCAACGAGGCGACCAAGCTGGCCGGCGGGGGCGGCGGGACCAAGGCCTCGATCGACCCGGCGAAGGCCGACGAGCTGCTGCAGAAGATCGACGAGATCGCCAAGATTTTCTGGGAGACCAAGCAGGCGTGATCAGCGGTTTCGGCCGGCACCCAGTCGGGTGCCGGCCGGGCAGACATCGGGTGGATCACGATGGCGCGCGACGAATCGCGGCGGATGAGGCGCGCTGATCGATATCAGCCGGTAGAGTCCACGCGGGGGTATGCCGGATGAGTCCGCTGGTCACACAATCCGAACCGACGGTCGACGACGACGTCGTGCTGCTTACCGTGCCTGCGGACGGCGGCTATCTCAGCGTGCTGCGGACCGCGACGGCCGGGCTGGCCGCGCGGCTGCACTTCGCCCTCGACGAGATCGAGGACCTGCGGATCGCGGTCGACGAGGCATGCGCCATGTTGCTCGCGGTAGCGGTCCGCGACGCCGATCTGGAGTGTCGGTTCTCGGTGACCGACGACGCGCTCACCGTCGAGGTGACCGTCCCGACGGTACGCGGTGCCGCGTTGCCGCCCGAGTCGTCGTTCGCCTGGAAGGTCCTGCGGGCGCTGACCACTTCGGCGTCGGCGACCGCTGCCAGCGGTCGTGCCACCATCACGTTGCTCACCCGCCGGGCGGGAAGTCGCTGACGGTCAGTCCAGCCCGAACGCCTTCGTGGTGGGCGGGCTCACCAGTAGTACGCAGACCGCCAGGCCGAGCACGATCAACGGCCCACCGAGCCAACCCAGGCCACCTGTGATCATGTAGTAACCGACGGGCAGCAGCATCAGCTGCAGCACGATGGCGGGTGCCCGCGCTCCGGCCCGGCCCTGCCACAGCGCCCGTGCGAGCAGTCCGAGCAGCACCGTGCCGCCGCCGGCGAACCCGGTCACGATCAACGCCGACACCAGGTCGGTGGCCGTACCGGTCAGATCCTGGTAGGCCAGGTACACGGTGACCGCGCCCAGCGCCACGGCCTCGCCGGTCAGCAGCCCCACCGCCCACCGCAACGTCGCCGGCCGGGCCACCGAGTCACTCGTCACGGCGTGACGATACCCGTGCCGGTGGCGCGATACAGTGCCGCCCATGCGCGCCCTCCTGGTGGTCAATCCCAAGGCCACCACCACCAGCGAGCGCACCAGGGACGTGATCGTCCGGGCGCTGCGCAGCGAAGCCGACTTGTTCGTCGAGTACACCCGCCGCCGTGGGCATGCCATGGCGCTGGTCAGGCAGGCCGCCGCAGACGGTTTCGACGCGGTGGTCACCCTGGGCGGCGACGGTACGGTCAACGAAGCCGTCAACGGCCTGATGACCTCGTCACCGGCGCTGGCGGACGGCCCCGGGTCGACCGCGGATCGACTGCCGGTCCTGGCGGTGGTGCCGGGTGGTTCGACCAACGTGTTCGCCCGGGCGATCGGTCTGCCGAGGGAGTGGCCGGAGGCGACGAGCGTGCTGTTGGAAGGTCTGCGGGTCGGTCGTTTCCGGACCATCGGGCTGGGCCGCGCCGACGACCGGTACTTCACGTTCTGCGCCGGGCTCGGGCTGGACGCGGCGGTCATCCGGCAGGTCGAACGAGCCAGGCTACGCGGCCGCAAGTCGACGGTCGGTCTCTACCTGCGGTCGATGATCAGTGAGTACTTCATCGGAATGGACCGGCGACGCCCGGCGATCCATCTGGAGCAGCCGGGTGAGCCGGACGAGTACGAGTTGGCGACGGTGGTGATCCAGAACACCGCCCCGTGGACCTTTATCGGGGATCGGGCGATCAATCCCAACCCGAACGCCTCGTTCGATCTCGGATTGGACGTTCTCGCCCTGCGCCAGTTGCACATACCCAGTACGACCCGGACGTTGGCTCAGGTGACGGCGCGCGCACCGGAGCCACACGGACGCCAACTGGTTCGATTGCACGATTTGTCCGAATTCACGCTATCCGCAACTCAGCCGCAGGCCTTCCAGCTCGACGGCGACTATCTCGGCGAGCGGACAAAAGTCCGTTTTACTGCGATCCGCGACGCCCTCCGGGTCGTGCACTGACACGCTCCGTAACAGAGCTTCGGCTGCGGAGCGTGACGACAGCCACGGAAGACACGTGGCAGAAATGCCAGCAGTGCAGGGCGGACCGTACTACATTGATTATCGACTGTCGCACTCCGGGTTGCGGTGAGCGCTAGAAATAGGACAAACAGGTCGTGACGTTGCTCACGGAGTTGGACTTTTTCTCAGCGCTACTCTTGACATCACCGGAGTTCGTGAAAGTATTCACAAGCGGACCGATTCACCCGGGACGTTGCCTGGATGCGCTCGCCACGCGGCAGCTCGGAGCAACGTTCCACAGGCTCACGCCTGCTCACGCGCTGCCGATCCGACGGATGCATTCCGTCGCGACCGGTTTCGCGGGCGCATAAAGAAACACCGGAGCATTTACCGCCACCGATCCAGAATGAGGAGTGTTGCCGCCATGGACTGGCGTCACCATGCTGTCTGCCGCGACGAGGACCCGGAGCTGTTCTTCCCGATCGGGACGTCCGGCCCCGCGATCCTGCAGGTCGAGCAGGCCAAGGCTGTCTGCCGGCGCTGCTCCGTGACCGACGAGTGCCTGCAGTGGGCACTAGAGTCCGGGCAGGATGCCGGTGTCTGGGGCGGGATGAGCGAAGAGGAGCGGCGCGCGGTCAAGCGCCGCGGTGGCCTGCGGGTCCTTCGCGCTCAATCGGCCTGATCACCACACCACGACATCAGTCGGAGGGCTCCGGAGCTTCGCTCCGGAGCCCTCCGACGTCCGTTCGACGTCCGTTCGACGTCGGCCCATCCCTAGCCGTCGGCCCACCGGGAGCACGCCGACACCCGACGGGGACCTACGCCGACACCAGTGCGCCGGCCCGGTCGACCCGGGACAGCACCAGCCGGGCGATGTCGACCGATCCCGCCAACGGGGCTGCGGCCCACACCGCGCCAGCCTCCCGCGCCGAGGACACCGCCGTCTCGTACAGCAGACCAGGGGCGAGGAAGTACGCGGCGACCGCCACCCGGCGAGCGCCGGCCCGCCGGAGCGCCTCGACCGCGGCGCCGGCGGTGGGCGGCGCGGCGGAGGCGTAGCCGACCGCACACGGCACACCCAGGGTCGCGCCGAACGCGGCAGCCGTGGCCGCCACCGTCTGCCGAGCCGGCGCCGACCGGGTACCGGCAGCGGCCAGCACCACCGCGTCGAACCCTGAACCGGCCTGCGCCAACCGTCGGGACAAGCCAGCGATCAGCAGCGGATCCACCGCTGTGGTGCCGACAGGCGGGCCGAGCACCTCGGTGATCGTCACCGGGATCCGGAGTCCGTCCGCACGAGCGTCGGCCACCGTCTGTGGGATGTCCACCCGACCGTGGAACGCCTCGGTCAGCAGCAGTGGCACCAGGCTCACCCGTGGGTAGCCGGCGGCCTGCAGGTCGGCCAGCACCCGGCCGGGCCGTGGTCCGGCGTGGTCGAGGTAGGCCGCCCGGACATCGGTGCCCGGCCGGGCCGCCGCGACCGACCGGACCAGCGCACGAGTCGCCGCCGCCGCCTGCGGATCCCGACTGCCGTGTGCCACCAGCACGATCGGATTCGGCACAGGTGTGAGCGGACCGGTCACAAGTGCAGGCCGCACTCGGTCTTGTCGAACATCGCCCACCGCCCCGCGCGGGGATCCTCCCCCGCCGTGGTCCGTCGGGTGCACGGCCAGCAGCCGAGCGAGGTGTAGCCCTGCTTGAACAGGTCGTTGACCGGCACGTTCCAGCGGGAGATGTAGGCGTCGACGTCGGCCTGGGTCCACGCGGCGATCGGGTTCACCTTGACCCGGCCACGCCGGGCGTCGAAGCCGACCACCGGGGTGTTGGCCCGGGTGGGTGACTCGTCGCGGCGCAGCCCCGCCGCCCAGGCGTCGTAATCGCCGAGGGCCCGCTCCAACGGCTCGATCTTGCGCAACGCGCAGCACTCGTCCGGTGCCCGGTTGAAGAGCCGGGGCCCGTACTCGCCGTCCTGCTGGCCGACGGTCAGCCGGGGCCGAATCGACCGGACGTTCACCCGCATGGTCGCCGCGACCTGATCGCGCACCCGCAACGTCTCCGGAAAATGCAGCCCGGTGTCGAGGAACACCACGTCCACCCCGGGCGCTACCCGGGAGACGATGTGCGCCAGGACACCGTCCGCCATCGAACTGGTCACGCAGAACCGGTCGCCGAAGGTCTCCACCGCCCAGCGGGCGATCTCCTCCGCCGGGGCACCTTCCAGCTGCCGACCGGCCCGCTCCGCGAGCATCCGCAGCTCGGCGGGATCCCGGCGGGTCGGCGGACGGTCCGCGTCCGGGCCGACCCGGATCAGGTTGAGGTCTGCGGCAAGCACCGGGCTCATCGGGACACCACCCCTCGGGCCAGCAATCCGGTGAACTTCACGATGAACACCCGGGCACAAGCGTGGCACTCCCAGGCGGTGTGCGCATCTTCGTGCGGGCGGAGATCCTCCTCACCGCAGTACGGGCAGTAGAGCGGCGCCGCGCGCATCTCGGTGCTCATGACCACACCTCACCTCGCTCGTTCAACGCAACTCCTCCTCGTCGACCCGGACGGCCCACTGGGCGAACGCTTCGCCGTCGGACCGACCAGCCAGGTAACGCCGGACCACGCGTTCGACGTACTCGGGAAGCTCGTCGGCGGTGGTCTTCAGGCCGCGCGGCTTACGGCCGAACCCGGCCGTCTGTCCCTGCGCCATGCCCAGCCCACCACCGAGATGGATCTGGAATCCCTCGACCTGCCGGCCGTCCGGACCGACCACCAGCTGGCCCTTGAGCCCGATGTCGGCGACCTGCGTACGGGCGCACGCGTTCGGACAGCCGTTGATGTGGATCGAGATGTCGGCGTCCTCGGCCAGGCCGGCGGCCGACAGCCGCTGCTCCAACCGGGCCACCAGTTCCTCGCCGCGCCGCTTGGTCTCGACGATCGCCAGCTTGCAGTACTCGATGCCGGTGCAGGCCATCGTGCCGCGCCGCCAGGTCGACGGCTGAGCCTCCAGACCGATGGCGCGCATGCCGGTGACCAGCGAGTCGACCCGCTGCGGCGCCACGTCGAGGACCAGCAGCTTCTGGTACGGGGTGAGCCGTACCCGGTCGGAGCCGTGCTCGGCGACCAGATCGGCCAGGGCGGCGAGTTGACTGCCGGAGACCCGGCCCACCACCGGGGCGGCACCGACGTAGCGGCGGCCGTCGGCCTGGGCGTGCACCCCGATGTGGTCGATCGGCTTGGCCGGCAGGTCCGGGGCCGGACCGTCCAGCAGGGTGCGGCCGAGGTATTCCTTCTCCAGCACCTCGCGGAACTTCTCCGGCCCCCAGTCGGCGACCAGGAACTTCAACCGGGCCCGGTGGCGCAGCCGACGGTATCCGTAGTCACGGAAGATGCCGACCACACCGGCCCAGACGTCCGGTACCTCGGCCAACGGCACCCACACTCCGAGCCGCTGGGCGATCATCGGGTTGGTCGAGAGCCCGCCGCCGACCCAGAGATCGAATCCGGGGCCGTGCTCGGGGTGCTCGACCCCGACGAACGAGATGTCGTTGACCTCGTACGGGGTGTCGGCCAGCCAGGAGATCGAGGACTTGAACTTGCGCGGCAGGTTGGAGAACTCCTTGCTGCCGACGTACCGGCGGACGATCTCGTCGATCGCCGGGGTCGGGTCGAGCTTTTCGGCGGCGGCCACCCCGGCCACCGGGCTGCCGAGCACGATCCGGGGGCAGTCGCCGCACGCCTCGGTGGTTTCCAGTCCGACGGCTTCGAGCGCCTTCCAGATGGCCGGCATGTCCTCGACCCGGATCCAGTGCAGCTGGATGTTCTGCCGGTCGGTGATGTCGGCGGTGTCCCGGCCGTACCGCTGGGAGATGTCGGCGATGGTGCGCAGCTGAGCCAGGTCGAGCTGACCGCCGTCGATGCGGACCCGGAGCATGAAGTACTCGTCTTCCAGCTCGTGCGGCTCCAGCACGGCGGTACGACCACCGTCGATGCCGGCCTTGCGCTGGGTGTAGAGGCCCCACCAGCGGAACCGGCCACGCAGGTCGGCCGGGTCGATCGAGGCGAAGCCCCGGTGGGCGTAGATGTTCTCGATCCGGGCCCGCACGTTGAGTGGATCGTCGTCCTTCTTGGTCCGCTCGTTGGGGTTGAGCGGCTCACGGTGTCCAAGCGCCCACTGTCCCTCGCCGCGCCGGCGGCCGGGTCGGGTCGGGGTGCTGTTGCGCGCCATCTCGGCGTCCTCCGTGTCTGCGGGTGGTCTGCGGAGGCGGCACGGACGCCGGGGCCATCTGGAGATGGCCGGGCCGATGGAGCGCGATGGCCGGCGCGGTGCCGCCCGGAACCGGAAAAGTGGTCGGGCGTGCTCAGCTAGCCGGACAGATGGCGCTGCGGACGCGACCGTAATCGACGTGGCGGCGGGCCACGAAGCGGCGCTCAACGGCAGCGGTCATGTACGGTATGCTGCCACATCCGTAGGCATCAGACCAGCGTACGGTAGCCGTCGTCCCACATGACGGGCGACGTGTGGTGGCCCTCACCGGCGGGCGAGCGGCACCGCCAGGACGGCCTCGGTGCCACCACCGGCACGATTACGCAATTCGATGCTGCCCCGCAGTTCTCCGGTGGCCAACGCCCGGACGATCTGCAGCCCAAGCCGGCCGCCGCCCTCGGCGTCGAAGTCGGCGGGCAGCCCCTGGCCGTTGTCGGCCACCGTCACGTGCAGCTGTTTGCGGAACCGGTGTGCCGAGACCACCACCTCGGCCGGTTGCACGGGACTCGCCGACGCCGACGCGTCGGCCGATGACGGGAAGCCGTGCTCGACCGCGTTGAGCAGCAGTTCGTTGAGCACCATCACCAGCGAGGTGGCGATCTCGGCCGGCAGCACCCCGAAGCTTCCTTCGCGATGCATGACCACCCGGACCTCGGTGCTGGCCACCTCGGTCGCGGCGCTGGCCACCCGGTCGACGATGCCGTCGAACTCGACCGCCTCGTCGCTGGACATGGAGAGGGTCTCGTGCACCAGCGCGATCGAGGCGACTCGACGTACCGATTCCTCCAGGGCCGCCCGCGCCGCCGGCTGCTCGACCCGGCGGGCCTGCAGTCGCAGCAGCGCGGCCACCGTCTGCAGGTTGTTCTTGACCCGGTGATGGATCTCCCGGATGGTGGCGTCCTTGGTGATCAGGGCGCGGTCCCGGCGGCGTACCTCGGTGATGTCGCGGACCAGGACCAGGGCTCCGATCGGCACACCGGCCGGCATCAGCGGCAGCGCCCGGGTCAGCATGGTGGCGCCCCGGGCTTCGATCTCCTTGCGGGCCGGTGCCTCCCCGCGCAGCGCGGCGAGGATCCGGTTGGCCGCGTCGGTGCCTTCCAACGGGTCGTCGGCGAGTCGGTGCGCCAACGCCGCGAGGTCCTCACCGACCAGATGCGCGGCGAATCCGAGCCGACGGAACGCCGACTGGGCGTTGGGGCTTGCGTAGGTGACCTTGCCGCTGGCGTCCAGCCGGATCAGCCCGTCACCGACCCGGGGCGCCGAGGTGGTCTCGCCCGGATGCCGGACCGGCGGGAAGGTGCCGTCGGCGACCATCTGGGCCAGGTCGTCGGCGGTGGTCAGGTAGTTGAGTTCGAGCTGGCTGGGGGTGCGGGCGGTGGAGAGGTTGGTGTCCCGGCCGATCACGGCGATGATCCGACCCGGCTCACCGTCGGCGGCGCGTAGCAGCACCGGCATCGCCTCGTGCCGGGCCGGGGTGTTGCCGTACCAGACCGGGTCTCCTTCCCGCCAGATCCGGCCCTGGGCGTACGCGATGGTCAGGTGCGCCACCTCCGGGCCGTCGACGGTTCGGCCGACCTGGTCGTCCTGGTATGCCGTCGGGGCGGTGGTCGGCCGTACCTGCGCGACGCAGAGGAACGCGCCGATCGTGTCGACCGGCACCCACAGCAGCAGGTCCGCGAAGGACAGATCGGACAAAAGCTGCCATTCACCTGCCAGACGGTGCAGATGGTCGATGTCGACCGGCCGCAGGGTGGTGTGTTCCTCGACGAGATCACGAAGGGTGGACACCCCCGTAGCCTGCCATGCCCCGAGGTCGTACCGACAGCCGTCACCCGGTCGGTACGGGCCCTGCCCGCCCGCCGCTCACCGGGTAGCGGTCACCTTGGCCAGCCCGCGTGGCGCGTCCGGATCCTCCCCCCGGGCCACCGCCAGCGCCAGCGCCAGCCGCTGCGCCGGCAGGATGTCCAGCAACGGGGCGTACCGCTCGTCGACCCGGGGCAGCACGATGGCCGCGGCCGGCGCCGGATCGGTCACGTCGCCCGACGCGGTGCCGGCCGAGCCGGTACCGGCCGACGTGACCCCGGCGCCGATGGTCAACACGTCCGCCCGCCGCTCGGCGAGTCGCCGCAGCACCTCGCGCATGGCGGACCCGCCGGGGCCGGTGCCGACGACCGCGATCACCGGCACGTCCGGGTCGGCCATGGCCAACGGCCCGTGCAGCAGGTCGGCGCCGGAGAAGGCCAACGCCGGCAGGTACGAGGTTTCCATCAGCTTGAGGGCGATCTCCCGGGCGGTCGGGTAGGCGTAGCCACGGCCGGTGGTGACCAGCTGGGCCGCGAACCGGTAGCGCGGGGCCAGCTCGGTAGGGACGGGATCGGCGAGCACCCGCTCGGCCAGTTCCGGCAGGGCGTCGAGCGCGGCCCGCTCGTCGGCCGGCAGCGACCCGTCGCCGGCGCGGATCCCTTCGATCAGCATGAGCAGGGCGAGCAACTGCGCGGTGTACGTCTTGGTGGCCGCGACCGCGCGTTCGTGCCCGGCCGCGATGTCGATCGTCAGCTCGGCCGCCTCGGCCAGCGGCGAGTCCGGCTGGTTGGTGACGGCCACGGTCGTCGCGCCACCGGCCCGGGCCACCCGTAGTACCTCGGCGAGATCGGGTGAGCCGCCGCTCTGGCTCACCCCGACGACGAGCGCGTCGCGCAGGTCGGGACGGGCACCGAAGAGGGTGACGGCGCTGGGCGAGGCGAGTCCGGCCGGCAGGCCGAGCCGGATCTCGGTGAGGTACGCCGCGTACAGCGCGGCGTGGTCGGAGGTGCCACGCGCGGTGAACACCACATGCCGGGGGCGGCGCCGGGCCACCACGGCGGCGACGGCCGCGATCGGGTCCGCGTACGCGGGTTGGCGTAGCCGGGCGTAGCCGGCTGGCTGCTCCGCGATGTCGGCTGCCATCCCACTTCCCGGTCTCGTCACGGCCCGCCTCCCGAATCTGCTCGATGTAGCTCGATTGGCGCTCATTCTTGCACGCTTTTCGTTTCATGAGCAACGTAGTGAGCAGTAACGAGCAAGGGTGCCACGATAGCCGCTCCGTGCCCTAGGCTGCCGGAGCCAAGGGGGGACGATCACGCGACGAGGATCGGAAGAACGTGTCCGAGGGAATACACGACCCGCGTCTGGCCGCCGAGGGCGAACTGGCGCTGGCACGGCTGGCGCTGGAGGAAGGCGACTACCGACACGCCGCCGACCACGTCGCCGGCGCGATCACCCATGCTCCGACTCTGCCCGAGGTGCACGAGCTGCTCACCCGGCTGGCCGCGCGCACCAGCGGCGGACTGGAGCTGTTCCCCCTCGACGACCATGTGTTCATCGGCACCGTGGTAGCCCGGGCACATCTGCTGGCCGCCGCCGGCCGGCCCGGCGAAGGACTGGAGCTGCTGGCCGCCGCGACCAGCCACGCGCCGGGCGCGGACTGGGCCGGGGTGCCCTGGGTCAGCGCCGAGGAGCTGCCCGGCCGGCTGGATCCGGACCAGATCGCGATCGTGCTGATGCAGATCTGTGCCGGCGTACCCGATCCGGTCCCCACCGGCGACCGGCCCCCGCTGCTGCCGTACCTGCGGCTGGCAGACCACGCCACCGCCGCGCACCCGCACCACGGCCTGCTGCTCGGCGCCAGCTCGGCGCTGGCCCGCCGGCTCGGTGAGATTCCGACCGCCCTCGACTGGGCGACCCGAGGAGTCCGCGCCGAACCGACGAAACTCGCCGAGGTCTGGCTCGGGTACGCCTACCGCAGCGCCGGCCGGACCGCCGACGCGATCACCGCGCTACGCCGGGCCAGCGCCCACGACCCGGACGACCTGTCGATCTACGCCGACATCGCCGGCACCCTGGCCGACGCCGGCCGACTCGACGAAGCGATCACCTGGATCGAGCAGGCGCTGGCCCGTAACCCGACCTTCGGCTGTGCGGTGCACACCGCGTACCGGCTGCGTTACCAACGCGACGCCGCGCTGCACCACCTGATCGCGCTCGCCGACTTTCAGCGCGACCATCCCGACGACTCCCACGAACACCACGACCTGGCCGAGTGCTGCCACGACCGGCCCTGGCTGTCGCGGCTACCGGCCGCCGGCGGCACGGTCGTGGCGACCATCGAACGGGCCCTCACCCGGGGCCTGGTGCCGACCAGGTTGTCGCTGCGTCACCCGGAGCCGCCCAGCGCGATGCGCCTGCTCGGCACGGCCTTTCCCGGGCTGCCGGTCACGGTCGAACGAACCCCCGACCCCGACCCGCGAGTGCCGAGACGCACCTCGGTACGGCAGTTGTGGCGCTACGCCGGCTGGCAGGCCGATCCGGCGCTGGACCATCCCTCACCGGTGGCGTGCGAACGGATCCGGCAGGTCGCCCAACCGGTCTGGAGCCATCCGCCAGCGGCCTACGACAACGCGGTCGTACTCGCCACGCTGGACGTGGACGACCTGCTCGGTCTGCTGGTGCATCCACCGCCGCCGGCCGACCCCGACCTCGACCCGGCCGGCTGGCTCCGCTGCGTCCAGGTCTGGGCCTGCCTGGGGATGCTGCATCACCGCACCGACGAAGCGTGGGCGCTGTCCACCCGCCGCCGGGTACTCGTCGACGTGGCCTGGGGAGTCGAGGACTGGGCCGCCGAAGCAGCGATGTTCGCGCTGGTCACCGCCGCCTGGGTGGATCCGGAGGTACGGCCGGACGTGTCCCGGGTGGTAGCCGAGCGGCTCGCCGACGCGGTCGAGGTGGCCGGCTACCGCAGCGTGCCGATCCTCTGGTCGCTGGCCCAGCTGGCGCTGGCCACACCAGATCTCGACCCGGACACGACAGCCACCGCACGTCGGATCGTCGGTCGGTCGGCACGGGTCCCCCGCCAACGCCGACCCGGCCTGATCCGCCGGCTCCTCGGCCGGGGCTGACCCACCGGGCACTCGGCCGGGGCTGACCCACCGGGCACTCGGCCGGACCGCAGCCACCGGCTGACCAGCCGGGGTGGGTACTAGTCGATGACCGCGATCAGGTCACCTTCCTGAACGACGTCGCCTTCGCCGACGGCGAGCTGTCGCACCACGCCGTCGCACTCGGCCACCACCGGGATCTCCATCTTCATGGATTCCAGGATCACCAGAGTGTCTCCGTCGGAAACGGTGTCGCCGGTGGCGACCACCACCTTCCAGACGTTCGCCACCATCTCGGCCCGGATCTCCTCGGCCATCTGCCGGCCCTCCCTCGTCGGCCGGCCAGCGCCGGCCGTCCTCGTCCGCCCATCGCGATGTGCGAAAGGTATCCAACCATGTGCCCGCCGCGCATGCCGGTCAGCAGACCGGCCTAGCATCAACAGGTCAGCTCCCGGTCTACGGGAGACACCGTCCGACGGGAGGGCACATGGCCAAGAAGGCACGCAAGAAGAAGGCGCGCAAGAAGAGCGCGGCCAACCACGGCAAGCGCCCCAACTCCTGAGGTGCCAGTCGCCGGCCGGGACCAACGGGGTTCCGGTCGGCGGCCCGTGACAGGATCAGCGGCCGTGACCGGCGGCCCGTGACGGACCGCGCCGACCGACCGGTCAGTCCGGCAGATATTCGCGGGACTCGGCGTCGAAGGCGAACTCGCTGAGCTTGGCCCGCAGCCGCTCGCGCAGCTCCACGGGAGCCGTCTCGTTGCCGCAACACCGCGCGACCAGAGCCTTGACCTCCTGCTCGATGCCGTACTCGCGCAGGCAGGGAGAGCATTCGTCGAGGTGGTGCCGGATGAGCCGGCGTCGCTCGTCAGCGCATTCCAGGTCGAGGTAGAGGTAGACCTCGGCGAGTACCTGACGACAGTCCTGCTCGGATGAGTCAGCGCCCACGATCGTCACACCTCCTGGCTGGCTGCGGCGGGCTTGGTCGACCGGGAACGCTGCAGGCCGCGGTCGGCCGCGTAGCGCTCCAGCATGCCTCGCAGGTTGCGCCGTCCACGGTGCAGCCGGGACATCACTGTCCCGATCGGAGTGCCCATGATGTCGGCGATCTCCTTGTAGGAAAATCCCTCCACGTCGGCGAGGTAGACCGCGAGGCGGAACTCCTCCGGCAGCTGCTGCAGGGCGTTCTTGATGTCACTGTCGGGCAGCCGTTCCAGCGCCTCGGTCTCGGCCGACTTGAGCCCGCTGGAGGTGTGCGACTCCGCGGCTGCGAGCTGCCAGTCGGTGATCTCCTCGGTGGGTGCCTGCACCGGCTGGCGCTGCCGGCGTCGGTAGGAGTTGATGTAGGTGTTGGTCAGGATGCGGTAGAGCCAGGCCTTGAGATTGGTGCCTTCCTCGAACTGGTGGAAGGCGGAGAACGCCTTGAGGAAGGTCTCCTGGACCAGGTCCTCGGCGTCGGCCGGGTTACGCGTCATCCGGAGCGCGGCCGCGTACAACTGGTCGACGAACGGCAGCGCGTCACGCTCGAAACGTGTGCGCCGCTCGTCTGTCCGCTCGGATCGGGTCAACCCCTCGTCTCCCCTCGACTGTCCCGCCGAGGATACGCCCATTGCCGTACCCGCAGATGCGGTTCGGTGAGGTGTGCCCGTACTCACCGTGGCGCTGGTGCGCACGATGGCCGGACGCGCGGTGGCCGCCGGAGCGGCCCGGCCGGCTGCGGCCAGGGACTGCGTCGACCACTCGTCGGGTCGCCATGCGGGGGCGTCGCGCAGATGTCGGCCGATCGCCTGCTGACCGGCCGGCCTGATCGAACCCCGTGTCTCGGTTCGCACCGGTTCACCCCTTCGTCGCGTACTGCTTCCGGGGGATGTAACGCTGCGCGAACGGCAGGGCATTCCAGCCAGCTCTGCCACCCGTCCCGGTTCCGGTGACGACGATGGGCACCGGAACCGGGAGGGGCCTGGGATCTCCGCGGTGGTGTCGCCACCGCGGCTCGTCGCGGGCCGGCTCGGCGCCACGCACACCGGATGCAACGACGCCCGCCGGTCGAGGACACGGCCCCCGGCGCTGCCGGGGAGACCGCTCTCAGCGGCGGGCCCAGTCACGCGCCGCGAGCCAGTCCACCACCACCCCGGCCACGCCCTCCGGATCCCCCCGCAGGTCGTGCCGCTCACCCGGCCGTACCACCACGTCCCGGTCAGGGCCCGCTGGCGGTACGCCGAACGGGTCACGCTCGCCGTTGACCACCAGCGTCGGCAGGCCGGTCACCAGCTCACCGGCCCGGGTCCGCTCCGGACGGCCGGGCGGATGCAACGGAAACGCCAGAGCGATCACACCGGCCGCCGACACCTGGGCGGCGGTCCGGCAGGCCACCCGGGCGCCACTCGACCGTCCGCCGACGATCAACGGCGGTACGCCGCCGGAGGACCCGGCGACGGCGAAGTCGGCGGCCAACCGAGCCACGACCGCACGCCACGCCTCGTCGAGGTGGCCGGCGGGTGCCGGGGCGCGCCGACCGGCCACCCGGTAGGGCTGGGTCACCCTGGCTACCGCGACGGCGGCGCAGGCGGCCGCCGAGCAGAGCGCGGACAGGTCGGCGGCGGTGACGTCGCCACCGGCACCGTGCCCGAGCACCAACAGGCTCGCCAGCGGGATCGGCGGGACGACCAGGTCGATCCAGGCCGGGCCTCGTGGGGTGGGGACCGTCTGTCGGCGCCTGGACCAGCCCTGGTCAAACTCCGGATCGTCGTACCGCTGGGTCACCAGGGCATTGTGCCGCGCGCCCGTCGCCCGGCGGCCGGCGACGCCCGGGCGACCGCCCGCGAGGCGAACGGCCCAGGTCAGCCCGGCCCGGCCCGGCTCAGGTCAGCCCGGCCCGGCCCGGCTCAGGTCAGCGGGACGAGGCTGAGCAGGCGGTCGCGGACATCGCGGCCGGGCTGCGACCCGTCCGGCGGGATCTGGCCGGCCGGGGCCTGCCAGGCGATCTGCATCGCCCGCCGTTCCCGGGGCGTGGTGGCCCCCCACACTCCGTGCGCGTCGCCGGCGTCCAACGCCCAGGCAAGGCAGGGGCCCTGAACCTCACAGGTGCGGCAGAGTGCCACGGCCGGGTCCGCCGGCTCGCTCGGTGCCGGGAAGAACGTCTCCGGGTCGACGCTCTGGCACACCCCTCGGGTCCGCCACGCTTCGTCCAGACGTCGCTCGGCGAGCGCCCGAAGCAGCCGGGGGTCGCGACGTGCGGCCGCGACCTCGTGCGGGCGAGGCATTCGCGCCCGTGTCATTTACCCACCTCCCCCCCGTGGGATCAGAACATTGATCAAAGTCACTTGCTCGGGGTGAATCCGAATCCACTGTCGGCGCTGGTTTCTATCGCACTTTGCTGGGGACAGACAAGGGTCTGCATCGATTCTGGGAAAAATACGGCCGGGCGTTTCGGTCGCAACGCCAGCAAACCTCCACCCGAGTACCGAAGACGTCACCAGGAGTAGCAGACACTGGCCCGCCGCCCGTGTGGGAGCGATACCAGCCCGACGATCAGAACAGGGTCGGTTCGGCCGCTGGCCCCCCGCCGCCGAGTGGCGTGGTCGGCACGACCCGTTCGACCAGTCCGGCACCGTTGTGCCGGACGTTGCCGACGGCTGGGCCCACCGGCCGAATCTCGATGCGGTCGAGGTAATCGCCATCCGGAGGTGCCAGCAGCACGGTCGGGTCCACGTCCGGGTCCAACCATTCCGACCAGCGATTCACCGGCAACAGAAGCGGCATCCGATCATGAATCCCGGCGAGCCGGCCCGTCGCTGCCGTGGTGATCACGCTGCTGGTGATCAGTGGGTCCGTACGCCCCCAGACCGACCAGAGTCCGGCGAAGGCGAGGACCCCGCCATCGGCGGGTGTCAGGTAGTACGCCTGGCTGCGGCCCCGCCTGCCGCCGGCCGGCCGGACCCACTCGTACCATCCGTCGGCCGGCACCAGGCACCGCCGCCGGGCGAACGACGGCGCGAACGCGGAACTGGTCGCCACCGTCTCCGCACGCGCGTTGATCATTCGGGTGCCGATCTTGACATCCGCCGCCCACGGCGGCACCAAACCCCACCGAGCCGTGCTCAGCACTCGCCGCGCCGGGCCATCGGGCGGAGGCCCCGCACGGCCGGATCGCCGGGACAGCCGCACGATCGGCACCGGATCCGTCGGCGCCACGTTGTAGTCGGCCGCCACCTCGTCGCCGGTGTCGTCCAACGCCTCGAAGAGCGCGGTCAGGTCCGCCGCGCTGCGTGTGGTCGCGTACCGCCCGCACATGGTGCCCAGGTTAGACCCGCCCGGACCGGCTGTTGGCACACTGTACGGGTGCCCACGCTGACTGTGCCCCAACCGTACGAGCCATGGACCGCCCCCACCGCCGCCGGGCCGGTAGCCGCGACCCTGCGTCTGCCCGGTTCCAAGTCGATGACCGCCCGCGCCCTGGTGCTCAGCGCGATCAGCGCCACCACGGCCAGCGTCCGCCGACCGCTGCAGGCCCGCGACACCACCCTGATGGCAGCCGGGCTGGCGGCGATGGGTGCCGACCTGGACACCAGCTCCGTCGAGCGCTGGGCGGTGCGGCCGGCGACACTGCGGGGACCGGCACACGTCGACGTCGGTCTCGCCGGGACGATCATGCGCTTCCTGCCGGCCGTTGCCGGCCTGGCCGACGGTCCGGTCACCTTCGACGGCGACCCGCACGCCCGGTCCCGGCCGCTCGGTCCACTGCTCGACGGGCTGCGTACGGTCGGATTGCGCATCGACGCGGCGACCACCGGCGGCCTGCCGATCACCGTGCACGGCACCGGCCGGATCCCCGGCGGTGAGGTCGCCATCGACGCCTCGAAGTCCAGCCAGTTCGTCTCCGGTCTGCTGCTGGCCGCCCCGCGCTTCACCGACGGCGTGCTGGTCCGGCACGTCGGCGGTGACCTGCCCTCCGCTCCACACGTCCGGATGACCGTTCGGATGCTGCGGGCGGCCGGGGCGGCGGTCGACGACTCCGTACCCGATGTCTGGCGGGTCGAGCCGGGCGAGCTGACCGGCCAGGAGTGGGCGATCGAACCGGACCTCTCCGGTGCGCTGCCCTTCTTTGCGGCGGCCCTGGTCACCGGCGGTGAGGTCACCCTGAGCGACTGGCCGCAGCGCAGTGCCCAGCCGGTCGAGCTGCTGATCGAACTGATCGACCAGCTCGGTGGTCGCGCCGAGCTCACCTCGGCCGGGCTGACCGTGCGCGGCACCGGCACGCTGCACGGGATCACCGCCGACCTCCGCCAGGTCAGCGAGCTGACCCCGGTGATCGCCGCGCTGGCGACCCTGGCCGACGGGCCGTCCCGGCTGACCGGCGTGGCCCACATCCGAGGACACGAGACCGATCGGCTGGCCGCTCTCGCCGCCGAGCTGGGCGGTCTCGGCGCCGAGGTGACCGAGTTGCCGGACGGGCTGGAGATCGCCCCCAAGCCGCTGCGTGGCGGCCGGTTCCACACCTACGACGATCACCGGATGGCACACGCCGCCGCGGTGCTCGGTCTGGTGGTGCCCGGAATCGAACTCACCGACGTGGCGTGTACGTCCAAGACGCTGCCGGAATTCCCGACACTATGGACCACGACGGCCGGCGGCAGTCGCTGATCTGTCACGAGGCAGTCTGCGGTCCGCAGGCACCTGCGGGCTGACCGGCCGGCCAGCGGGCGACCAGCCAGCGGGCGACCAGCCAGCAGGCCACCGAACGGCGGCCGACCGAGCAGCGGAACGGCGACGAACGGAAGGGAAGCGGCCCTGGCGGGCAAGCGCAGAGAATACGACGAGGACGACGTACGGGTGCGCCCACGACGGTCCTCCCGTCCGCGCACCCGTACCCGACCGGCGCACGACGACGCGGTCGACGGATTCGTGGTCGCGGTCGATCGGGGTCGGTACAGCTGTGTGCTGACCCCGGCTTCCGGGTCGACACCGACGCCGACCGACCGGCGACCGGTGGTGACGGTCACCGCGATGCGGGCCCGCGAACTCGGCCGCAAGTCGGTGGTGGTCGGCGACCGGGTCGGACTGGTCGGCGACGTGTCGGGCACCACCGGGTCGTTGGCCCGGATCGTCCGGATCGACGAGCGGGTGTCCGTGCTGCGCCGGACCGCTGACGACGACGACACCACCGCCGAGGGACGGTTGGAGCGGGTCGTGGTGGCGAACGCCGACCAACTGGTCATCGTCAGCGCGCTGGCCGACCCGCCACCCCGGACCGGCTTCATCGACCGCTGCCTGGTAGCGGCCTACGACGCAGGAATCGAGCCGCTGCTCTGCCTCACCAAGGCCGATCTGGCCGGTCCGGAAGCGGTGATCGACTACTACCACGACCTGGATCTGGAGTACGTCCTCTGCCGCCCCGGCAGCGAACTCGACGAATTGCGCCAACGACTCGCCGGGCGGCTGTCGGTGCTGGTCGGGCACTCCGGCGTCGGCAAGAGCACGCTGGTCAACCGGCTCGTCCCACAGGCGCTGCGGGCAGTGGGAGCGGTCAGCGCGATCGGCCGGGGTCGGCACACCTCGTCGAGCGCGGTCGTACTCCGGTTGCCCGCCCTGCCCGCCGGGGCCGCCGAGGTCGTTGCCCGGCATCCGACCAGCGGGCAGGACCCCGGCTGGATCGTCGACACGCCCGGGATCCGCAGCTTCGGACTCGCCCACGTGTCCGCCGAGAGCCTGCTGCACGGCTTTCCGGACCTGGTCGACGGCACGCTGGAGTGCCCGCCCAACTGCGAGCACAGCGGCAGCGCGGAAGGCTGCCGGTTGGCCGGTTGGGTGGCCGACGGCAATGCCGACCCACGACGGTTGGCCTCCTACCGCCGGCTGCTGGACTCCCGGTCAGGGGAACCCGACAGCTAAAGATCTTGCGCATCGGGACACGCGACCGCTGCGCTCGGTAATCGACTACCTTTCCGGCCATGGCCCGGTACGCCGATGATCTGTCTCTCGCCCACCTGCTCGCCGACACTGCGGACTCGATGTCGATGGCCCGCTTCCGGGCGCTCGACCTGCACGTCGAAGCGAAACCGGATCTGACCCCGGTCTCCGACGCCGACACCGCTGTCGAGAAGGCGCTGCGCGCCACGCTCGCCCGTACCCGCCCCCGCGACGGCGTACTCGGCGAGGAATTCGGTGCCTCGGTCGCGGCGGCGGGCCCCGGCAACCGGCAGTGGGTCATCGACCCGATCGACGGCACCAAGAACTTCATCCGGGGCGTGCCGATCTGGGCCACGTTGATCGCCCTGATGGAAGGCGATCAACCGGTGGTCGGGTTGGTGTCGGCTCCGGCCCTGGGCCGCCGCTGGTGGGCGGCGACCGGTCACGGCGCGTACGCCGGACGGCACACCGCCGCCGCCACGCCGATCAAGGTCTCGGGTGTCCGCCGGCTGGCCGACGCGAGCTTTTGCTACTCGTCGTTGCCCAGTTGGCAGGAGTCAGGTCGGCTCGACGCCATGCTGGACATCATGCGGTCGGTGTGGCGCAGCCGCGCGTACGGCGACTTCTACGGATACATGCTGGTCGCCGAAGGCGCCGTCGACATCATGGTCGAACCTGAACTGTCCTTGTGGGACCTGGCCGCGCTGATTCCCATCGTGACGGAGGCCGGTGGCACGTTCACCGACCTGACCGGACGGCCCGGACCCGGCGGCGGCAGCGCGGTGGCGAGTAACGGCAAGCTGCACTCCGACCTGTTGCACCGGCTGGGCTGACCTGCCCGCACCGGCTGGGCTGACCTGCCCGCACCGGCACGGCCGCACGCCCGCCGGTGTCTGCCAGCCGGCCTCGCCCTCCCGCGCCGTACCGACCCTCTATCCTCGCCGGGTGACGTCGACCGGGTGGTGCTTTCTCGCGGCGATGGTCGTCACCTACGGCGTGGCCCATCTGTTCCAGGCGATCGCGGCGGCACGTACCACGGTTCGGGGTCGGTGCGATCCCGGTCTGCTGTTCCGGCTCGCCCGCCACCGGATCTACCTGGCCGGCCTCGGTTGTCAGGCGGCGGCCTTCGTATTGGCGTTCCTCGCCCGACGGGACCTGCCGCTGTTCCTGGTCCAGGCGAGCGTCGCGGCGGCGCTGGGCGTCACCGCGATCCTCGGGGTGGTGGTGCTGAACTGGCGGTTGCCGCCCGCCGAGGTCTCGCTGCTGGTGCTGCTGCTGGTCGGGGTCACCGCGCTCGTGGTCTCCGCCCGACCCGCACCCGCGCATCAGCTCGGGCCACGGGCGGTGACGGTGCTGGTCCTGGCGACCGGTGCGATCGCCGGCTGCGGCGTACTGGCGGCCCGGTTGCCCGGGGCGGCCGGTGCGGTGACGCTGGGGTTGTTCGCCGGTTTCGCGTTCTCGGCGGCGGCGGTCGCTTCCCGCCCGCTGGCCGGGGCCACCTCGATAGCCACCCTGCTCGGACAGCCGCTGCTGTACGTGCTGATCGCCCACTGCGCGGTCGGTCAATGGCTGATCGGGTTGGCGATGCAGCGAGGTTCGGTGACGGCGGCGATCGCGGCCATGGACGCCGCCGGTTCGGTACCCGCCGCGATCGTCGGTCTGCTACTGCTCAACGACAGGGTCTGGCCCGGACGGGAATGGTTGGCGGTCACCGGATTCGTGGTGACCCTGGCCGCCGTCCTCGGCCTGACCCGGGTCGCCGCCACGCAGCACCTGATCACCAGTGGACTGGCTCCGATCGCGCCAGCGGCCGTCGGCGAGTCACCAGCCGGCCTCCGACGACCAGCCGACACCAGACGACCAGCCGACACCAGACAACCAGCCGCTGACGGGCCGGCTCAGGCCGCCCGCGCCCGGGTGGCCGCCGGATCGCCCGACGCGGCGGCGTCGACGATCTCGGTCGTCTCGACCTCGGCCAGGTTGATCTCCACATCGACCAGCTCGACCGAATCTCCGTCGGGCGGCTCGGCACCGGAGACCGATCCCACCGGTACGCATCGGCCACGTAGCCCGAGCACCCGGTGGTAGAGCCGCTCGACCGCGGTAGCCGTCCGCTCCCAGCTGTAGCGGCACCGGACCCGGTCGATCGCGGCGTGCCCGTAGGCGAAGCGCTCCGCGTCGTCGGCGAGCAGCCGACGTACCGTGAGCCCCAGGCTCCGGACGTCGCCGACCGGGACCAGACGGCCCGTCACCGAGTCGACCACGCAGTCCCCGACGCCGCCGTGGGCGTACCCGACCACCGGTACGCCGCAGGCCATCGCCTCCAGCGCCACGGTCCCGGCCGGGGCGTACCGGCTGGCGCAGACCACGAGGTCCACCGACCGGTACAGCTCCGGCATCTCCTGGGCAGCGACCACCCCGAGCAGCTCCACCTGGTCCGTCACCCCGCACCGGTCGGCCAGCGCGCGAAGCCGGTGCGCGTCGGGGTGGCCGCCGAGCGCGGTCGGTGCCGGCCCGCCGGCCACGATCAGGTCCGCGTCGCCGACCAGACGGAGACAGCGGATCAGATCGTCGTGTCCGTAGCCGGCGGTGAGGCCGCCGACGGACAGGATCCGCCGACGGCGGCGGGGACGCTCCTCGGTGTCGGGACAGAACCGGTCGATGTCCACTCCGGGCGGGATCATCGCCACGGAGGCGCGGTCGCGGCCCATCCGGGCGAGTTCGTCGACTTCGTCGGTGCACTGGGCGATGGCCGCGTCGACCACTCGGCTCAGGGCCTGCTCCAGCGCCACCCGTACCCGTGGTCCCCGGTAGTCGGGACCGAGTACCCGCTGCTGCTGGCTGCCGACGCTGTGGAAGGTCTGCACCAGCGGGACGCTGGTCCGACCGACCGCGCTCGCGACGGCGAGCCCGCCGGGCCAGAAGTGTCCGTGCACCACGTCCGGGCTCCAGTCGCCCCGCTGCCACTGCCCGGCCAGCCAGCTGCCGATCTCCGGCAGGTGCCCGAGCAGGTCGGCGGTGCCAAGGTCGTGCGGTGGACCCACCGGGACACTGATCACGCGGTAGCCGCCCCGCTCGTCGTCCGGCGGCTCGTCCGGGGTCGAACGGCGTTGGTAGACCCGAACGTCGTGGCCCAGCCGCGCCAACTCGGCGGCGAGCCGGTCGATGTGCTGACGGGTCCCGGTCGACGCTCGTCCGGTGGTGTCCAGGTGTGCTCCGTCCCGGTTGCCGGGGTCGCGACCGATGGAAGCTCCACCGTGTGCGGACACAAGGCCGACGCGCATCTGTCACCTCCTCCTGGCGTGCGATGGGGCCGGTGGCGGTCGCGGTCCGGGCCCCGCCACCGCCATTTCTAACCCCTGCCGCCAGCCGAATTCCGGGGTTCCGGTCAGCACCACCCCGAGGTGCGGAGTTGGCCCGGCCCGACTCCGAACATCGCCGGTATGAACAGGCCAAACCGGGGTACCCGTACGCATGGCAGCGACCAGGACGCAGAGCGGCCGCATCCGCCCATCGGGTCCGTCTCCGACGCGACCTGGTCCGAGCATCGCGGCGTACGTCGCCGAACGACGGTGTGCCCTGGTGCGTGATCGGACGGGTCCGGTGGTCCGGCTGGTCGGCACGCTGGACCGGCAGACCGCCGGTGCGGTACGCGAGGACTTGCTGACCTGCCTCGCCGATCGGGCCGAACCGGTGGCGGTCGACGTCAGCGCCGTACGGATCGCCGACATCGTGGCGGTGCGCGTCGCGTCCGACGTCGCGGCGACGGTCGAGCACTGGCCGGCCGGCGGTTTCGTGATCACCGCACCGCCAGCCGGTACGGGCCGGCTCTGGTCCGCCACCGGGGTCACCGTCGTCGCCGGTCAGCGG
Source organism: Solwaraspora sp. WMMD406 (assembly GCF_029626025.1). Taxonomy (NCBI): domain Bacteria; kingdom Bacillati; phylum Actinomycetota; class Actinomycetes; order Micromonosporales; family Micromonosporaceae; genus Solwaraspora; species Solwaraspora sp. WMMD406. The sequence continues at coordinate 6,001,465 of NZ_JARUBF010000001.1, forward strand.
GTCGCCGGATACGAGTTGGTGCCGGCGTCGCCGTCCGGCGGGACGCTGCCTGACGGCGAAGCGACCTCGGCGCCGCTCGGGCTCGATCTGCTGCCGGTCGCGGGTGCGGCCCGCCGGGCCCGCGAGTTGGTCACCGACGGGTGCGCGCGGTGGGACGTGCCGCACCTCACCGGACCCGCGTGCGTCGCGATCACCGAGATGGTGAACAACGTGGTGGTGCACGCCGGCACGGCGATGTCGGTACGGGTGGCGTACCGAAACGGAACGCTGCGGTTGTCGGTGCGTGACGGTTCCGCCGATCTGCCCCGGCTGCGTGGCCCGGTCCCGCCGACCGCCCTGGGCGGTCGCGGAATGCTGTTGGTCGACGCGGTGGCACGGCGCTGGGGCGGTACGCCGATCAGCGGGGGCAAACTGACCTGGGCGACCATCGAAGCCACCGACGATCGACGTGGCGGCGTGTGATGGTGGCGCACGACAGCTCGACGGCCACGTCGCGGATCACCCGACTGGCCCTGGTGGCGTTCGGTGTCGCGGTCGGCTACCTGGTCGGACGGGAGACACGACGATCCGGGCGCAGGCTGCCGGCCGGACCGCCGCCGGTCGGACCGGCTCCGGCCGGCACCATGTCCACCGGTCCGAACCCACCCGCGGAGCCGACCGCCACCCGCCGGGCTGAACCGGCCGGCACCCACCAGGCTGAACCGGCCGGCACCCGACGGGCTGACCCCGCGGCCGGCGCGTCGGCGCCGGTACGGCCGGCGACGGCCCCACGGGGGCAGCGGCCCGGCGTCGATCTGGGCTACCGGCCCGGTCTGCCGGCGGACCAAGGCTTCGCGGCGGACACGGTGAGCGGCGCGTCGGCGACCACCGCGTCCGACTCGTACGAGGTGCTGCCCGGCCGGACGACGGCGAGCCCGACCGCGCCGATCGGGCACCCGGTCGAGGGTCGCCGTCCGGCCTCGGGTCGATCGCCGCATGCGACCCCGGATCCACCAGCCCAGCCGGATCCACCAGCCCGACCGGACGAACCGGCCCCGTCGGATCCGACGTAGGACCGCCGAGTCGCCTCAGACCAGGGTGTGTGACAGCTACGGCGCCGGGTAATGGGACGGCATGCGCGAAGACGACTTCCCCCGCCCGGTATCCGACACCGAGTCCGAAGGCATCCCGGAGACCGCCGACGACGACTCGACCGCCTACGACGACGTGGCGAGTGGCCGGGAGGCGGATGGGCCCGATCCGGCCAGCGTCCCGGGCGATGTGCCGATGGCGGTCGATCATTTCGGCAACACCGCGCAAGAGCAACGCGACGGGGAATCGCTCGACTACAAGGTTGCCCGGGAATCGTTGGAGACGCCGGTACGCGACCTGCTCAGTGGCCCCGCTGATCCGGCGTTGGGCGACGAAGCCGACAGCGAGCGGGCCGCCGCCCAGGCGCAGCTCGACGCCGACGTGATCGATCCCGGCCCCTCCTCCGACCCCGACTCGCCGGTGTCGGTCTACGACCACGGCCGGCTCGGTGGTTCCGCCGACGGGATGGTGGGGCGGCTGGTGGAACCAGACGAGGGCGCCCACAGCGACGCGGAGCCTGACGCGGTGGCGGCGGACGCCGGTGCGGCCGGCGGTGGGGCCAGCGCCGAGGAGCTGGCGATCCACGAAACCCAGCCACCGCCGGACCGACCGGTCGACCGGCAGCGGTAGTCCTGGCGACGGCGATATCCAGCTAAAGCTGACTCGGCGACGTCTGACCTGCGCCGAGGCGGGTATACCGACGGATGCACATTGACGTATATGAGCCGAAGGCTGCCGAACAGTTCTGGGAAGGGCTGCGGGACGTAGCTGCTGCCGCCACTCGCCTCAAGGATGACGAACTGTATGAGGCAATCGTCAAGATCGGCAGGGCGGGCCTGGCGCAGGGTGTCGAACTGGTGCCATCCAGCGGATTGTTTCTCCGATGCCCGGTTTGCGACGGCCTGCCCGGTCAGCGCTGCATCAACATGCCCCGACATCCCGTGAGCGACAACGCCTTGCACCCTGAGCGCATCGACTTGGCCAAGAAGGCGCTAGCGGGGGAAGTACCACTTCCCGCCCCCCTCCGTTGATGCCTCTCCTTGGCAAGATCCGGAACATGCGCGGGATGACCCACCCTGCTACCCGGTCGCCTATTCGTCGAGGCCCTGCTCGATCGCGTAGCGGGTGAGTTCGACCCGGTTGTGCAGTTGCAGCTTGCCGAGGGTGTTCTGCACGTGGTTCTGCACCGTACGGTGGGACAGCCCGAGCCGCGTCGCGATCTGCTTGTAGGACAGCCCTTTCGCCACCAGGCGCAGTACCTCGGTCTCCCGATCGGTCAATCGGGGTTCGTCACCGCCCGGATTCGGCGCGGCGGCGAGCCGGCGGTATTCGCCGAGCACCAGCCCGGCCAGCCCGGGGGTGAAGACGGTGTCACCGACGCTGGTGCGGCGTACGGCGTCGAGGAACTCCGCCGGGCTGGCCGACTTGAGCAGGTAGCCGGTCGCGCCGGCCTTCACCGCATCCAGGACGCTCTGCTGTTCCCCGCTGGCGGAAAGCATGAGGACCCGGACGCCCGGCTGGGCCGCGAGTAGCCCCCGGATCACCTCGACACCCGACATGTCGGGCAGCTGCAGGTCGAGCACCACGACGTCCGGGCGGGTCGCCTGGCAGATCCGGATCGCCTGGCGGCCCTCGCCGGTGGTGGCCACCACCTCGTGTCCCGCTTCGGACAGGTCGCGGGCCACTCCTTCGCGCCACATCGGATGGTCGTCGACCACCATGACGCGAATCGGGCCGCTGTCGTCTGTCGGCTGGTCGCCGCCCATCTACCGCTCCTCGGTCCCGGGTCGGGTAGCCGTCGTCGGCACCCGCAACTCGATCTCCGTACCCTCGCCCACGGTGGTGAGGATTCGCACCGTCCCGCCCAGTTCGACGATCCGGCCTTTGATCGACTGGCTCACGCCGAGCCGGCCTGCGGCGGCGGCCTCGTCGAGCCGGCCCGGCGGGATGCCGCACCCGTCGTCCCGGATCGACACGGTGACGACCCCTTCCTCCTCCTCGACCAGCACCCAGCACCGGGTACCCGGGCCGCCGTGCCGGGACGCGTTGTCGATCGCGGCCGCGACGGCGGCCCCGATCTGGTCGACGGCGTTCGCGCGGAGCCGGACCGGGTCGGCGGGGGTGGCGACGGTCACCGTGGGCGACTCGTAGCTGGCGATCACCGTACGCAGGTCGGTCGGCCGGGGGGCGCTCGGCGCGGTGGTGGCCGATTCGCCGCCAGCCGCGCCCCGGCTGGCGACCAGTGCGCGCAGGGCCGATTCCTGTTCGCCGGCGAGCCGGGCCAGTTCGCCGGCTTCCCCGTCGAGGTGGGCGCCGCGCCGGGCGACCATCGCGAGGACCTGGAGCACCGAGTCGTGGATGTCGCGCGCCAGGCGTTCCCGTTCTCGGGTCGCGGCGGCCAGTTCCCGGGTCGCGGCTTCGAGTTCCACGGCACGTTGCAGCCGCTGCTCGGCCTGCTCGATGAGCCGGGCGACGTGGCCGACAGCGATTCCGGCCAGCAGCATCAGCACGCCGGGGGTGACCGACGATTCGTTGAGCCGTTCCCGTACCGCCAGATCGGCCGCGGTGAGGATCAGGGCCGCGACCACACCGAGACGACGGCCGCCGGCGACGGCCCAGGCGAGGACCGGAGCGGCGAGCCAGGCGACGGCCAGGGTGGGGACGCCGTCGGCGAGCGCCGGCCGGCCGATCACCCACGGGCTGATCAGCAGGGTAGTCAGCGCCACCGCCAGGTCGGCGGCGAGCAACGGCCAGCGGCGCGACGCCGGTCGGGCGTACGCGTAGGCGGCGACGACGGTCCATGCGATCATGCCCAGGAGGACCGGGATCGCGATCAGAGGGTGTGCGTAGTCGCCCAGGTTGCGGACGTAGAGCACCAGTACGTAGCCGAGGGCGGTGAACCGGAAGACCGCGATGGCGCGCCAGAGCGGCACCAACAGGGTGCCCGGCGGCGAGGGGCTCTGGTGCACCCGACGACGATGGCACAGGAGCTGCGCGATGGCGAACCGGTCGCCGCAGTCGGCCGTACCGGATGCGAGGTCCGGTTGGCGGCTGACCCGATCTAGGGGGAAAATGACAATAAAATACCTTCCTATCTTCAGCCGGATGGATTCATGACCGACGCGGATCCCCCGTCATCGGCTACGGTCGTGCCTATCGACCCGACGGATCTACTCAGCGAGACCTTCGACCGGGGTCAGGTCACTGACCTCCGGCACCGCGTCGCATCCTGCGCACTGAGCGCCGGCATGCACGGGCAGCGGCTGGACGACTTCGTCCTGGCCGTCAACGAGCTGATCACCAACGCCGTACGTCATGGTGGCGGGCGCGGTTGGCTGCGGATGTGGCGAGAGGCACACTCGATGGTCTGCGAGGTATCCGACAACGGCCACGGGATCGAGACCGACCGACTGCACAACCGGGATCGACCCGCGCCGAACACCGCAGGCGGCTGGGGGCTGTGGCTCACCGAGCGGTTGACCGACACCATGGCCGTGGCGACCAGCTCCAGCGGCACCACCGTCCGGATCAGTCTCAGTGTCCCCGCCACCGGCTCCGCCGGTCGGGAGCCGGCCGGGCAGGCTCCGCCCGGCAGCTGACCGGCCGCCCGCGTCGTAGCCGTACAGACCCTGCGCCGCCCCGTCGCCACACGCCAGCCCGTCGCCACACGCCAGCTGCCATCCCGGCACAGCGCCGCGCCGCGACGGCGGCAGCCCGCCGATCAGGCGAACAACGCGCTGACCGACTCGCCGTTGTGAATCCGCCGCATCGCCTCGGCCAGTGCCGGCGCCACGGAGAGCACCTGCAGCTTCGGCACCCGCTTGCCCTCCGGAATCGGCACGGTGTTGGTACAGACGATCTCCAGGACCCCCTCCTGGCTACTCAGCCGGTCGAGGGCGCCACTGGAGAACAGCCCATGGGTGCAGGCGATCCGGATCGACCGGACCTTGAGGTCGCGCAGGTGGTCGATGAGTTCGATCACCGTACTGCCCTTGGCGATCTCGTCGTCGAGGACGATCACGTCGCGGTCCACGACGTCACCGATCACGGCGCTGATCTGCACCCGATCGTCACTGAAACGTTGCTTGGCACCGGCCGCCACCGGGAGACCAAGCATCCGGGCGAAGGCAGCAGCCTCCTTGGCGTTGCCGAGGTCGGGCGAAACGACCACCGTGTCGGCCAATTCGTGGCCGCGAAAGTGCGCGGCCAACTCCCGGAGCGCGTGCAGGTGGTCGACGGGGACGCTGAAGAACCCGTGCACCTGCGGCGAGTGCAGGGTCATCGCGAGCACCCGGTCGGCACCGGCGGACACCAGCAGGTCGGCGACGAGCCGGGCACCGATCGAGATTCGCGGGGCGTCCTTCTTGTCGGAACGGGCGTAGGCGTAGTGCGGCAGCACCACGGTGATCCGCCCGGCTGAGGCCCCCCGGGCGGCGTCGAGCATCAGCAGCAGCTCGACCAGGTGTTCCTGTACCGGCGGCACCAGTGGCTGGATCAGGAAGACATCCCGCTCGCGGCAGTTCGCCTGCAGCTGCACTTCCAGGCAGTCGTTGGCGAACCGGGACACCCGTACCGGTTGCAGCGGGACGTCCAGGTGAGCGCAGATCTCGGCCGCCAACTCGGGGTGGGCACTGCCGCTGAAAACCGCAATGTCGCGCACGCCGTACATCGTAGGTCAGCCGCCGTCGACGCCACCCACACCACGGTCGCCGTACCCGGGCCGCCACCCGCCGTGGCCTAGCCGAGCTGCTTGTGGACGAACTCGATCGACAGTTGGTCGAAATGGGCCCGGCCGCCCTCGTGGTCGTCCCACTCGTACACCTCGATCTCCTTCGGGCCGGAGTACGCGTGGTAAGCGGCGAAGACCGTCGACGGCGGGCAGGTCTGGTCCATCAACGCGGCGCTGAACAGCGCCGGTGCGGTCGCCCACGGCACCAGGTGCGCGGCATCGACGTAGTCGACCGTGGCGAACGCGGCGGCGGCGCGCTCTGGTTGCAGCCGGCAGAACCGGACCAGCTCGTTGTAGGGATCCGCGTCGGTGATCGTCACCGCCCGCCGGATCTGGCACAGGAACGGCACCTGGGACACCACCGCCCGGACCCGGTCCCCGGCCAACGCGGCGGCGGCCAACGCCAGCCCGCCGCCTTGGCTGGCGCCGACCACGGCCAACCGGGATCCGTCGACGCCCGGCAGGTCACCGGCGATCTCCACGGCCCGCGCGGCATCGGTGATCAGCCGACGGTAGTAGTAGCCGGCTGGATCGAGCACGCCTCGGGTGAGGTAGCCGGGAGTGGCCGGTCCGGACCCGTCCGGACCGGGATCCGGGGTGTCGCCGCCCCGCCACGAACCGCCCTGGCCGCGGGTGTCCATCACCAGATGGGCGTAACCGGCGGACGCCCAGAGCAGCCACTCGTGCGGGCGGCCCCGGCCGCCGCCGTACCCGATGAACTGGACGACGACCGGTAGCGGCCCGGCGGCACCCGACGGCACGTTGAGCCAGGCCTTGATCTCCTGACCCGCGAAGCCGGTGAAACTCACGTCGTACGTGTCGATCGCACGCAACGGGGTGGCCACCGGGGTGGCCACCGGCTTCGCCGCCATCGACCGGGCGTCCGACAGCGTGTCGTCCCAGAACGCGCGCAGATCGGCCGGCGGCGTCAGCTCGGGCTGGTAACGCCGCAGCCGATCGAGGGGAAGATCGAACCAGGCCATGAGCGGCACGCTACCAGCGACGGCGGGGCGGATGGAGTCCGATGTCCATGGCCATACTGGCCTGATGACCGCGCAGAGCAGCCCGGCCGCCGCCGGACGGTACATCGCCGCCATCGACCAGGGCACCACCTCGTCACGATGCATCGTGTTCGACGCCGACGGCACGATCGTCACCATGGCCCAGCGCGAACACCGGCAGATCTTCCCCCGCCCCGGCTGGGTCGAACACGACGCCGACGAGATCTGGGCCAACGTCGAGCAGGTCGTCCGGCAGGCCCTCGCCGACGCTGGCATCGGCGGCGCGGCCGACGCCGACGCCGACGCTGGTGGATTGGCCGCGATCGGCATCACCAACCAGCGGGAGACCACCGTGGTGTGGGACCGGACCACCGGCCGGCCGGTGCACCCCGCGATCGTCTGGCAGGACACCCGTACCGGCCCGCAGCTGCGGCGGCTCGGCGCGGCCGTCGGCGAGCAGCGGCTACGGGAACGCACCGGACTGCCGCTGGCGACGTACTTCGCCGGGCCGAAGGCGATGTGGCTGCTGGAACACGTCGACGGGCTGCGCGAGCGGGCCGAACGCGGCGAGGTGCTGTTCGGCACGATGGAATCCTGGCTGATCTGGAAGTTGACCGGCCGGCACGTCACCGACGTCACCAACGCCAGCCGGACGCTGCTGATGGACGTGCACACGCTGCGCTGGGACGACGAAATCCTGGCCGCGGCGGGCATTCCGGCCGCGATGCTGCCGGAAATCGTCTCGTCGGCGACGGTCTACGGTACGACGGACGCCGACGTCGCCGGCGGAGCGCTGGCCGGCGTACCGGTCGCCAGTGCCCTCGGTGACCAGCAGGCGGCGTTGTTCGGGCAGACCTGCTTCCAGCCCGGCGAGGCCAAATGCACCTACGGCACCGGCAGTTTCCTGCTGCTCAACACCGGTACGAGTGCGGTCACCTCACAGCACGGGCTGCTGACCACGGTGGCGTACCAGATCGGTGATGCCCCGGCCCACTACGCGCTGGAGGGTGCGATCGCGGTGACCGGGTCGCTGGTGCAGTGGCTGCGCGACAACCTGGGGCTGATCTCCAGCGCGGCGCAGATCGAGGAGCTGGCTCGCAGCGTCGACGGCAACGGCGGCTGCTACATCGTGCCGGCGTTCTCCGGGCTGTTCGCCCCGCACTGGCGGGCCGACGCCCGGGGCGTGGTCGCCGGATTGACCGGTTACATCACCAAGGGGCATCTGGCCCGCGCGGTGCTGGAAGCCTCGGCGTGGCAGACCCGGGAGGTGGTGGACGCGATGAACGCCGATTCCGACGTGGCGCTGCGCCGGCTGCGGGTCGACGGTGGGATGACCGCCAACGGGCTGTTGATGCAGTTCCTGGCCGACGTGCTCGACGTGCCGGTGGTGCGTCCGGCGGTCAGCGAGACGACCTGTCTCGGGGCGGCGTACGCGGCCGGGTTGGCGGTCGGTTTCTGGCCGGACCTGGACACGTTGCGCGCCCAGTGGCGGGCCGACGCGCACTGGCGGCCGGCGATGTCGGCGGCGCACCGGGACCGCGAGTACGCCCAGTGGCGCAAGGCCGTCAGCCGTACCCTCGACTGGGTCGACGACTGACGGCCAGCTCCTCATCGGCTCGGCTGTCCTTCTCGTCGGCTCGGCTGAGCGCCTCGTCGGGCGGCAGCAAATCGGCCGAGCGGTGCGCGACCGCCGAGGCGATGATGGCGACCGCCGAGGCGATGATGGCGACCGCGTCGGCACCGGGCATCGCCGGCAGCTGCCGGCCGTCGCGCAACCGCAACGCGACCCGACCGTACGGCGCCTCCCAGGCACCGATCACCGCCACGTACGGAATCCTGCGCCGGGCCGCCGTTCTGCCGCCGCCACCGAAACCGTTCGTCATCAACGGCGACTGGCGCGATGCTGTCCCGATGCCCACCCGCACCGCGTACGACGACGAGCTCGGCGACCACTTCGCCCGACACGCCGACACCAGCCCGTACAACGCCTATGTCGACCGGCCGGCGATGCTCGCTCTCACCGGCGACGTCGGCGGGGACGTCGGCGGGCAGCGGATCCTCGATGTCGGCTGCGGGGCCGGACATTACGCGGCGGAGCTGCTGTCGCGCGGTGCCGAGGTCGTCGGGATCGACGGCAGCTCGACACTGTTGGACCACGCCCGGCGCAGGTTGGGCGACCGGGCCGACCTGCACCGGCACGACGCCGAAGACCCGCTCGACTTCATCGACGACGCGTCGTTCGACGGGGTGATCTGCGCGTTGATGCTGCACCACGTCGCCAACCGACGGCAGTTGCTGGGCGAGCTACGACGGGTGCTGCGTCCGGGCGGATGGCTGCTGATCTCCACGACCCACCCGACCGCCGACTGGCGGCGCTTCGGCGGCTCGTACTTCACCGACGACTGGGTCGACCTTCCACTGGCCGGCGGCGCGTTGTCGATCCGCTACCAACGTATGACGCTGGAGACGTTCCTGGGCGAGCTGCTGGACGCCGGCTTCAGCCTGGAGCGGCTCGTCGAGCCACGCCCGGTGCCCAGCCTGCGTGACGTCGACGAGGCGGCCTACCACAAGCTGCGCCAGTCGCCGTCTTTCGTCGCCGTCCGGTTCCGGCGGCCCTGACGACAGGCGGTGGTCCGGTGCCCCGCTGGTCGCGGGGCACCGGACGACACCACCACTCGGGGTCAGGGGGCGAGCCGGTGCAGGTCACGCGGGAAGAGCGTGACCTGCCGGATGTTCGGCACGCCGAGCAGCCGGGCCACGAAACGTTCCAACCCGAACGCGAAGCCGCCGTGCGGCGGCATGCCGTACCGCATCGCGTCCAGATAACCGGCGTACGGGGTCAGGTCGGTCTCGCCCCGCTCGGCGAGCGCGTCGACGTAGTCGCCGTACCGGTGCAGCCGCTGCCCGCCGCTGACCAGCTCCACGCCCCGGAAGATCAGGTCGATCGCGCGCGAGTGGCCGGGCCGGGCCGGGTCCGGATGGGTGTAGAACGCCCGGTGCCGGGTCGGGTAGCCCTCGACGAAGACGAAGTCGCTGCCGTGCTCGCGCAGCGCCCACTCCCCCAGCCAGCGTTCGTGCTCCGGTGCCAGGTCCGGCTCGCCGGTGACGTCCCGGCCGGTCGCCGCGCTGATCATGTCGAGGGCGTCGGTGAAGTGCACGATCACCGGCTCGGCCGGAAGCTCCGGCAGCCGTACGGCGAGCGACTCCAGCGCCGGCCCGGCGCGTTCGGCGACCGTCGCCAGCATGCCGGCGACGGTGGCGTGGCAGGCGGCGATCACGTCCCGGTGGTCCTCGACGAAGCCGAGTTCGGCGTCGAGCGACGTGTACGCCGCCAGGTGCCGCGCGGTGTCGCTCGGCTCGGCCCGGAACACCGGCCCGACCTCGAAGACCCGTTCGAAGACACCCACCATGATCTGCTTGTAGAGCTGCGGGGACTGGGCAAGGTAGGCCCGGCGGCCGAAGTAGTCCAGGGCGAAGACGTTCGCGCCGCTCTCGGTCGCCGTACCGACGATCTTCGGGGTGTGGATCTCGACGAACCCCATGCCGGTCAGGGTGTCCCGGAAGCCGGCGACGGCGGCCGCCGCGATCCGGTGCGTGGCCGCCAGCTTCGGGTGCCGCAGCGCGACCGGCGCGTGGTCCAGGATCGTCGGCAGGTTGGCCCGCAAATCCGGTCGATAAAGATCAAACGGTACGGGCGCAGCTGGGTCGCTGAGCGGCGTGATCGTCGGACCGGTGACCTCGACGCCACCGGGGGCCGCCGGCTGGGCGGTCGCGGTACCGGTGACGGCGACGGTGGTCTCCTCCGGCAATTCTTCGAGCTGTGCCCGTACCGCCGGGTCGGTGACGACGACCTGGGCGAGCCCGGCGGCGTCCCGCAGGATCAGGAAAGCGACCGATTTCAGCAGCCGCCGCCGGTGAATCCAGCCAGCCAACCGTACGGGCTGGCCAACGTGGGCAGGGAGTTGAGCGGAAAGGATGCGTTGCATGGTGGTGACCTCCTCCGGTGTGCGCAACGCGTCCCCAGAGAGGTGTGGGCGAGCGGGATCCTCGCGGTGCCACCACACCTTCACCGCGCCACCGCGTGGTGCCGGCGGCGCGGCCTTCGCTTACCCGTGACGTGGGCGAGTCGGCGGGAGTCTACTGAGCCCGGACGGGCCGTTCTTTCCCGCAGCTCAGGAGGGTCTTCACGGCTGGGCCGGAGTCCGCCCTCTCAGCTGTGGGCGGCTCTCTGTCACTCCGGTGGGCGCAACCGCTACTCGGCTCCGTCATCGCTGTTGCCTGCAGACGTTAGCGGTACGGGGTCGCCGTCCGCATCCTGATTCCGACCGGTCAGACACGGTCCGCGCGCCGGACCCGCAGCCCGGTCACGGCCGCGATCGTGTCGAAGTCGCTGTCGATGTGTAGAACGGTCAGGCCCCAGGCTTGTGCGGTGGCGGCGATGAGGAGGTCGACTACCGATGGACCTTTGTTGTTCCCAAGGTTGACCAGTTCGTGTTGGGTACGTTCGACGAAGCCCCAGGCGCTGTCCGGCATGGGGTGCCAGGCGAACAGTGAGCGGAGGGTGGCCTGCAGTTGATCACGGTCTGCCTTGCTGGCCACCGCCCGAGTCAGCTCCGCCTCGACAGGAGGGCAGACCGCGACGAGGCCAGCACGGACCGCGTCGAGCCACTGCGGAGCGATGTCCTGTCTCCGTCGAAGGCGGACCACCATCGAGGTGTCGGCCAGGTAGGTCACGCCGCGATGTCCTTGTGATCGTCAGCCTCGTCCTGCTCGATGAGGTCGACATCGAGCCGGACGAGTAGTTCGCGGAAGGACTCCAGCAACTCGGCTCGACGGTTGGCATCGACAGCGGCGGCCAGCTCAAGCGCGGCGTTCACCGTGTCCCGCTTGGTGGTGGTCCGCAGGGCACGCTGAGCGCGGAGCAGCATCTCGTCGTCGACGTCGATCACGGTGCGACTCATATATCTCACCCACCTGCTAGATATCGAGATACCAGCCTAGCATCGTCTCCATCGTCGGTGTTGCCCTGGCGGTAGCCGTCCGTTACGGCATGCCCGGGTCGTCAGGCATCACCAGAGCTGCGAGCCGGCTTATGCCAGACAGATACGTGTTTCTCGCTGTCGGAGGTGAACGGCGAGCCGTCCCAGTCCGCTACCCGCTGCTCCAGCGTCAGGCCGGCGAGCCGGGCCATCAGGTCACACTCCGCCGGCCAGATGTAGCGAACGTTGCTGTTGCCGTAGCTCGCGCTGCCGTCGTCGCGCCGCCGGCTGGGTAGGGTCGGCGTCGTGACCGTCGCACGCTCCCTCGTCCTGTTCGTGCTCGCCGCAGTCGCCGAGATCGGCGGGGCCTGGCTGATCTGGCAGGGCTGGCGGGAGCACCGTGGCCTGCTGTGGATCGCCGCCGGGGTAATGGCGCTCGGGCTGTACGGGTTCGCGGCATCGTTACAGCCGGATCCGAACTTCGGCCGGATCCTCGCCGCCTACGGCGGGGTCTTCGTCGCCGGCTCGCTCGCCTGGGGCGTCGTGGTGGACAAGTTCCGGCCGGATCGCTGGGACATCACCGGCGCGGTGATCTGCCTGATCGGCGTCGCCGTCATCATGTACGCCCCACGCGGCTGAGCCAGCGGTACGGTCTGCCGCTCAGGGTCAATTCGCGGCGTACAAGCGGTCCAGGTCGACAAGCCGGACGCCGGGGTCCGTGGCCGCCACGGCTCGGAGGTCTTCGGCGAAGCCGCCGCCGCTGAACAGCAGCAGCCGGCACCGGTCGGCCCGGACCCCGTCGCGACCACGCAACAGGTCACGGATGTGTACAAGGCGTTGCAGGTGGCCGGTCCCGACGGTTGCCTGCCACTTGGCCTCGCCGATCGCGAGGAGTTCCTCGCTGCCCTGCTCGTCGCGGCCGAAGACCGCCACGTCCACCTCATGCCGCGTGCGGGCGGCGGGGTCGTTGACGACACCGGCAGCCACCCGGGTCGGAAAACCGCCGAGAACGTCCGGATCGGCTTCCCAGCGGGTCCATTCGCGGCAGATCGTCTCGAAGTGCGGGCCGACGACCTTGCTCAGGAACGTGCGCTGCAGCCGGGGCCAGACCTGCCGCGACCGGCCGGTACGTTCCAGATCGCCCCAGGCCGGGCGCATCACGGCGTGGTAGAAGACGAGCAGCGGCTCGGCGACCCGGTAGACGCCCCGGTTGCTTGTGAACGCGTCGTCCTCCCGCACGACCAGGCCGACGTCCTCCAGCACCCCCAACGGGTGGGCCAGGTCGGACGGCTGCCGGCCCAGGAAGTTCGCGATCTCCCCACGGCGGGTACGACCGTCCGCGATCGCCGCCAGCACCGAGTGATACAACGCGGGGTCCCGGATGTCCGGCTCCTCCGCCAACAGGTAGCGGGCCTCCCGGAACAGCGGGCGGGCCGGGTTCAACACGGCCCGCACCACCCAGTCGTCGAAATCGTCCGGCCCGGCCGGCGAGTCGTCCTGTGTGAACTCGTGCCGATAGGCAGGGGTACCGCCGACGATCGCGTTGACCAGCAGGGCGGTGCGTGGATCGGCGATCCCCCAGAACCGGGCCGCAGCCCGGTAGTCCAGTGTGCGGACCACCAACTCCAGGCCGGCCCGTCCCCGCAGCGACGCGGTGCCCGACAACAAGCCGCCCATGAACGACAGCGCCGAACCGCACAGCAGCAGCCGCACCTGGGTGTTGGACCGCTGTCCCGCCGGATCGAGCGCCCGCTGCATGATCGACGGCAACGCCGGACTGACTCGGGCCAGGAACGGGAACTCGTCGATCACCACCGGCAGCGGCCCGGCAGGGGCGAGCGTCATCGTCCGGGTGACCGCCTCGTCCCAGTTCGCGAACCGCAGCGGCGTCGCCTCACCCAGATAGCCGCCGAGCGCCTCACCGTACTGGCGCAATGCGTCAGCCTCGGACGACTCCGTGGCTGTGAACATGAACCCGCCAGCCGCCCGTACCAGTGCGTCGAGTAGGAACGTCTTGCCCTGACGACGACGGCCGGAGACCACGCCCAGCGTCGCCCCGCCCTGCGGCAGACGCGCGAACCGGACCAATTCGTCCCACTCAACGTCACGGTCGAAGATCTCCGCCGGCTTCTCCACCTCACCACCCCGTCGCACTACTATAAGTACAGTTACTATAACTCTACTTACACTTGAGGTGAGCCCTTGCAGGCGGGCGGCTCGGCTGGATCAGGCCGAGGCGGTGCCGCCGCGCCGGAGAGCGGTCACGAAGCCGGTCCAGGAGTCACCAGAGAAGGACAACACCGGACCGTACGGATCCTTCGAGTCCCGCACAACGACGCCGGGCAAGTCAGGGCCAGCAAGCTCAGCCACCTCGACACAGTTGGAGTTGGTGCCGCTCCGGCTCGACTTGAGGGCTGGCGCACCTTATTTTCGCGTTTAACGTGCGTCAGCCCTCAACTCGACGCAGGGCAGGTCAGGCCAAGGCGGTGTCGCCGCGCCGGAGAGCGGTCACGAAGCCGGTCCAGGAGTCACCAGAGAAGGACAACACCGGACCGTACGGATCCTTCGAGTCCCGCACAACGACGCCGCGCGCGTCAAGGCCAGCGAGCCCAGCCACCTCGACACAGTTGGAGTTGGTGCCGCTCCGGCTCGACTTGCGCCACGCCCGGCCCGACAGGTCGGCTGCGTCCATCCTCGCCTCACTCACGCTCGTGTTCAGCCGCGAGCCGGACCACCAGGTCGATCGACTCGGCAGGGCTCAGCGCCACTGTGAGCACCTTATCCAGTTCCTCGCGAAAGAAGCTCACCTGCTCGGGCTCCTCCAGGAACAACCCGGAGATCTTGTGCTCAAGGTGCACGACCGTCCGGTTACGGGGGAAGTCGAGGATGGCGAATGCGCCGTCCAGACCTGTGTAGCCACCAACCGACGATGGCACGACCTGCAGGGTGACGTTCGGACGGTCGGCGGCATTCACGAGATGTCCCAGTTGCCGACCCATCACCCACGGACCGCCGAGCGGCCGACGCAGCGCCGCCTCGTCCAGGATCGCGTGCAGTGCAGGTGGTTCGGATCTCGCCAGGATGGCTTGGCGCCCCAGCCGAGCGGTGACTCTGGTCTGCGTGTCGGCCTCCGAAAAGCCAGAATCCCGCAGGAGCGCTCTGGTGTAGTCGGGGGTCTGCAGTAGCCCCGGCACAAGCAGCGGTTCGAAGTCGACGATCGCCGACGCCTCGGCCTCCAGCTGGATCAACGTCCGGGACTCGACCGGGAGACCGCCCAGCACCTCCCACCAGCCGGGCTCGGAGCGCTCCGACATGGCGAGCAGCCGCTGCCGTTCCTCCCCGGTGACACCGTAGATGACCAGCAGGGATGCGACGTCCTCCAGCTTGCTGCCCTGCCGACCGGTCTCCATTCTGGACAACTTCGACGCCGGCCAGCCGAGTCTCGCCGCCACCCCACGGACGCTCAGCTTCCTGCTCTGCCGCAGCGTGCGCAGTTCGCCGGCGAGGCCACGGATGGCGATGGTGGGCGGCGTTGGCTTGGTCATCGAAATCCTCCTGTCCCCAACCTCTTGACAGGAGGCTACCGCCGTAGCCATGTTGTATGCAACGTTGCTTCTTTAAGAGATACAGCCTGAGTGAGGTGAGCCAGTGATGTTGGTGAAGGTACGGGCGTACGACCCGGCGGACAGTCCGGGGCCGATCCCGTCGGTGATCGATTGCTTCCGGCCCGGCCCGGACCTGCCCGATCAGCTCAGCGAGGCGGAGCACACGGCAGCCCGCTACACGGTGATCCTGGTGCCGCCGGAGGAGGCGGAGATCCTCGACCTCGGTCGGGAGAACCCGGGGCTCAAGCTCTACCTGGACCGCCACTGGGAGGCGGACGTATCCGACCTCGACGAGGCGGCGACGCTGATCTCCGAGCACTGCGGCAAGCCGGTCACGCTGGTCGAGCACCGGGCCGACCTCTGCTACTGGACGGCGCACGTGGAGCTGCCCTACGCCGACGGCGGGAGCTGACGCGCCGCCAGGACGGCGAACTGCGTACAGACGAACGGCTGCCGGGCTGGCCGTGATCGGCCAGCCCGGCAACGTACAGCGCGGTTTCTCAGGGTGACGGCGTGCGGTGGGCCCGGACGACGAAGTCGTGGATGGTCAGCTGCTTCGATTCGTGGTGCACCTCGCGGGTCCGGGACTCCGCGACGGCCACCTCCCACTGGGCATCGGGCAGGGACCCGACGATGGTGTCCAAGCCGATCGACGCAGTCTTCGGGGCGTGGGTCGCCGAGTGAGTGTCGGCGTGGTCGTGGCCGACGACCAGCAGCGTCCCGCCGGGGGCGACGGCGGCGGCCAGCCGTGCCACGAACTGGTCGAACGGCAGGTCGGGGTGCACGTACTGACTGGTCACCAGGTCGTAGCGCTGCGACGGCTCCCAGCTGGTCAGGTCGGCGGCGAGCCAGGTGACGTGCTGCGCGACGGCCGGATCCTGCTGCGCGGCGAGTTCCTTGGCGCGGCCGACCGCAGTCGGCGAGGCGTCGACGGCGGTCACCTGCCAACCTCGGCTGGCCAGCCAGATCGCGTCGGCGCCGGTGCCGCAGCCCGCGTCGAGCGCCGTACCCGGGGGCAGGTCCGCGACCTCGGCGACCAGCTGCGGTCCCGGCGAGACGTGTCCCGTCGGGTGTGCCTGATAGTGCTGCTCCCACCAGTGCGCGCTGAACGCGGGATGATCGGCGTGGGTGTCGTTGCTCATGTCTCGACGGTAGTGAGTCTTCCGAAAATCGGAAGGGGTCATGCGTTTTCCGCAAGATTTGGTCGAGAGCGCCTAACATGGTGGCGTGTCAGAGGTCGATCTTTCCGAGGTGGTCCGGCAGCGCATCCGTGGTCTGCGGCAGGCGCGCGGGTGGAGCCTCGACTCACTCGCCGCCCGGTGCCACCTCAGCCCGTCCACGGTGAGCCGCATCGAGACCGGCCACCGGCGGATCGACCTGGACCAGCTTGTCGCCCTGGCCAGGGCACTGGACACCACGATCGATCAGCTCGTCGAGCCGGTCGACGACGCCGATGTGATCATCCGGCCGATAAGCCACCAGGAGCCGGGCCTGGCCACCTGGATGCTGTCACGCAGCTCGGGGCAGCACGGCGGCAGCATGGTGGCGAAGATGCGGATCACCCCGGAGCGGCGTACCGGGCCTGGGCATCTGAGCGTGCACCCGGGGCGGGAGTGGTTCTTCGTACTCAGCGGCACCGCACTGCTACACCTGGGTGAGCGGCAGATCCCGGTCGGTCCGGGGAACGCGGCGGAGTTCTCCACGATGATCCCGCACTCCATCGGTGCGGTGAACGGGCCGGTCGAGATCCTCACCATCTTCGACCAGGACGGCGAACGGGCACACGCCCAGTCGTCGAGCGATGCGCCACCCAGTTAGCTACACCCAGCCTGGTCTTGCCATTATCGCAAGACCTAATGCCGATAGAGCAAGGCCGGGCTAGCTTTCCCGCATGACCTCTCCAAGCCTGTCTCCGCAGGTGTCCGCCGGGACGGAAGCCGCTGCGGCCGATTCCGACCCGACGATCCACGATCCACGCCGACGCCGCGCCGTCCTCGTCGCGGTCTGCATCGCGCTGATGGCGGTGATCTCATCCGTCACCGGGCTGGGCGTCGCCCAGCAGGAGTTCGCCGTCGCGTTCGGCGCTTCGCAGGGCACCGTCCTGTGGATCATCAACATCTACACGATCACCCTGGCCGCGCTGCTGCTGCCGCTCGGCGCGGTCGGCGACCGGTGGGGCCGCAAACCCGTACTGCTCGCCGGCCTGGCCGTCTTCGGCGCGGCCAGCGCTGCGGCCGGCCTCGCCGCCTCGACCGGAACAATGCTCACCGCGCGGCTCCTCAGCGGCGTCGGCGCGGCGATGATCATGCCGATCACGCTGGCCGTGATCACCTCGACCTTCCCGGATCAGGAACGGTCCCGGGCGATCGGGGTGTGGACCGGTGTCGCCGGTGGCGGCGGCCTGCTCGGCATGTACCTGTCGGCGTTGCTGGTCGACGTGGCGGACTGGCGCTGGCTGTTCGCCCTCCCGGTCGCGCTGGTCGTCGTGGCCGCCGGCCTGACCATCCGGTACGTCCCGAACTCCCGCGAGGACTCGGACAACCCGTTCGACGCCATCGGTTCGCTGTCGTCGGTGCTGGCCGCCGTCGGACTCATTTTCGTCCTGCACGAGGGCCCGGAACACGGCTGGACCGCACCCGCCACGCTGGTGGGTCTGTTCGTCGGCGTCGTCGGTGCCGTCGTCTTCGTCGCCTGGGAACTGCGTCGGCGCGCGCCGCTGCTCGACGTCCGGCTGTTCCGCGACCGGGGGCTGTCCAGCGGTTCGGTGGCGCTGCTCGCGGTGTTCGGCGTGCAGGCGGGCATCTTCGTCGTGCTCTTCCCGTACTTCCAGGCCGTCCTCGGCTGGTCCGGGCTGCGCTCCACGCTGGCGATGATGCCGATAGCCCTGCTGATGATGGTCGCCTCGGGCCTCGCCCCACGGGTGGCCGCGCTGGTCGGCGCCCGCGCGACCATGTCGACCGGGATCCTCCTCGCCGGCGCGGGCCTGGCCCTGATGGCCAGCTTCGTCTCGGTCGACGGCGGCTACCTGTCGGTGCTGCCCGGCATGCTCGCCATGGGGCTCGGCATGGGCCTGTCGATGACCCCCTCCACCGAGGCGATCACCAGCGCCCTGCCCCGCGCCCGCCAGGGCACCGCGTCCGCGCTCAACGACGTCACCAGGGAGTTCGGTGCCGCGCTCGGCGTGGCCCTGCTCGGGGCGATCGTGTCCGCCGGTTACCGCACCGCCGTCGGTCCCCGGCTCGACGAGTTGCCTGTCGACGCGCCCGACACCGCCCGGGAGGGCATCGCCACCGCCCTCGCCGCCGCTGACGACGCCGGCCCGTACGCCGACGAGCTGGTCCGAGCCGCGCAGCAGTCGTTCGTCGACGGCTGGCAGCAGGCGATGTGGGTAGGCGTCGGGGTGATGGCGCTGCTGTTCGGCTACGTGCTCGCCCGGGGTCCGCAGCGTCGGCCACGAGCCGAGCAGCCACCACCGTCGCCGGAACAGGTGATGTGATCGAGGGTACGGCTGCACCTGGTGAGCGGGGCTCACCAGGTGCAGCCGGTGATCCGTTCGTAGACCTCGACGTAGCGGGCCCGCGTCACGTTGTTTTCTGTGGTCCAACCGGCGGGCGGGGCGGCAGGGAACCTGGCCGTCGGCAAGGCGTCGGCGTGGCCGGTGAGCGCACGGTTAAGCTTCGATAATGCTGACTCGGCTGGAGGTGCAGGGCTTCAAGAACCTGGTGGACGTATCCATCGAATTCGGCCCTTTCACCTGCATAGCCGGTGCCAACGGCATGGGCAAGTCCAACGTCTTCGACGCGATCGAGTTTCTCTCGTACCTCGCGTCCGAGCCGCTCGTCGAAGCCTCGCAGCGGGTTCGAGGCGCATCAGGCATGCGCGGCGGCGACCCTCGGGATCTGTTCTGGGACGGCTACCGCGATCACGAGCACCGAATCAGACTTGCCGCAGAGATGATCGTGCCGGCGGAGGTAGAGGACGACCTCGGCGCGCCGGCCCAACCCACGACGACCTTTCTTCGTTACGAAGTCGTCCTCGGGTTCGAACAACCTGCCCATGCCGCCAGCATTGGCCGACTGAGCCTGCTCGGTGAGGAGCTTCGCCACATCCGACGGGGAGAAGCGGCGCGGCACATCCGGTTCGACCACAGTGCGAAGAAGTTCCGCAGTACGGTCATCCGTGGCGAGCGTCGCGGCGGCGCTTTCCTGTCAACAGAGCATCGCGAAGGCGGCACGGTCATCAACGTGCACGGCGACGGCGGCAGCTTCGGCAAACCGCAGCCGAGAGCAGCTGGTCGGGCCGGACGAACGGTGCTGAGCACGGTCACCACCAACGACTATCCGACGATTCTCGCCGCCCGTCGGGAGATGCAGAGTTGGCGGCGGCTCGCGCTGGAACCAACTGCTCTGCGTACGCCGGACGGGCTCGCCGACCCCCGCTCGCTGGGTACCGACGGTCGGCACCTCGCCGCGACCCTGTACCGGATGGCGCACGAGCAGCCGGTTGGACCGCACGACATGGGCCCGGAAGCGGTGTACGCACGGGTCGCGGGACGCCTGGCGGACCTCAGCGGCGTCGCGGTCGAAGGACTCACCGTCGAGCTCGATCCGGTCCGGGAAGTGTTCACGCTCTTTCTTCAAGAGAAAGGCGGACTACGGCTGCCGGCTCGGGCGCTCTCCGAGGGAACGCTGCGCTTCCTGGCGCTCTGCGTACTCCTTGAGGATCCGACGTTCACCGGGCTGATCGCCATGGAGGAGCCCGAGAACGGCATCCATCCCGCCAACCTACCGGCGATGGTGGAGTTGGTACGGGATCTCGCCGTGGATCCGACCGAAGCACCCGACGACGACAATCCGTTTCGCCAGGTCATCGTGAACACGCACTCGCCCGGCGTCGTTCAGCTCTGTCAGGGCGAGGACCTGCTGTTGGCCGAGGTCCGGGCGCGCAGGACGCCCGATTCGGCCATCACCCGGAGACTGTCGCTGCTGCCGTTCCGGCAATCCTGGCGGGCCGCACCGGGCGAGCCGACCTTCTCCGAGGCCGATGTCGTCGCCTTCCTGGCCGCACCGCCGGGTGCCCAGCTTCGCCTGCCACTGGACATGGTCGGATGACAAGCCGGACGTATCGCGGACTGTTCGTTTCGGAAGGCACCTCGGACCTGCCGTTGGCGGATCTCATCGAGACCCTGTTTCTCGACCGCGGTGTCGAGCTGTTTCTAAGCCGGCCGGACTTCGCCCTGCTCGGACGGGTGGAGCGCGACGTGCAGTCCAAGATCCACGCAGGCCTGCGGCTGACCGGCGGACCGGTGGACATCGTGGTCGTCCACCGCGACGCCGACACCATCGGGGCCGACGCGCGACGCCGGGAGATCGCTGGCGCGGCATCGACTGTCGCCGCCGGAAGCACGGTGATACCGGTTGTCCCGGTACGGATGACGGAAGCCTGGCTCCTCCTCGATGAGACACTCATCCGCCAGGTCGCCGGCAATCCTCGCGGGAAGATGGATCTTCAACTTCCCCGGCCGCACGAGGTCGAGAACCGCGCCGACCCCAAGGAGATCCTGCAGCAGTGCCTCCTTCGGGCAGCCGAGGTGACTGGACGGCGGCGGGAGAACCTGCGTAAGCGGTTCCCGCAGCACCGGCGACAACTGCTCGAACGTCTCGACAGATTCGGACCCGTTTCCAAGCTGACGAGCTGGAACCAACTGCTGATCGACATCGACGAGGCCGTACCGGCGATGCAGGGCTGATCAGCCTACCCGTCCCCACCGACCTGACCGGACGGGATCGGTTCGTCACCAGGTGCGGCCGGTGATCCGTTCGTAGACCTCGACGTAGCGGGCCCGGGTCACCTCGACGATCTCCGCCGGCACCTCCGGGGCCGGCGGGCGCTTGTCCCAGCCGGTGGCGGCCGCCCAGTCCCGCACGTACTGCTTGTCGAAGGAGAACTGGGCACGGCCCGGCTGGTACGCGTCGGCCGGCCAGAACCGGGACGAGTCGCTGGTCAGCACCTCGTCGGCGAGGACCAGGGTGCCGTCCGACGCCCAGCCCAGCTCGATCTTGGTGTCGGCGACGATCAGGCCACGCTCGGCGGCCAGCGCCGCACCGCGCCGGTAGACGTCCAGGGTGATCTGCCGCAGCCGCTCGGCGGTCTCCGCGCCGACCTGGGCGACCACGTCGGCGTACGTGACGAACTCGTCATGCTCGCCGACGGGCGCCTTGGTGGTCGGGGTGAAGATCGGCTCGGGCAGCTTTGACGCCTCGACCAGGCCGGCGGGCAGCGCGATGCCGGAGACCGAGCCAAACTTCTCGTACTCCTTCAAGCCCAGTCCGGTGAGGTAGCCGCGGGCGATGCACTCGACGGACACCATGTCCAGGCGGCGGCAGCGGATGGCCCGCCCGGCGAACTCGGCCGGTACGTCGGTGGCGGCGACGACGTGGTGCGGCACCAGGTCGGCGAGCTGCTCAAACCACCACAGTGACAGCGCGGTGAGCAGTTTGCCCTTGTCCGGGATCGGCGTGGGCAGCACCACGTCGTACACGCTGATCCGGTCCGAGGCGACCAGGATCAGGTCGTCGCCGTCGGCGTACACGTCCCTGACCTTGCCCGAGTGCAGCAGTTCCACGCCGGCAAGTACATCATGACGACGGATGCGGATCGCCCGGTGTCACCGCCCGCCCGTCGGCTGAAGGGCCCGTCCGCCCCTCAGCCGACGGGCGGACGGGCCAGCCAGGCGTGGGGGGATGCCGCCTGGCCGACCGGTACGCCGCCGAAGTTCCCGGATCGGCGGCGTACCGGGGTTCATGAGCCTGTCGCGCCGGCACTGCGTAAGCCGTCCCGGCGCTACACCCGTCGCCTCGGCGCTACAGGCGGGCGCCGAGGTGGGGCTGGCCGATCGGATGCAGGAATGGTGACATAGGGATGGTGCCATCGAGGTGGCGTGGCCCGGTGATCGTCGACGGGTCGGTGTTGACCAGTGACGCGTCGGTCCAGGTGCCGCCGATGTTCCACGAGTTACCGCTACCGGTGGACGAGCCGAGCGACACCGGGGTGGGGTTGGTCGCCGCCAGGTTGCCGGTCAGCACCGACGACGACCGGTTGACGGTGAAGCCGTTGCGACCGTTGTTCCAGGCGGTGTTGCGGTCGAAGCGGTGCGCGCCCGGGTTGCCGTTGTCGATGAACCCGTCGACGGCGTTGGCGAACGCGATGCTGTTACGGACGGTGTGCGGTATCGCGTCGGTTATCCCGCCGCCCATCTTGAAGCCGTTGCCGTCGCCGGCGAAGTCGGGGAAGCCCCACCGGTTGACGCCGTTGCCCCAGGCGACCGAGTTCTCGATGAGGATCGGTGACCGGAACATCCAGGCGTCGAAGCCGTCGTCGACGTTGTTCCACAGCCGCGCGCCCCGGACGACGTTGCCGACGCCGGTGCCCTCCTTGATGGCCAGGCCGTCGGCGCTCTCGCCGTTCTTGCGCGGGTCCCGGTTGCCGTACGCGTCGAGGTCGATGACCTGGTTGTACGTGGCGTCGCCCTGGATCTGCAGGCCGGATTCGTAGTTGTCGCGGGTGGTCAGGCGCTGGAAGACGTTGTGGTGGCAGGTGCGGCAGTAGACACCGTACGGACCGTTGGCGATCTCCAGGTCGACGAGCCGCCAGTACGACGCCTGCATGTGGATGGCGCCGCGTTCGATGTTGGGGATGCTGCCGCCCAGCGGGGCTGGGGTGTGTGGCATCTGCTCGCCGTCGATGAGCACCCGTTCGGTGCCGTACCGGGTGAGGGTGATCGGCGCGTCGGCGGTGCCGGAGGTGAGGATCCGGATGTTGGTGGTGGGGGCGTAGGTGCCGCCGCGCAGCCGGATGGTGGTGCCCGGTCGGGCCAGGTCGACGGCGCGTTGCACGGTACGCAGCGGTTGGGCGAGCGTACCGGGGTTGGCGTCGTCGCCGGTGGTGGCCACGATCAGTTCGTCACCGGGGCCGGAAGGCGACGTCGGCGACGCCGACGGCGACACCGACGGGGAGGTCGACGGAGACGGGGAAGCCGACAGGGTCGGGCCGGGTGTCGGGCCGCCGCCGATCGTGGTGACCGCCACGTCGTCGAAGGACGCGGTCGCCTGGTTGGTCTGCACGCCGATCCGGCCCTGGGCGCGTTGGCTGGTGCCGGAGCCGACCAGGTCACCGTCCACCCAGCCCCGAACGGTGTCCCCCGAGACCTCCAGGGTCAGGGTCGCCCAGCTGTCAGTGGTGACGGATCTGACGGCGGTGCCGAGCACCGTGACGGATCCGCTGCGTACGGCCTGCAGTTCGACCCGCCCGTCGAACAGCGCCAGCCGGTCGAAGCTGGTGGAGCCGGGCGAGCGGGCCGCGATGCCGGCGAAGCCGGCGCTGGTCGTCCAGCTCAACGGCTTGACCCGCGACTGGATCCGGTAGTCGGTCCAACTGCTGGAGCCGGCGAACATGCGGGCGAGGCCGGCGTCGGCCTTGGACTGGCGCAGTACGCGGGATCCGTCGTCGGCCACGCTCCAGGTGCCGCCGGACTTGGACCAGCCGGAGGTGTTGCCGTCTTCGAAGTCGTCGCCGAACAGGGTCGCGGCGGATGCACTGGTCACGTTGGCGGCGATCAGGACGGTGGCCACCGCTGCGGCGAGTACGGGCAGCCAGCGGCGTCGCCGGCTGGTCGGTCCGGCATGGTGGCTCATGTGCGGCGCCTCCTGTGCAAGGACGAGCTGGACGGGTTCGGTACACCACTTGGGGGCAGCGCGGCGGAAGCGGTGCGACGAGCACGGCGCGACGGCACGTGCGGACGGAATGTGTCGGTGCGACCCATCCCAGCACGGAAAGCGCTTTCCGCACTCCAGGACGCTACGACCACTTCACCGACATGTCAATGCGTCGATGCAATAGCGGCGACGACCAGCCGATCGGCCCGTTGACACCCGCCGACTCCCTTGCCTAAATGGTCGAGCCGCCCGACACCCCGGCCCTGATCAGGAGAAACCCGTGTCACGATCCACCGCCCCGACACGCAGAGCGCTCATCCGCACACTAGCGGTCGCCGTCACCGTCGCCATCGGACTCGCCGCCTGCGGCACCGGCGAGGCCGAGGAGACGACCGAAACCGGGCCGGTGGAGCTGTCCGTCTTCTGGTGGGGCGGCGAACGCCGCGCCGAGCTGACCCAGCAGGCGCTGGACGTTTACGCCGCCCGCAACCCCGGTGTCACCTTCACCGTGACCTGGCAGGGCAACAGCGGCTACTACGACAAACTGGCCAGCCAGGCGGCGGCCGGCAACACACCCGACCTGTTCCAGATCGACGACAACTACCTGACCGAGTACGCCGACCGCGACGTCGTACTCGACCTGACCGACCACGTCGACAGCGGCGCACTGGACCTGTCCGGGTTTCCCAGCAGCCTGGTCCAGTACGGGCAGATCGCCGGGCGGACCGTCGCGGTGGCCGCAGCGGCCAACACTCCCGGCATGGTCTACAACAAGACCCTGGTCGACGAGCTCGGCGTCGCCGAACCGACGATCGGGATGACCTACGAGGAGCTCATCGACTGGGCCGCCGAGATCACCGGGCTCACCGACGGCGCGGTGGCCGGGACGATGGACCCGTCGGCCGACTACAAGGCGCTCTGGCTCTGGCTCCGCTCGCAGGACCTGGAACTCTACCGGGGCCGGCAGATGGGCTTCGGCGTCCAGGACCTGACCGCCTGGTTCGAGCTGTGGGCGCAGGCCCGTGCCCGCGAGGCCACTCCCGCCGCCGAGGTGATCCGCTCCGCGAACAACGGTGACGTGACCCAGCAACTGGTCGCCACCGGGGCGGCGGCCACGTCGTTCATGTGGTCCAACCAACTCGCCGAGCTGCAGAAGTACACCAGCGACGAACTCGGCGTCGTCTCCTATCCCGGCGACCCCAGTGGCCAGTGGGCACGCGCGTCGATGTACTGGGCCGGCTTCCGGGGCACCCGGCATCCCGACGCCGTCGTCGACGTCATCGACTTCCTGGTCAACGACCCGCAGGCCGGCCGGATCCTCGGCACCGAGCGCGGCCTCAGTTCCAACCTGGAGGTACGCCGTACCGTTCAGGCGACGCTCGCCGATGACAAGATGCAGGCCTCGGTCGCGTTCGAACAGGAGATGGCCGAGCTGTTCGGCCCCGCCCCGGTCCCACCGCCACGCGGACACACCCGGATCCGCGCCCTGTTGATCACCGCTGCGGAAAGCGTGCAAAGTGGTTCCGCGACGCCGCAGGAGGCCGCCGAGCAGTTCCTCGCGCAGGCCAACGCCGCCCTGGCCAGCTGAGTCAGGCATTCGGCGCGGCGGTGTGCCGAGCACCGCTGTCTCGCCGGCGACGACCTCGGCAAGCGCCACACCGTAGGACGGACGTAACAAGTGGTTACATCTGTCGACGTGTCGCTGTTCGATACGTACGGTCGGCGTGGGAGGTACTCCGATGCCGGAGGATTACATCGGCCTGCGGGTCGCGCGGTGGCGCGACATCGCCGGCATGACGCAGCAACAACTCGCTGCCGAGATCGGGGTCAGCCGCGAGTACATTTCCATGATCGAGAACGGTAAGCGGGCCGTGACCAAACGGTCCATGCTGATCGCCCTCGCCTCCGCCCTGAAGGTATCCATGATGGACCTGACGGCGCAACCCTATCTGCCCCGCTCCCGCAACGAGCTGGCGCTGTACGCCGCCGTACCGGCGATCCGCAAGGCGATGGACGACGACGAGCCGGCCGCCGCCCGACCGGCCGCGCAACTCGCCGCCGAGGCCGACCTGGCCATGCGGGCCAGGATGGCCTGCGACAACCCGACGCTGGGCATCCTGCTCCCCCGCCTG
This sequence comes from Solwaraspora sp. WMMD406, assembly GCF_029626025.1. Classification (NCBI taxonomy): domain Bacteria; kingdom Bacillati; phylum Actinomycetota; class Actinomycetes; order Micromonosporales; family Micromonosporaceae; genus Solwaraspora; species Solwaraspora sp. WMMD406. The sequence goes on from NZ_JARUBF010000001.1 coordinate 6,027,696, forward strand.
ATCGCCGAGATCCGGTCGACCGCCAACGCCGCCGGCGACGATCCCGCCTCGCTGCGGATCGCCGTCCAGGCGCTCGTCACCGGCTCACTCGCGCTCAAGCCCCAAGGCCACGTCGACCTCGCGATGCGGCTGGCCGAGCGGGCGGTACGGGCCGCCGAGCTGTCTGCGGATCCGGCGTGTCGAGCCGCCGCCGGCTACGCGCTGGCCCAGGCGATCCTCGCCACCGGCCTGCGAAAACGGTCCTGGAGCCTGGCCCGCAAGGCCGCCGAGGAGATTCAACCCCACCTCGGTACGGACGAGTGCCGCTCCTGGTACGGAATGCTGCATCTGCACGCGGCGCTCTCCGCCGCCAGCCTCAGCCAGATCGACGTCGCCGAGGAACACCTCACCGAGGCGGAGGAGACCGCCCGGCACACCACCGGGGACCCGTGGCGGATGGAGTTCACTCCGGCCAACGTGGCGGTGTGGCGTGTCGGGGTGGTGCTGGAGAACGGCGAGCCGGCGCGCGCACCGGAACTCGCCCGTATGGTCGACCAGACGGCCCTGCGCACTCCGCAGCGACACGCCAGGCTGCACATGGACGCCGGACGCGGATTCCACGCCGCCAAACGCAACGAGGAGGCGGTGCGGGCGTTCTTGCGGGCGGAGAAGATCGCCCCGCACGAGACCCGCAGCCGGGCCGCGGTCCGCGAGATCATCGCCCACATCGCCCGGGATTCCTCGCCCCGAGGCGGCTCCGACGAGCTGCGGCAACTCGCCGTACGGATGGGAATCGACCCACTCTCCCCAGAGGAACACAGAACGTAACCACACGTTACGAAATATCCACGTATGGCCTTCTATCTTCATAAGTGCGGGGTGTGGCGGCGGGTGTCAGTGGAGAGCCCCCGGCGTCACACCCCGCACTGTCGTGAAGGGAGGGATCGTGGTCTCGTACGACGAGTACCTGTTCGCCGTCGCGGCGACGCTGGCCCGGCGCCACCGCCCACAGTGGTCCTGGCGGCGGTGGCGGCACACCTGCCGCTGCGGTGCCGAACTCCCCTGCCGCACGCTGCACCGGGTGCCGATCAATCGGGGCCATTGGCCGCGTTGACCGGCCCGTCGGCGTCGGCGTCCGGCCCGTCATCGGCGGCGACCGGCCCATCGATGCCATCGGTCGCCGGTTGCGGCCGGCCCGGTGCCAGTCGGTAACCCACCGCCCCGGCTCCCAACACCAGGAGCGCGATCGCGGACAACGTCTGCGTCCGGCTGGCCCCGCCGCCGGTGTCCGTCGAACGCCCCTCCGGCCCGGCGGCGCCGGTCGGACTGAGCACCGCCCCGGTGGCGACCAGGGACGGCGCCGGTTGTTCGGCATCCGGCACGGTGTCGGTCCAGTCGTAGCCCGTACCGTCCGCGCAGCGCTGCACCGTCGGAAACCAGAACGTCTGCCCGATGCTGCCGGTCAGCCGGACCAGGACGGAGAACTCGGCGACACCGGCGGCGATCGCCGCGTCGTCGACCGGGGGCCCGGTCCAGTCGACCCGGCTGGGCGTGACCTCGGCGACCCAGCCGGGCGGTTGTCCGGTCGCCGTGGCCGCGATCGCCCCGTCCGGCATCGTGACCGTGAGCCCGGTGGTGTGTGCCGCCTCGCAGCCGTGGTCGAAGGTGAAGGTCAGCGTGGTCGCACCAGCTCCGTTGGGCTGTGCTCCGGCGAGCTGGGTGTGCGCCGCCGCCGGGACCGCCAGCCAGGCCGTGGCCACCGCTGCGGTGAGCAGTCCGAGCAGAACGGTGCCGACACGACGCCGGCCCCTTATCAGCCGGGTCAGGATCAGCCGGGTCAGGATCAGCCGGGTCAGGATCATAGGATCTCCACGGGCAGCGTCGCGATCGGGCTGTCGAACCGGGAGGTACGGGCATTCACCCGGATCTCCCACCGGCCGGGCAGCGGGAAGTCGGCTACCGCCTCGTATCGGCCCGTACCCACCTGGGCGAGTCGTCGGTCCAGCGGGCCGACCCCGACGTCGGGCTGGGTGACGGTGACCGTCGGCGGTGCCACCGGCTCCAGCGGTCGCCCGTCCGCGTCGAACAAGGCCAACTCCAGTGCGTTGATTCCGGTGGTGCCCGGAGTGATCCGGATCTCCACCCGGCCGTCGCCCAGCGTCCCGTCGACGGTGATCGCCGGATCACCGGTCTGGTCGGCTCCGGCGACGAACTCCGGGCCGGCAGGTGGTGCCGTCGGATCGCGGGTGACCAGCACCCCGGTCGTCGCCAGCACCGCGACCAGCAGGATCGCTTCCAGCCGTACGGTGTGGCGCAGCGACCGCAGCGCGGCGGCCTCGGTGTCGGGCCGGGCGGTACGGGGCACCAGCCGGTACCTGTTCCACCCGGCGATGGCGACGAGCACTCCCACCGCGGCGACCTTGGCGAGCAGCACCTGCCCGTAGGTGGTGCCGAACAGGGCCGACCAGGAGCCGAGGATCCGCCAGCCGAGCAGCACGCCGGCTACCGCCAGTACGGCCACCAGAAAGGCCGCCACCTGGGAGAAGGCAACCACCACCGCAGCCCGGTCCCGGGCCGGCAGACCGCCGCCGGCGGACACGCCGCCGGCCAGCACCAGCCCCAGTCCGACGATCCCGCCCAGCCAGACGGCGGCGGTCACCAGGTGCAGCAGGTCGCTGCCCAGCACGAGCCAGGCCGGGCCGAAGCTGCGGGTGTGCCCGCCGAGCGTCAGCGCACCGAGTGCCAGGCCGGCGCCGCCGAACACCGCCACCCCGGCGGATCGACGCCGCCGACCGGCATCGGTACCCGTACCAGGGGCCGCGACCAGCCTGACCCCGGCGAGCACCACCAGTACACCGGCGGCGGCGAGTCCGGCGGCGAGTCCGAGGTCGGAGCCGTACCCGGTGCGCCAGGTCTGCCCGCTGGCCAACGCGGCGACGTCGGCGGCGTCCTGCCATGCGGTGGTGACCGGCGGCATGGCGACCAACGCGACCAAGGCGAGCGTCCCGAACAGCCAGATCAGCCGGGTCTGCCGGCCACGGACCTGGCCGGCCGCCAACATGCCCGTCGGTCCGCGCAGAAAAGCCACGCCGAACACGGACAGCCCGACGCCGCCGAGGACCCCGATGTAGATCGCTGCCTCGGTCACCGGGCGCAGTACCCGCAGCGCGGTGTCCGGTTCGCTCACCGGGATGGCGACGCTGCCGACGCTCGGTGTCCCGACCGCGAAGCTGAATCCGCCGGCGACCGGGTGGCTGTCCGCCGAGATGACCCGCCAACTCACGACGTACGTTCCGTCGGCCAGCTCTGGCGGCAGGTCGATGACGACGGTGCTGTCCACCGACCGGGCCGTGGCCTCGACGGGTGTGCCGGCGGCGTCGAGCACGTTGACCCCGTCCGGCCGCACCTGGACCGCCTCGTTGAAGGTCAGGGTGACCGTCTGCGGTGCTTCGGCGAGCAGCGCGCCGTCGGCGGGGTCGTTGGCGAGGAGGGTGGCGTGCGCGGCGGCCGGGCTGGCCACGGCCGCCGCCAGCACGATGCCGAGCACCATCCCGGGTACGGCGAGCAGACAGGTTCGCCGTACCCGGGATGGGTGTCGCCTCGACGCCACGGATCGGACCGGCTGCGCCTCGTGGCGCAGCCGGTGACGATGATCCACGCCTACGCGGCCTTCCTCGTGCGGTGCAGGGCCAGGGCACCGGCGATGAAGCCGAGCAGACCGAGGAACAGGCCGATCCAGCCCAGCAGGGAGCTCGGTCCGGTGTCGGTGGTCGAACTGGCCGGGGTCAGCTCGGTCGACCCGGCCGCGTCGTCGGCAGCGTCGTCGGCAGCCTCGTCGGCCGCGTCATCGGCCGCGTGGCCGCCACCGGCGCTGTCGTCGTCGGCTGCGGTGATGACGAACGACGGTGCCGGGTAGTCCAGTTCGTGGCTGTCCTGGCCGTCGGCCGGGACCTGCGCCCAGGCCGCTTCGCCCTGCTCACAGGTCTGGATCGCGGGGAAGATCAGCTCCTCGCCGGCCGCGTCCGGCAGCTTCAGCGACAGTTCGAACACGTCGCGCATGTCGTCCGGCAATGGGGTCTTCGCGGTGTAGACGACCTCGGCCACCCGCTCGGTGAGTTCGTTGCCGTGGCTGTCGGTGACCGGCGGGTCGAGGTCGGCCATCACCTTTTCGACCGTCCAGCCCTGGTTGATGGTCGGCGTGACCGAGTTGATCAGGTCGGGAATCTGGATGGCGACCCTGGTGGTGGACGATCCGTCGCAGCCGTGCGGCACCGACACGGTCAGCACGGTGTAGGAGTCGGCGGTCGTCACGGTGGGACTGACCGTCACGTGGGCGGACGCCGGTGCGCCGGCCAACAGCACCGCCCCACTGGCGAGTGCGGCCACAGCGCCGGCACGCGTGACGCGCCGAAGGGAGGGGTTCATCGATGGTTGCCTTTCGTCTGTCGGCCCGCCCAAGGTGCCAGTGGGCAGGTGGCGGCTTTCGCATTGGTCGGATGCGTGCGCCGTCTGGTTCCCGACAGTTGCGACTACGTGTCGGCGGGAGCGCCAGGGCCGGAGGTCACTGGTCGCAGCGGGGTACGCCACATCGGCCACAGCGGCGGCCCGTCGGGCAACCGGACCGGGCCGCGCGGTTGGTAGCCGTGTCGGAGATAGAGCTCCCGGTTGCGCGGAGTGGTGGCTTCGAGATAGGCCGGTACGGATTCCTGGTCGAGCACCCGATGGTGGTGCCGCAGCAGCGCCGTACCGATCCCTCGGTTCTGCAGCCACGGAGTGACCGCGAGGTAGCCGAGGTAGTGGTGAGCCTCGTTCGGGTGGTGCTGGCCGAGCAGCGTGTCGAGGGCCGCGACCCGGTGTTGCCAGGCGCCGGCCGCGATCAGCATCCGCCGCTGGTGGACGGTCACCTGGTCGACGGTGACGGGCTGCTGGCGGCGGTGCCAGATCGCGACACCGGCGATCGGCCCGGCGATGTGCACCAGGCCACCGGTGTCCAGCGCGTGTTCGAGCTCGATGGTGAACAGGGTCCGGAAGGTGGTCACTCGGGCGTCGATGTCGGTGACGAGCCATTGGGACACCGGAGCGATCAGGAACGCCTCGGTGAGCAGGGTGGCGGCTTGGGCGATGTCGTCGTGCGTGGCGTTGCGAACGGCGGTCGCCGGGGTGGTCGCGGTCATCGGCGTACTCCAATGAGATGGGTGGCGGGTCGGGGCGAAGAGGTAACGCGTACGTCAGGCGCGTCCGGACAGCACGGCGTTGCCGACCGCCGCGCCGGTCTGCCGGAGCAGGTCACGCAGCGGGGTCCGCAGGGTGGCCAGCAGGCCGGCGAGATGCTGGTCGACGCCTGGCTCGGCGCCGTCGAGCAGGTAGGTGTCCAGGCCGGTCTCAGCGGCCAGTCCGGCGAGGAACAGGTCGGACTCGTCGAGGTGTTGCAGTCGACGCAGCCGCAGCGACAGCCTCGCCCACGGCCAGGCGGCGGTGTTCATGTCCACCGGCACGTACACCACCCGGGTACGGGTCCACCGGCGGACCTGTTCGGGCCGGACCACCCCGGCGGCGGCGAGCCGGCGCGCCACGTGTCGTTCGGCCCGCTCGGCGAGGACGGTGAGCCAGGTGCGTACCGCCGTGTGTTCGGGTTCGTCGAGCATCAGCCGCAACGCGGCCCGGCCCAGGGCGTCGGCCGGCGCGGCCGGGTCCCGTACCCACGCCTGACCGGCGTGGATGGCGATGGCCTCGGCGGTGAACAGCTCGGCCAGGACGGCACTGGCCAGTCCGAGACCGATCGCCCGGGAGTGCAGCCTCGGGCGGCCGGTGACATCGTGGTGGGCGAGGAGAAAGAACTCGTCAGCGAGCAGCGGCACCGTCCACCTCCTGCCGCCCGAGGGTCTGCGTACGGCGTAGCGCGGCCACGCTGACCAGCGCCTGTTGGCATGGTGGATGGTCTGGCCGGCAGTCGACGTGGTGTCCGTCGACCCACACCCAGGTGCCGTCGTAACTGCGGGCGGACGTGGTCCGCACCTTGGTGATCAGGAGGTCGAACGGCTCTCCGGGGACGGGTCCCCGTCCGTAGCGCCATTCGGACACGGCGAACCGGGCCACCGTACCTGCCGGCAATTCCGGCACTAGTGGGTGTTCCACAAAATATGTCATAGAAATGTCCAGCCGAATCACCGGACGCGAGGGCATCCGTACGCGAATGTGTCGAGGCCACCGACCGCGGCCAGGACAGGCGTCATTGAGCAGGCAATCTATGTCAGGGGAGAGCACTTGACGGACGGTCACGTGGACCAGATGAATTCCAACTCGTCTGCGGTCCCGCCGATCCGTACCTCGGCCAGCACTTTTCGGAAGGCCGCGGCGAGGCCTCCGGCGGCGGTGCGGGTCAGCAGGTCCGGATGGTGGGCCTCGACGGCGTTGAACACCAGGCGTTCGACGGTGAGCGCGTCGACCGGACTCAACCGGCAGCCGCACGGCGCACCGTACGCCCGGCCGTTGAGTCTCGTCATCGGGGTCATCTGCCGTTCGCAGGTCGCGCAGAAGAGCAGTCCGGCCAGTGGGGACGGATGGGTCACACCCGTTGTCGGGCCGCCCCCTACGCGAACATCGTTCACCTCGGGGAGATCAGCGATCTCATGGTGCGCGCCGCGGCTTTTGGCCATCGCGAACTCCTCACCATGATTCCCTGGATCGACTCGTCGCCATCGGCAGACGCAGATCGAGTCTGCCAGGGCACCCACAGTGGTGCAATGCTTAACTCGCCGGTGGAACCATAATCAAACCCGTTGAAGACCCCGAAAATACGTACAGTTCTCACGGAGTACGCCCGGGACAGGCGTTCGCACACGGCCGAGCCACACGAACGGTTGATCGACAGACGACAACCAACGATGACACCGACCCCACCGACCGACCCCCACGGCGCGCCGTTCTCCGCTAACCTTTTTCTTCCCACGCCTCGCGCGCGCGGTGAATACCGGTGGCCGGCAGGCTCCCTCCCCATCACCACTGTCTGCCGGCCACCGCCCGTCGACGGATCCGGCCCATGGCCTCGCGCGCACCCACCGAACATCGGTGTCCACGTCGGCCAGCCCATCGTCCGGCGCGCCCATCGGATCTCCAGCCGACCGTCCGCGCCCACAGTCACGGTGTGCGCGATCCAGCCTCCAGTCCTGACACGGGACCAGTGGCCGACCGTGGCACCGCTCGACCACCAGCACGAAATACATCGAGTTTCTTAGATCGCTCCAAACGATCACAGGTTGGACACGTGAGCATCCACGCAGGATCGGGCGGCACCTGCGAACGGACCTCGCGCGGCTCTGCTATGTGGATGATTGTTGGCCCGGACCCCGCTGGTACGCTCATGGCGAGATTGCGCAGTTGCTGACGATGCGGGGATGCTGGAGGTAACGTGAGCAGGCCATCCATCTTGCTACTTGGCGCAGACCCATACGTACTACGCGCGTGCGATCAACACGACATCGACACGGTGCTCCTGTGCAACTCGGGTGCCTACGACTCCGGCCGGATTCGCATGCCGGCGCAGGGGAAGATGATCCGGGTCGACGACGTGACGAACCCGGAGGACTGTCTCAGCGCGTTACACCGGGCTGGCCTGGGCAACCATCAGTTCGACGCGCTGCAGAGCACCTGGGAATTCTCCATCGTCACCGTGGCGGCACTGGGCAAGACGCTGGGCTGTCGGGCACTGGACCCCTCGGTCGCCGTGCGCTTCCGGGACAAGTCGCTGCAGAAGGCCCGGCTGAGTTCGGCCGGCGTCCCGGTCACCCGATGGGCTGTGGTCGAGGACATCTTCGACGTGAGCGGGGTGCCACTGGAATTCGAGCGGGCGGTCCTGAAGCCGATCGCCGGCGGCGGCACCACCTCCACCAGCGTCGTTCGCGACCGTAAGGACCTGGAGAAGGCGAGCCGCACCTGCCGCGAGGAGAAGGAAACCAAACGCACCTTCCTGCTGGAGGAATTCGTCGACGGCGACGAGTGGATGGCCGAAGGTGTGGTGTTCGGCGGCGAGGTGCTGTTCTTCGGTCTGGGCGCGTACACCGAGCCGTGTCTCGAAGCGCTCACCGGGCAGACGCCGATCTCGCTCCGCCGGCTCGATCCGACCCAGGACGCCGAGGCGTACGAGGTCGCCGGGCCGGTGGTCCACGACGCGATCGCCGCGTTGGGATTGCGGGACGGGGTGTTCCACATGGAACTGTTCCGCGAGCGCGACACCGGGCGGATCGTCTTCAGTGAGTGCGCCGCGCGCCGGGGCGGGGCAATGACCCAGGAGCAGATTCTCGGCAAGTTCAACGTCGACCTGGGCGAAGCCGCTCTGTTCTGCGCCCTGGGCCGACGCCCGGTCCTCAACGTGAAGGTCAATCCAAAGGTGGTGGGGTGCGCGGGACTGTTCGGTCCGGCCGGCACGCTGATCAGCTACCCCACTCCCGACGAGATGTTGGCACAGCCTGACGTCGTCTTCGCCCAATCGTGGGTACCTCCGGGAGCCAATCTCGACACCAAGTTCTCCGCGTCCGCAGACATGCTCGCCGCGATGCTGCTCGCCACCGACACCGTCGAGACGTTTGACGAACGGGTACGCCAACTGCGCGAGTGGTTCGCCGACCGGGTGGTGGTGGCCGAGCCGGCACTGACCAGCGGGCAGCGGTGGGCCTGGCAGCAGCGCACCGCTCCGGATCGGCAGTACCGCGACTGGCTGTACGACGGCCCGTGAACAGCCCAGCCGGCTCGCCCGCCGAATCGTCGTCGTCGGCATCGGGAGCGGGGGCGTCAGGAGTGGGCGCGCACCTGACGGCGTCTGCCGCACCGGCGTCCGACCACGCCGATCCGCCTGGACGGATCCGGACCGCGTTGACCCGCATGCTACCGCCGACCGGCCCGCAACGGGCGCTCGCCGGTTCGGTGTTCGCGGTGACCGTGGGCGGCGGACTTCTGCTGGGCAGCAGCACGCTGTATCTGACCCGGATCGTCGGGATGTCGGCGACCGAGGTCGGCACCGGCCTTACCGTGGGTGCCGTGGCCGGCTTGGCCGCCGGACCACTGATGGGGCACGTCGCCGACCGGCGTGGCCCGCGCGAAGTGCACATCGTGACCATGCTGTGTGGCGCCGCTGCGACCACGGGTTTCGTCCTGGTCCGGTCGTTCTGGGCGTTGGTCCTGGTCTCCCTGTTCACGACCCTGGTCAGTGCGGCCGGTCAGGCGAGCCGGGCACCACTGATCCGGGCGGTGGCCGCCGGGCGTACCACCTGGTTCCTGTCGTACCAACGGGCCATCTCCAACGTGGGCATCATGGGCGGCATGCTGATCGCGACGATCGGCATCCAGTTGGACACGGGGCCGGTCTACATCACCATGATCCTGGTCGCCGCCGCGACCTTCGTGGTGGCCGGGTTGGTCCTCACCCGGATACCGCACGTCGAACCGCTGGCGGTGATCGCCGGCCAGGGCAGCTGGATCGCGCTGCGCGACCGTCCGTACCTGTTGGTGGCGTTGATCAACGGAGCGATGTCGGTCCACCTCGCGATCCCGGCGTTCGCGCTGCCGCTGTGGATCGTGAACAGCACGTCCACGCCTCGGATCGCCGTCACCGGGTTCGTCCTGCTCAACGGCATCCTGATCGTCGCGCTCCAGGTGCAGGTGAGCCGAGGTGTCGTCAGCCCGGCCGCCGCCGCGCGGCGGATGGTGTGGGCGGGCGCGGCGCTCCTGCTGTCGCTGGGCCTCATCGGCGCGATGGCGGGTGTGCCATGGTGGGTGGCTCTCCTGCTGTTGTCGACCGCCACCGTCGTGTACACCTTCGGTGAGCTCTGGCACGCGGCTGCCTCCTTCGAGCTCGCATTCGGGTTGGCGATGCCACACGCTCAGGGCCAGTACGCCGGCGCGTTCGGTCTCGGGCAGGGCGCGGCCAACGCCGCAGGACCGGCGATCCTCGCCGTACTCTGCATCGAGGGTGGACTGCCCGGCTGGCTCCTGCTGGGGGCCGCGATGATGTCCCTCGGGCTGGTGACGCCGATCGCAGTGCGCTGGGCAGAGCGCACCCGGTCCGACGCCTCCAGCGCGTCTGAAGCGCCTGCGACGCCTGCCGTGTCTACGGTCGTGACGTGACAAACCATGCGAAGGTGAGATCGTGACGGGTGAGGATGTCTACCACAAGTTGATCACCCTGTTCGACGAGCGGGGTGCCACCTACCGGGTGATCGAGCACGAGCCGGAAGGCGTCACGGAGGCGGTCAGCAGACTCCGTGGTCACGACCCGGGTCAGGCCGCGAAATGCATCATCGTCATGGTCAAGATCGGCAAGAAGACGACCCGATTCGTGGCTGCGGTCATCCCCGGTGACCGGCGGGTCGACTTCGGCAAACTCAAGGCGCTACTCGGCGGCACGTACGCTTCCTTCGCCTCCCGCGAGGTCGCCGAGGAGTTGGCGGGTACGGCGATCGGCACCATCCCGCCGTTTTCCTTCGACGACCGGCTGGCGGTGATCTTCGACCCGGAGCTGCTCCCGCACCCCGAGGTCTTCTTCAACGCCGGCCGTTTGGACCGGACGATCGCGTTGTCCACCAGCGACTATCTGGCCATCGCCGAGCCTCGGGTGGAGTCGATCGCCCAGCCCTGACCCGGCGACACCGATCACTTCAGCATCCGCAACGCTTCGGCGTGCAAACGGCCGTCGCCGGCGGCGAGGACCTGACCCGGCGACGTCAACCGCAGATCGGCACCAGACCAGTCGGTCAGCAGACCGCCGGCCCCGCCGATGACGGCGGCCGGGGCGAACAGGTCGTACGGCTGCAGCCCGGCGTCGACCACCAGGTCGGTCCGACCGCTGGCCAGCAGGGCGTACGCGAACGAGCTGGCACCGTACATGGCGTATCGGGTGGCCCGACGGACCCGGGTGAACGCCTCAAACTCCTCGGCGGTGAAGAAGTCGGGATTGGAGCAGGTGACGAGGGCGATTGGCAGGTCCGCGCACGGCCGGGTCCGGACGGGCTGCCCGTTACGCCGGGCGAACGAACCGTTGACGCCGACCCATCGGTCACCGGTCGCCGGATAGTCGAGCACCCCGATCCAGGGTCGGCCATGCCGGCTCACTCCGATCAAGGTGCCGTACAACGGTATCCCGGCGACCAGGTGGGCGGTGCCGTCGACCGGGTCCACGATCCAGGTCACGTCCGCGTCCACGTCGACGCCGCCGTACTCCTCTCCCAGGATGCCGTGCCCGGGGTAGGCGTCGCTGATCAACTCACGCAGCCGGGTCTCGATGGCGCGATCCACCTCGGTGACGAAACTGTTGTCGGCCTTGCTGTCGGGCCGGGCGGTCGTCGGGGCGGCGGCGAGCAGCTGGTTGCTCTCATCCGCCAGCTGCTCGGCGAACCGCACCAGCTCGGCGGTGTATGTGTCGATCATCCGATCCGACCTTCCGTGGCGACCTGGCGCAGCGTGTCGGCGAACGCCCAATCGACCCAGGGCAACAGCGCCTGGATGTCTGCGGCGTCGACGGTCGGGCCTCCCCAGATCCGGATCCCGGGCGGTGCCTCCCGGTGGGCCGCTAGGTCGTATCCGGCGCCGTTCTCCTCGACTGTGGCGCACAGCCGGCGGACGAACTCGGCCTGTTCGGCACGGGAAAGCTGGTCGAGGATCGGGTGGCGCAGCCGGAGACAGATGCTCGTCGCCGAGATCGTCGCCGGGTCGCGGGCGAGGAACTCCACGTGCGGACTGTCCCGGACCCACCGGCGGACGAGGTCGAAGTTGCGCCGTGACCGGGCGATGAGTGCCGGGGCGCCGCCGAGGTCGGCGCACCAGTCGAGCGCGTCGAGCACGTCCTCGACGGCGAGCATCGACGGCGAGTTGATCGTGAAGCCGTCGAACAGGTCGTCGTCGAGCTTACCGTCGCGGGTCAGCCGGAAGATCTTGGGCAGTGGACGGTCCGGCTGGAAACAGGTGAGCCGGTCGACCGCCGCCGGCGACAGTGCGATCATGCCGTGGGCGCCCTCTCCCCCCAACGCCTTCTGCCAGGACCAGGTGATGGCGTCCAACTTGGTGTAGTCGATCTCCATCCCGAAGATCGCCGAGGTCGCGTCGCAGATGGTCAGCCCACGCCGCTCCGCGGGGATCCAGTCGGCTCCGGGGACACATACGCCGGAGGTGGTCCCGTTCCAGCAGAAGACGACGTCCCGGTCGAAATCAACGGCACTCAGGTCGGGGATCTCTCCGTATACGTCCGTCCGGTGCACGCGCACGTCGGTCAGACGTAGTTGCGCCACGATGTCGGCCAACCAGGTGAAGCCAAAGTTCTCCCAGCAGCAGACGGCCACACCGGTGTGACCGAGCAGGTTCCACATCACCATTTCGATCGCCCCGGTGTCGGAGCCGGGAACGACGGCGATCCGGTAGTCCGGTGGCAGCCCGAGGACCTGCCGGGACTTCTCGATCACGGCACGCAGCTTGTCCTGTCCCTGCGGGTGCCGATGGGACCGGCCGACGAAGGCGTCGTGGAGCTGCTCCGGTGCCCAACCTGGCCGCTTCGCGCAGGGTCCCGAGGAGAACCAGGGCCGGGCGGGCTTGCGGACGGGAGGCGCCGGTGGCGAGATCCGCATGGCGGCCCTCACCCGGCCAGGCTGACGAAGTGCCGCCGAGTGCCCTGATACGCGAACCGCCCGTGTTGCAGCACCTGGTTGTCCAGCACGAGCACGTCCCCGTCTCGCATCCGTACCGCCCGGGTGGACTGCCACAGCAGCCCGCGCAGGGCGGCGATCAGGTCTTCGTCGATCGGGGTGCCGTCGCCGTACGTCGTCGTCGCCGGGTAGTCCTGGTCGGCCAGATCCGCAGGGAAGTCCGGGTGCGACCGCCAGTAGGAGCAGTGCAGCTCGGTGACCTGGTTGAACCACAGCTGCTCGCCGGTCCCGGGATGGGTGACGAAGGCCTCCCTGCGGTAGTGGTACCGCAACTGGCCGGTGTCGGTCCACTGGTACTCGTACCCGGAGGTGCGCAGGTGCCGCTCGACGGCCGTCGGGGCGTCGGTGCCGAAGGTGTCGGACCAGCTCATCTGGCCTGGCGAGGAGACAGCAGGCAGGCTCCGGTGGTAGCGGATGCCACGGCTGCGGAAGGTTCGGGCGATGTCGTCCGGAAGATCCCGGGTGGTCTGCCGGATGTCGTTGATCGGGACTTCGCCGCCGGTGGCGGCCGCCTGCTCACAGAAGAACAGGATCGTACGTGGGAACGTCTGCAGGTACGCCATTTCGTTGTGCGGAGACAGGGTGATCCGCGGATCCTCTTCGGTGGTGGTGAGCGCGACGTCGGAGTCTTGTTTGCGAACGGCGATGCCGCCCTGGTAACCCATGCGCGGGTACCCGAGATCAGCCACCAGCCGCTCGAAGTCCGTCCGGTCGACCAGCGGCAGACCGCGCAGCAGGACCCCGCCGTGCACTGGCAGCGCCTCGTCGATGACGCGCCGCACTCCGGCGATCAGGGCGGTGCGGTGACCGTCCGGTCCGGACTCGGCTCGTAGGGTCGGGATCATCTGCCCGACGTCCGGCACGAAGTCGGGAAACGACGGGTGCGCCGATCCGGCGAGGAACGGGCGGTCACGGACCGGTATCCGGAACGGCTCGCCGTGATCGACCTGGTGGAAGGCGGGTACGCCCGCCGTCGAGTCGACCGTAGTCACATCGTCACCTCGTGGTCTACGTTGTCCGGGCCCTCAGGATGTCCACGTAGGACGACTACTTCGTGGAAGACCGGACGGGTGGGCTCGTTGGTCAGCCGCTGCCGCGCCTCCCACGCGCTGATCCGTTGACGTGCCTGTGGATCAGCGTAGAAATCGCAGGTGAAGTCCCGTTCGTAGCCCGTGCCTCGCATCGCGGTCTCCAGCCCGACGAAGAAGGAGATGTCGGTACGGCGATCCTGGCGCACGATCCGGGACGCCAGTTCCTCCGGACGGTAGCCGTTGGAACGGAACAGCTGCAACAGGATGTCCTTGCCGATCCGGCAGCCGAGGTTGAGGATGACCTGGGCATGTGGCGCGCAGGACCGGACCCGCCGCAGCAGGGCCTCGATCAGCCCGAGACCGACCACGTTGAACGGATACCGGTTGAAGGCCGCCCATGGGTAGTAGTGCGCTGCGTGGTCGTCCAACTGCCGCCCCGACCCGGTCGCCGCAGGCGGGGCGCCCAGGTCGAATCGCCTACCCAGCACGTCGCCGGGGTCCGGCACCTGCGGGATGCACGCGACGACCGCGTCCGCGCCGGCCGCCCGGGCCGCGGCGGCCGGCGGATCCAGCAGGTTCACCGCGCCTTCGACCGGGTGGAACCGGTCCAGCAGGTCAGGTACGGACTCGGCGACGAATCGATGTGCCAACCCGGTCAGCCGGGGGTCGAGGTCGCTGCCGTGCACCAGTTCCACCGCACAGTGCCGCAACAGGTAGGCGACGTTCACACCGCTGCCGACCCCGACCTCGTAGACTCGTCTGCCGCCGAGACCGGCACGACGGAGGCCGGCTTGGAAGGTCAGCGTCCACGGGTCGCGCGGGTCGAAGGCGAAGTTCGGCATCGGGCCAGCGGACCGGCGCGTCGGTTCCTGAACCGGCACCACCATGTCGGGGCTCATGTCATTGACCTCCCATCGTACGGCGGGCAGGCGGTAGCGACCGGTCCGACCGGTCCGACCGGTCCGACCGGTCCACCGAATCGTCGTCGATCAACAGGACCTCCCCGGCTCCGCCCCGCCGGCAGTGGTCGGAGCTCATCGAGGCGGCGTATCCCCCCGCGTTGAGCAGCGCCACCCGGTCGCCCTCGCACAGCCGGGTCATCCGCTGGTCGGTTGCCCAGACGTCGAGTGACTCGTTGATGTTGCCGACGACCGTGTAGGTGACCTCGTCTTCTCCCCATCGGGGTGCGACGGCGACCGGTTCGCAGGGCAGCCCGTAGAAGACCGGCTCCATCGCCAGGTTGAAACCCGCGTCGAGACTGGCGAACCGCACATCGCGCCGCTGTTCGACCGAGGTGACGGTGGTCAGCAGCAGCCCGGCGTCCTTGGCGACGTAGTCACCCGGTTCGACCGCGACCCGCAGGCCCTTGGCGGCGAACCGGTCGGCGATCGTCTCCGCCCAGGCGGTCAGGTCCAGCGGCGTGTCCTCTGGGGTGTGCGGCACACCGAGACCGCCCCCGACGTTGATCTCCCGCACCTCGCCGAAGGCGGCGACGAACTCGTCGGCCGCGTCGAACGCGGCGGCGAGTTGGTCGAGTTGCCCGTCGAGATAACCACATCCGACGTGCATGTGCAGCCGCACGACGCGCAACCCCCACTGCCGGGCGATCGCCGCCGCCTCGTCGAGGTGTTCCCGGTAGATGCCGAACTTGGTGGTGGCACCGCCGCTGTAGTTGAGCAGGTCGTTGTCCTGGTAGCCGACGCCGACGGCCGGGTTGATCCGCAGGCCGACGTCCCGACCCGGACAGGCCCGACCAAGCCGCGCCAGCGACGACACCGAGTCCACGTTGATCCGCAGATCGGCGAACCGGGACAGGGCGTCGATGTCGCGCACGGACAACGACGTCCCGGTGTACGAGATGGTTTCGACCGGAAACCCACAGGCGAGTACGTGTCTCAGCTCCCCGATGGAGCAGACGTCGACTCCGCACAGGTCGTGGGCGCGCAGGTAGGCCAGCAGCGCAGGGGCGCGGTTCGCCTTGATGGCGTAGTAGATGCGGTGGTCGACTCCCGCGTCCGACAGCGCCGCCGCGACTCGCCGGATGTTGTCCCGAACGCGGGCGGTCCGGTGCACGTACGTGGGGGTGCCGACCTGGGCGGCGAGCTCCTCCAGGTCGGTATCGCCGAGGTGGAGCCGGCCGTCCCGGTAACGCAGGTCGTCGCGCTGCCACCAGGGTGGCGTGTCCGGTCCGCTGTCCTGGTCGGCACGGACGTAGCGCACCCGGCCGGCGAGATCGGCCAGTGCGTCGGAGATTCGCTGGGATTCACAGTCGGGTCCCAGCGCGACCCGCAGCAGCGGGTCAGGGCTGCGGCTCGTGACCACGGCCTGCTTGATCCGCAGTACGGTCAGCGCCGGCGACAGGCCACGACAGTCGAGGATTGCGGGGGGTGCTTTCATGCTGTACCCGTCCCTAGCTGAGGTCGCCGGTGTTCAGGTCGTGCTCGGCCCGGGCGAGCGACTCGGCCATGATCGCCACGATCCGGTCGATCTCGCCTCTCGTGACGACCAATGGTGGCGACATGATGCAGAGGTTCTCGTACGGCCGCACTAGTAGGCCGGACGTCTCGCAGTACTGGTCCACCCAGCGGGCCAGTGCCTGGTTGCGGTCGGTGGGTCCGTCCTCGCCGGGCACCTGGCATTCCACGCAGGCCATCAGGTGGTCGCCGCGTACGGCGGCCACGATCGGCGATGACCGCAGCTCACGTAGTCGCCTGACGAAGTACGGCCCGACGTCGCGGACGTGGCCGCAGATGTCGTCGCGCCGCATCACCTCGATGTTGGCGAGCGCGGTGGCACAGGCGACCGGATGACCCGAGTAGGTGAATCCGTTGGAGAACACCGGCTTGGCCGGATCGGCCGACCGGGTCAATGTGTCGGCGACGTGGTCCGCGACGAGCACCGCGCCCAGCGGCTGGTAACCCGAGGTCAGCCCCTTGGCGGTGACCAGCATGTCCGGCACGATGCCGAACCGGGCCTCAGCGGCGAAGAAGTGGCCGAGCCGGCCAAAGCCGCAGACGACCTCGTCCGAGATGTACAAGATGTCGTGTCGCCGGCACAGCTCGCGGGCCGCTTGGTGGTAGCCGGGTGGCGGGACCAGGACCCCGCCGGAGGCGAGCACCGGCTCGGCGATGAAGCAGGCGATGCGCTCCGGACCGATCCGGCGGATTGCGGATTCCATGCCGGTGATCAGCTGATCGAGACGCTGCGCGGCGGTCACCGTGGACACGTCAGGGTCGTACACCGGGCAGTCGAGGTGGTGGATCCAGTCGGTTTCGTAGCGGAAGTCGGTCCGGTCGGCGCTCTTGCCGCACAGCGACGCCGCGAGGTAGGTGCTGCCGTGGTAGGCGTTCTCCAGTGACAGGACGTGATGCTTCTCGGGCCGCCCCTGACTGGCGAAGTAGTAGTGGGCGATACGGACGGCGGACTCCACCGCTGTCGACCCGCCGGTGGTGAAGTGCACCCGGTTCAGGTCGCCCGGTGCCAGCTCGGCCAGGGTGGCGGCGAGCCGAGCCGCTGGTTCGCTGCCCACGTCGCCGAACGGCGTGTAGTACGGCATCCGGCGGGCCTGTTCGGTCATCGCCTCGATGAGCTCGTGTCGGCCGTAGCCGACCGTGACGCACCACATGCCGCCGATGGCGTCGAGATATCGTCGACCTTCGCTGTCGACCACTTCGACGCCGGTGGCCTGCGACACGAGGAGCGACTCCGCACGGCCCAGCGTGCGCAGATCCGCCCACGGGTGCAGTACGTGGCGGGCGTCCATGGCTACGGGTGACGACGTCGAGGCCCGCGTACCGTTGATGTCCTGGGTGGGGTTCGACACGACCTTTCCTCTCGCTCGGCCGACCGCTACCGCGTGCCGAGGATCGCGCGATAGCTGTCGTGGGCGGCGGTGACGGCACTGGCCCGGTACATGGCCTGGTAATCGACGAGACTCGGGTAGTTCGCCTCGCCTTCCCTCGCGAGCGCCTCGACGAAGCCACCGTCGCGGATGTCGGCAAGGATCGCGCGCCCCTTGGCCCTGACCTCGTCGCCGATCACTTTGCCGAGGTAGCGCTGGACACCGAACCGGCAGGTCGGCGAGCCCTGCTGCTCGATCACCTCGTACAGGCCGGTCGTCGCCGCCTCGACCATCATCTCCGCCATCTCGCCGGAGGCGTGCATGTCCAGCAGCGCCGGCACGGGGTCGTAGCCGGCTTCCACCAGCACCTCGAAGGCCATTCGGCAGGCGTCCAGCAGCAACGGGGTCAGGAACTGCTCCTGGAACAGGTCGAGCTCGGTCTCCACCGCGTGTGTCACCGGCAGTACGCCGTACCGGGTGAAGCCGACCGCCTTGGCGACGCCGAGCGTGCGGCGCCGGGCCGTACCGGTGGCGTCCTGGACAACGTCGACGAAGGCGAGCACCCCGCCGCCGTCGAGGTAACGCTGCCGGATGGGCTTACCGAACATCTTGGGTGCCAGCAGCGCCACGTCGACGTCGTGCGGCAGCGCGATGCGTCCGTACCGGATGGAGAATCCGTGCGCCACCACGAACAGGGCGCCCTCGGCGAGGTACGGCGCGATGTCCGTGTCGTACACCTCGGGGTGCGCCTCGTCGGGAATCAGCAGCAGCACGATCGACGCGGCGCGGACCGCCGCCGCGATCGGCCTGGTGTCGAAGCCGTCGCCGACAGCGGCCGCACGGTACTCGTCGGCGCGATTGCCGACAATCACCTGAAGTCCGCTGTCGCGCAGATTGGCAGCGAACGCCTTGCCCTGGATGCCGTAGCCGATCACGGCCACGAGCTCGCCGTCGACGTCGTCGAGGCTCGCGTCTCTGTCGAAGTACATTCCTGACCACTCTCCGTATTCAGACGTACGTGTGGAGGGCCTGCCACCGTCGCCGCGCGCCATCACGCGTGGTCGTGCGTCATCGCGCCGGTGGGCGGACACGGGTACCGGGAGTCGGAAGGGACAGGTGTCGGGGTCGGCCGGTTGCCCGGGTTCTGGTGGATTGCTCGGATTCTGGTCGGTCAGTCGATCCCGCCGGCCCGGACGCGCTCGGCGGGAACCGGGGACATCTGGTGGACAGGGTGCTCGACCTGCGCGGACAGGGCCGCCGGTCGGTGTTCCCGGATGCGTGCGCCGAGATCCGCGAAGCGCATGTTGCGGGTGTAGACCTCGGCGAGCCGCGCGAACTCGGCTTCGCGCCGCTGCCCCGACCAGGCCAGCAGCTCACCCATCTCGCGCAGCGCCAGATCGAGGACGTCGAGGTCGAGGTCACAGCGACCGGCGTCGTCGAACACCACGGCGTCCCGGATCCCACCGAAGTTCAGCAGGTAGTCCGCGTAGCTGGTGGCCATCAGATGATGGACGTGGTGGGCGACCTTTTTCCGCAGGAACTGTGGATCCCGTCGAGCCGGTGGGGCGCTGTGCGGCGCGTACCGGTCATCCTCCGGTACGGCCAGGAAATCCAGCCGCTGCGTGGTCGACCGTCCGAGCCGCTTGACGCCCTTGCGGCGCAGCTCCCGAGCGATGTGCGCGGCGACTTCCCGGCCCGCCCACCGGAACTCGGTGAGCTTCACGTTGATCATGTCGTAGATGGCACCGCCGCCCTGACGCCGAACCGTGATCCGGAACATCCGGGAGATGTCCTGTACGGCTATCTCGCCGCCGTCGTTCGACGCCAGTGGCCGGATTCCGCAGAAGACGTTGAAGATGTCCCGTCGACCGATCTTCCACTGGTCGCTCACCAAAGCGTTGTAGGAGTGCAGGAGTTCCTCGATCTCGTCTTCCTCGGGAACGACGAGGTCGGGGTCGACGTGCGCCCGGTCGGTGGTGGTGCACTGGATGTACCAGAGGCCGTGCTGATGGAACGGCCGCAGGTAGTGCTGGCGTACGGCGTTGAGCGGCACCAGCCCGACCTGCAGCGCCGGATCCGCTGACAGGCTCTCGTGGATGAACCGATTCGTCGCCTCCAGGTGCGAGCCCCGGGAGTAGACCACCGACGTTCGCCCGTCCGGCTGCGCCGTCCGGCTGCGGGCCTGGTCGATCCACGGGCCGGCGGCGTTGGTGATCGTGTGGGCCTTGACGGTGATTTCCGTCGGCAGTGTGTCGTCGGCGAAACGCCGGGCCAGCGTCACCAGGAAGTGGCCGCCGGCGGGGTCGTCCGTCCACTCGTAGTGTGCGACCTCGACATGACACAGTGCGCGAATGGGATGCGTCTCGGTGCCCCGATAGTAGGCGTCGCGGATCGCCTTCACCACCAGGACCTTGTCGTTGTTCGCCTTGCCTTCCCAGTACCTGATGCCCCCGAGCACGTCGTCGGCGGCCAGGTTGGGCAGGGCCCGGTGCAGCGACTCCTTGTTCCAGTACAGTTTCACCCGGCTGAACCGGGGAACGAAACTCACCCAGGCCCACAGTGCGGCGAAGGCGTCGTAAAGCGAGATGCCGAAGAACACCGACCACTTCTTTTCGGGGCTGTCCGGCAGGACGAACACGACGTTGGGGATCTCGTCCACCGTCCGGCGACTGGTTTCGAGCAGGATCTTGCGCTCCCGGGTGCCGTACCAGACGAGCTGTAGATCCAGCCAGGCTCCCCGCAGGTTCTGCGTGAACGACTGCTTGATCTTGGGGTCGCGGCGCAGGCGGGCCGCCAGCAGCAGCCGGTGGAACGCCATCCGCAGGTAACGGATGCCAGGATGGATCGCCTTGCCCGTCTTGCTGGACGTCTCGCCCCCGAACGTGCCGCGCTCGACCAGGATAGCGCTGGCGTTGGACCGGGAGGCGAGGTCACGGAGCACCCCGGCGCCCGCCGCCCCGCCGCCGATGACCACCGTGTCGTACACGCGATCGGGTTGGGTCCCCGACTCCTCGGCCAGCTGCCGATACTGGCGCACGACGTCCGACATGGCGAACGAGTGGGCCGCCGGCCCGGTGTGCCTCGCCTCGATCACGATGCTCGACCTCCTCGATGTAGTGCGATCACCCGATGGTCGGTGTCGCGCCGAGCCCGGAAGGTGATCGCCCGGTCGGGTGGAATCGGCGAGGTCACCTGCCAGTCCCACGCTCTGTCGATCATGTACGCCATGAACGCGCGGATGTGGTCCCGTCCCATGCCACGGGCCCCGCGCCACCGCTCGACCAGTTGCTCCTGCGCTTCACGTTCCCGCACCATCTGCTCGAACGACGGCCAGTCGAAGCACCAGAGGGCGTCCATCCGGTCGAACACCGGTCGCCACGAACGCAGGTGCTCGGCGACCCGCCGACGAAGCCCGTCCGGCACCGCCAGCGGATCCACCGTGGTGTCCGCCCCGGCGAACCAGAGGTCGAACAGCAGAACGCCGATCGTTCCCCGTACCTCGAACCAGCGGTCCGGCCCGGACGGATGGTCGTCGATCTTCTTGTCGAAGTTGGCCATCCTGATCACGCTGCCTGGGTGGCTGTGCTCCATCTCCCGCAGATTCCGCAGCAGCCAGGCGAGGTCGTGGGTGCCCGGCAGCGACCGGTTCGACACCCCCGGCACCCCCGGGTCGTATCCGTCGGCGACGAGCAGTTCGCGTTCGCGCCGCCCGAGGTACCAGTGGTCGCCGCTACGCGCCACCGCCCGTCCCTCCGTGTCCGCGTCGAGCAGCTCGTCGAGCACGACCGCCAGCGCGTTGGTCAGCACCGTCTTGCCGGCACCCGGGCTGCCGTTGAAGCCGACGACGTAGAGCTCGTTGGAGCGCCGCCGCCGCTTGCGCGTCACGATCCACTCGGCGAGCGGAAGGTACAGCCGCCACAGCTCGACCAGCGGTACGGGGGTGCCGTCGGTGGAGAAGTACGCTCGCCACCACCGAGCGAACGCCGGCCACACCCGCCGCAGGGTGTGCAGCTGGCGCTCGGCTGTCACGGCTGTCCACGGCCCGTCGTTTCCTTCCCCGACGAGCAGCCCTGAGACCGGATCCTGCCGGATCGTCTCGACCAGGACCGCCAGCTCGCGCCCGCCGATGGCGGCACCGTCGACGACCGACCGCAGGATCGGATCGAGGCGGGTGTCGACGGCTGCGATCATCGGTTGGTCCTGTCTGGCTGGTAGCCGGCGAGCACCCCGTGCAGATCGCCGAGCCGCTGGTCGGGTTTCGCGATCACCGCCAGCGGTACTTCCGCGCCGAACGAGCTGGCGAAGTCCCCCCTGATCCGGGCGAAGTCCAGCGAATCAAGCCCAAGCTCGGTCAGCCTCTTCGACTCGTCCCATCGGTGCACGTACCTGCTCAGGAAGGCTCGGACGTCGTCGGTGCCGTCGACCGGCTCCGGGCCGGCGGCGCTCCGTTCAGCGGTGGTGGTGGTGCCCTCGGCAGGGAACCGGTCACCCGAGAACCGCCGGCCGGCGATCCGACGGGCGTCGGCGACCGCCGAGATCAGCGGCAGTCGCGCCCACGGCGAACGCGGCCACTCGATGTCGCAGACGACCAGGTTGCGCCGGGTCGCGCCGCCAGCGAGGGTGGCGGCGAGCACCCCACCGAGCAGGGTCAGCCCGACGCTGGTCCGTACCGGGGTTTCCCCGCTGACCCGCGCCGCCTCCACCGCCTTTGCGCTGCGCGCGGCCATCCCGGCCGCCGCCCAGCTTCCCCAGGCGATCGTGACCACGTGCGGACCACCGGACGGCGTCGACCACATCGCGTAGGTGTCCATCCACGCGTTCGCGGCAGCGTAGTTCGCCTGGCCGGGTACGCCGAGCAGCCCGCTGGTCGAGGAGAACGCCACGACCCATCCCGCGCCCGCCACCCGACCGACGTCGACCAGCTGGGACAACGCGAGCTTCGGGGCGAGCACCCCGGCGAGCCGCTCCCCGGTCAGGTTGCGCACGACGCCGTCGTCGAGTGTTCCGGCCAGGTGAAAGACGCCATCGAGCGGACCGGTGACGGCCGCGACCGCCGCCGGGTCGATCGGTGCGGCCAGGTCCAGCTCGACGAATCGGATACCCGGCCGTAGATCACCCCGGTCGGCCCGGCCGGACACGACGATCCGCTCGGGCGGTACGCCTTGGTGCTGGATGAGCCAGTCGGTGACCACCCGGCCGAGGCCACCGGTGCCACCGGTGAGCAGATACCGGCCGGTGGTGGCACCGAGCGTCCCCGCCGGCAGCCGCGGTACGGCGACCGACTGCAGCCGTTGGGCGAACAGGAGACCGCCGCGATAGAGCAGATCGTCTTCCTCCGGGTGCGCCGCCGCGAGTCGTAGGATCCGGCTGAGCAGGTCTTGGCCCGTTCCGGCAGCGGACCCGTCCGGTACGGCGACGCCGTCCGCCGGCCGGTCCCCCACGCCGTCCGCCGGCCAGGTGTCGACGTGGATCCGCTGGACGGTGAGCCCCGGTTCCTCCTGTGCCAGCGACCGGGTCAGTCCACTCACGATCCCGCTGGCCGCGTCGGCCGGCACGACCACCACCAGCCGTCCGCGTACCTCCGCGTCGGCCACCGCGCGGAGCAGGTCGAGCAGCCGGGTGGCGTGCTGGACCAGCGTGCGTCCCGGCGCGCTCCGACACAGCAGCGCGACCCGCGCGTCGGGGGCGGTCAGGGTGTCCCGCACGAACCGGACCCCGTCCGTGGTCGTGCCGGCCCAGACGTCGAGGCACCGGGTGGCGACGGTCGGCGCGACGGCGCTCGGCGAGGCGACCGGCACCCAGTTCACCTCGGCGCACAGGTCCACCGCCCGGTCGTCCGCCCCGCCGAGGATCGGGTCGAGTCGCTCGATCAGCGAGACGATTCCGTCAAGGATGCCCGCCCGCTCGCGGACCATGAAGTCGTGCGCACCGTCGTGGCATCGCACGTCGGTGATCACATTCGTGGTGATCGCTGCCCAGTCCCGCGCCGACCCGGCTGCTAAGGACGGGTCGCGCGTACCGCAGTGCACCTGCACCGGGGCATCGACCAGCGCTGCCCCGTGTGCCGCCTGACGCCGCCGGATCCGCAGCTCGGCGCGGGCATCGGCGGCCAGATCCGCTCGGAGGACCGGCAGCACCGACCTTGTCCACTGCGGATTGTCGCGGATCTCTTCCGGTGCCATCAGGTAGCTGTCCACGGGCTCGTCGCCGACGTCGACTCCCGGAACGATCGGGGCTCGGCCGACGAGGCAGAGCAGGCTCACCCGCCGGGCGTGTGCCCAGTCGGCGAGCGGGCCGCCAAGCAGGTCGAGCACCAGGGAGGCCCCGAAGCTCATGCCGCAGAAGGCGACCGCGCGGTCTCCGGCGTCCGCCCGGATACCAGCGGCGAGTCGGGCCAGCATCCGCACGTCGGCGTCGTCGGCGGCCGGCAGGTCGGCGTCATCGGCGGCCGGTGACGCGGGGCGTCCTGGCAAATCCACCGCCACGATGTCCAGCCACGTCGGGGCCGCGTGTGCCCACGACTGGAAAGCGGTCGAGCCGCCACCCGCGTACGGAAAACAATAGAGCGTCACCGTGGCGGCCGGCCTGGTCACGAACCGGACAATCCGGGCAGCTGCCGCCGTACCGTCGGTGTCGGCCCCTTCGGCGGTGCCAGCAGGCTCGACCACGGGGCTGGCGTCGCCGACGGAGCCCGGGCCGGCCGCCACCACCCCACCGACGTATATCGACGCCTCCGGCCTGGTCCAGTACCGGGTCCGTTCGAACTCGTACGTGGGTAGCCGATGCCGCACGACGGACCGCGCCGGTGACCCGGACCCGGTAGCGCGCAGCGCCCTGAAGTCGACGTCGACGCCGTGGCACCACAACTGGCCGATCGCCGCCAGCAGGATCTCGCCGTCGTCGCGGTGCGGATCGCGGGGGTCGTGCAGGAGGCTGACCGGCTCGGAGACGGGTCCACGCCCGTCGCCGGCACCGTCGCGCGGTTCCAGGCACTTCCTGGCCAGGGTGGTGAGCACACCGCCCGGTCCGACCTCCACCAGCACGTCGGGCGTCCACTTGAGCAGCGTTTCCACGTTGTCGCGCCACCGAACGGTGGAGACCGCGTGGTCACCCCAATACCTGGCCGGTTGGTACGCGGCGTCGAGCCAGGTGCCGGTCAGGTTGCTGGCCATCGGTATCGCGGCCGGCCGGGCCGGGATGTCGGCCGCCGCCGTGCGCAGCCGCTCGGCCACCGGGGCCAGCAAGTCACTGTGGAACGGATGCGACACCGGGACCGGCCGACATGTGAAGCCCAAGGTCGGCAAGTCTTCCAGGGCCCGCCGCAGCGCGGCCGGCGTACCGGACAACACCACTCGTCCCGGCGCGTTCACCACGGCGAGCCAGAGACCGGAACGGGCGACCAGCCAGTCGTGCAGCCGCTGCTCGTCACCGACGACGCTGAGCATCCCGCCGAGCGCGGAGTCGGCCGCGTCGGCGCCCGGTAGCGCCTCGGTCGCCTGGGCGCGTGCCGCCACCAGTCGCGTCGCCTCATCGAGAGTCAGCACACCGGCCAGCACCGCGGCGGCGTACTCGCCGACGCTGTGACCGGCCACCGCCACCGGACGCACGCCGATGTCGACGAGCGTCGCCGCGAGCGCGTACTCCACGGCGAACAGCCCGCACTGGGTGATCATGGGACGTCGCACCGTCTGGTCGTCGGCACCGAGAATCGCCTCGGCCGGATCGGCGGGCAGGTTCCGGGCCAAACCTCGGCAGGCGGCGTCGAAGTGGCGGCGGAACCGGCCGCCGTCGACCCGTCCCCGATAGAGGCCACGCGCCATACCCGCGACCTGGGACCCCTGTCCGGGAAAACAGAAGGCGACCGTACCCGCCCGGGCCGGCCGGCCGAGACCGGCCAGCAGCCGGGCGTCGAGACGGACCGAATCCGCGCCGGACACCGACTCTGCGGTCACGACGGCGCTGGCCCGTACGGCGTGCGCCGGCCGGGTCAGCCGCGCGACGTCGATCGCCGGGCCAACCTCGTCTGCCGGCAGTGTGGTGAGGAACCGGGTGAGCCGCGCCGCGTTGCGTCGGGCCGCCCGTTCATCGGCCCCCGAAACGGTCAGCAGATGCGGCGTACCCGGCGACGGTCGACGCTCGCCGGTGCCCGGGGAACCCTGCGACGCGGTCTCGTGCGGTGCCGCTTCTTCGAGGATGACGTGCGCGTTCGTGCCACCGATGCCGAAGCTGGAGACGCCGGCCCGGCGCGGCAGCTGGGTGGCGGGATCGGACACCGTCCAGTCCCCGTAGCTCTCCTGGACGACGAAAGGTGATCCGTCACAGTCGACCAGGTCGACCAGTTTCGGGTTGAGCGTCGCGTAGTTCACCGTCGGTACGAGTGCTCGGTGGTGCAGGCACAGCACCGCCTTGATCAGGCCGGTGATCCCGGCGGCGCAGTTGGCATGGCCGATGTTGCCCTTGACACTGCCGATCGCGCAGCTGCCGGTGGTCGGGCCGGCACCGTCACGATGGCGATCGAACGCCTCGCGTAGTCCGGCGAGCTCGATGGCGTCTCCGACGTGGGTCGCGGTCGCATGACACTCCACGTAGGAGATCTGCTCGGCGGTCACCCCGGCCATCGACATGGCGTCGGAGATGCACCGGGCCTGAGCACTGGCGCTCGGCGCGGTGTAGCCGGCCTTCATCCGTCCGTCGTTGGACACGCCGAAGCCGGTGAGGACGGCCCAGACATGATCTCCGTCAGCGATCGCGTCGTCGAGGCGTTTGAGCACGACCGCGCCGACCGCGTCGCCGAACAGCGTTCCACTCGCGTCGGCGTCGAACGGACGGACCCGTCCGTCGATGCTTCCCACCAGGCCTTCCTCGTAGCGGTAGCCGAAGTTGGGAAAATTGATCGACGACGCTCCGGCGATCGCCATCTCGCACTGCCCGGTCATGATGGACTGCGCCGCCGACGCGACGGCGACCAGGCCACTGCTGCACGCCGACGTCACCGTGACCGCCGGACCGCCCAGATCCAGCAGGTACGCCACCCGGGTCGCGATGTAGTCCTTCTCGTTGCCGATCTCGGTCAGGAACAGCCCGGCCGGGTCCAACGGCTGCGTCAAGCCGCCACCCTGGAGGTGATGGACCAGGTATCCGTCGATGCCGCAGGCGGCGAAGACGCCGGTGCGGTGGCGGTACGGATTGTCGCGCCGCGCGTACCCGGCCTGTTCGAGCGCCCCCCACGCCACCTCGATGAACACGCGGTGCTGAGGATCCATCAGCAGGGCTTCCCGTTGGCCGATCCCCCAGAATTCGGCGTCGAACGCGTCGACGTCGTCGATGACCTGCCCGACGCCTACCCACTGTGGATGGTCGAGGGCCCCGTCCGGGACGTTCTTGTCACGTAGCCGGTCGGTGGGATACACCGTGAGGGAGTCGACGCCCATCGTCAGGTTCGCCCAGAACTCGTCGATGGTCTTCGCACCGGGGAACCGCCCGGACATCCCGACGATCGCCACCTTCGTCGTCGGCGCGGCCGGGCCGGATCGCCGAGGTTGGCCGACGGGGGTCGCGACCGGCGCGGCGGTACCGGAGCATCGGGCCGCCATGGCGCGCAACGTACTGAACTGGAAGACCTCGATCACCGGCAGCGATATTCCGTACCGTTGCGCGAGCAAGCCGGACAACCGGGCGGCGCTGAGCGAGTCACCGCCGACGTCGAAGAAGTTGTCGTCCGGCGCGGGCGGTGGGATTCCCAGCACTTCCTGCCAGGCGGCGGCGAGCCGCTGCCGCATCATGGCGGCCGGCCCGGCCGGCTCTGGCCCGGCGCTGCCGCCCGAACCGGCGACGGCGTCGAACGCGGTGTCGTCGAGTGCGGCGGTGGTGGTGTCGATCGCGGTTGTCGTGTCGTCCGGCGCGGGCAGCGCGGACAGATCGAGCTTACGCGAACTGCCGCGGCTGATCGGCAGGGCGTCGAGTCCGATCACGCGCCGCGGTCTGGCGTACTCGGGAAGGTCGTTCCTGGCCCGCTGTCGCAGCCGCGCGAGAGTGGTCCGCGACGGGGCGCCGTCGTCGCCGACAACGTATGCCACCAGTCCGTTCGGCTGACCGGTGTGGGTGTCCGTCATCGGCCGCACCACGACCCGCGAAACGCCCGGCTGGCCGCTCAGAACGTGTTCGACGGCACGCAGTGACACCTTGAATCCGCGGATCTTGACCACGTCTCCGACGCGGCCCAGGATCTCCAGTGCGCCCTCGGGCAGCAACCGGGCACGGTCACCCGTTCGGTAGAAGGTCGCGCCGGCGAACGACGATCCGGCGAGAGCGGGCGGGCACGGCACGAATCGTTGCGCGGTCTTCTCCGGGTCGTTCAGATAGCCGACGGCGACGCCGGGACCGGCGACGTGGAGTTCTCCGACACCCCCGTAGGGAACGGGGCGTCCGTCGTCGCCGAGCAGGACGGCGGCGCTACCGTCCAGGACGCGGCCCACCGGCGCGTAGGCCGACGGCCGCACCGGGCGTGCGGCGTCGTCGGTCGGGCGCGGCAACAGATCCGCGTACGACACGTCCAGACTTTCCCAGGTGCTGTAGGCATTCACCAGCCGTACGTGACCGGGCAGCAGCGCGGCGGCCTTGTCGACGACCCGGGTGGGGACGACCTCGCCCATCAGGAACACCAGCTCCAGGTGGTGCAGTTGGTCGGCCAGCGACGGTCCGGCGGTCTGGTGGTCCAGCACGCTTTCCAGCAGGGACGGCGTGACGACGAGGCGCGTGACACCATGGTCGGCGACGGTACGCACGAGCCGTACCGGATCAACGATGTGGGCGTCCGGGATCACCACGGCGGGTTTGCCCACCAGCAGGGGCCGCAGACACTCCCAGGCGAAGAACACGTTGAGCCCTTCGCGAGACGACTCCTGGTACGGGTAGAGCGCGTACCGGGCGTCGAAGCAGTAGAGGCAGCCGAGGTGGGAGTTCACCACCGCCTTCGGGGTCCCGGACGTCCCGCTCGTCATGGAGATCAGCGCGGTGTCGGCCGGATCGACGTACGGGAAGCTCACCTGCCGGGCCGGGGCCGCCGCAGGTCCCTGGTCGGCCCGGGTGAACGGGTCCGTCGGTGACGTGCCGCCCAGGAGCACGAGACGTTCGGGGGCCTGGTAGGCGTCCGGGAGGAGGCCGGCGAGTTCAGCGGTGGTCACGACGGCTCGCACGCCCGCGCTGTCGAGGAACTGCGCGAGTAGTGACGCCGGCCAGTTCTTGTCCAGCAGGCAGGCGGGCGTGCCGAGGCCGAAGCAGCCGAGCAGGGCGAGACAGTATTCGGCGGAGTGCGGCAGGAGCAGACCGACCACGTCGCCTTTGTCGAGCCCACACGCGACGATGCTCGCGGCCACCGCCGTGGCGTCCCGGTCGAGCTCGCGGTAGGTCCAGGTCCGGGGCTCGTCGACCAGGGCCAGCGCTTCAGGGGTCGCCGCCACCTGCGCCTGGAACCGGTCCCACAGGCTACCTGCGGCGTGCGGCTGGTAGCCGCGATCGGCCATCACGATCGACGGACCGACCCGGGTTCGCACCTGGTCGAGGTGTCGGCTGACGCTGGCCAGCAGTGCGCGCTGGGCACTGACGGTGTAGAAGTGACCGCCGGGAAAGGTTTCGACGGTGTACGGCGCGGTGTCGGCGACATGCTCGCGCCAGGCGTGCAGGTCGGCCAGGTCGACCGTGCGGTCCTGGGCGCCGCCGTACACGACACAGGCGACTTCGAGCCGCTCGCCGGTGTCCCCGCCGGTCCGACACGGATAGGTCTCGTCGAGCTGGAGGTCGGCGCGCAGCGGGGGCAGGACGAGCCGTAGTAGGTCCCGGTCGGCGAGCAGGTCGTCGGGCACGAGTCCCCATGCGCGTACGAGCTCGACGAAGTCGTCGTCGTCAAGGGTGTGGCGGTTCTCGCCGGCAGGCACGTGTGGCGCCCGGTGCGCGGACAGGAAGAGGATCTCGGGCTGACGGCGGCCTGCCTGGCGCAACTGACGACAGACCTCGAAGGCGGTCAAGGCACCGAAACTATGGCCGAAGAAGGCGAACGGTGTGCCGTCGTCGATGCCGTCCAGCATCGCGAGGAGGTCGCTGACCATCGGCTGCCACTGTCGATAGGGGGCGACGTGTCGTCGGGTACCTCTGCCCGGTAGGGAAAACGAGACGAGTTCGACATCGTCGGGCAGGTCAGCAGGCCAACCGGAGAAGATGGAATGAGTTCCGCCGGCATGCGGGAACGCGATGAGCCGTAGGGCGACGTCCTCACGTCGAGAGAGGATCGACGCTTCGACGCCAGAGGTCGGGCCGGGCACTCGTGCGGACCGTAGCAAGCCGGCGCTCCCCCACGTGGTCGGCAGAGATGATCTTTACGCGCCATCACTGTAGCAACACGCAGTGTCAATAGACAGTCGATCATCGACAGTCGTGAATCCTCACATTCTCGACGTTCTCGCTCAGTCCGCCGCACATCCGCAACCCGGAGGAGCCACTGGGCACCGCACCATCCGGCCGCACGACCAGAGGTAGCCGAGACGTCGGCACCGCACCGGGCTCGCCGGGTTTGCCGACAGCCCGCGTGCGGTAATCAACAGGGATGAGGTGACCGTGACCCAGACAGGAGGCAGCATGCAGACCGATGGCTTCGCGAAGCTGGTCAGGTTGGGCGACACCGGTGAGATGGTGGCGGATCCGGCCGAGGACATTCGTGGCCGGAAGGTGCACGACGCGGAGGGCAACGAGATCGGCAAGGTCGACGACCTGCTGGTCGACGAGGCCGAACACAAGGTCCGGCTACTTCGGTTGGAACACGGCGGGATCCTCGGCTTCGGTGCCACGCCGTCGTTCGTCCCGGTCGACGCGATCACCCGGATCACCGATGACGTGGTGCACATCAACGAGTCGCGGGACCGGGTGGCCGGAGCGCCACCGTACGATCCGGAGCTGGTGTCGCAGGACAAGTACTACGAGGATCTGTACGGCTACTACGGGATCCCGCCGTTCTGGGGCGTCGGGTATGTCTACCCCGGCTACCCGTACTACCGCTAGCCAGCGCATCGGCGGACCTGCTCGACGGCCGGTCCACGAATCACCTGACCTGACATCCGGGCCGCGGCGACGACGCCGCGGCCCGTAGCCGTCTGGGACGCCGCGGCCCGTAGCCGTCTGGTTCAGCCGACCAGCTGCTGCCACAGGTAGTAGAGCGCGAACCCGGTGAAGAACACCACCGCCGCGACCACCAGTGTGGTCGCGGTCCGGCCGGCGCGCAGCGCGCGCGGCAGCGCACGCCGGTTGAGCCAGAGGACCAGGGCGGCGACCAGTGGAATGTGCACGGCCTCGATGGAGCCGGCCAGGGTCAGCAGCGCGACCGGGTCACCGAAGATCAGGAACACGGCGTACGGCAGGGTCGCCAGCCACACCACGACGGCGGTCCGGCTGATCACCACCGGGCGGGCGAGGGTGTGCTCGGCGAGTCGTTGCGGCAGCAGACGCCGTACGCCGTCGGTGTAGAGCCGCTGCCACCCGTCGACGTTGGTGAGCGTGGCGGTCCAGAAGGCGGACACCAGTCCGACGATCATCAGCCAGAAGCCGACGCTGCCGAACACCTCGCTGAACAGGCGGGTCAGGTCGCGGGCGACGTCGGCCTCGGCGGGCACGATTCCTTCCGGCCGCAGCAGTTCGGCGCCGAGGACCAGGAACGCGACGGTGATCAGTGCGACGCCGACCACCGCGAACGTCGAGTCGAGGGTCATCGTGCGCAGCCAGCCGCGTACCCGGTCGATCTGCCGAGCGTCGAGATCGCGCGGATCGCGGCGGTCCGTCGCCGGCACCCCGGCGTGGCCGATGCCCTTGGCGGTGACCCAGTACGAGTACCACATCAGCCCGGCCGCACCGTTGGACAGGAACCCGAGCCAGGGCAGGATCTCGGCTACCTGGAGATCGTCGGGCGGCACCGGGACGAACCCGGCGGCGGCCTCGGTCAGGTCCGGCCCGACCTGGATCGCGGCGACGACCGCGCCGAGGGCGAGCGCGACACCGAGGATCCGGGACACCCATTCCACGCCGGTGTAGCGGCCGAACAGCACCAGTCCGGCGGCGGCGGCGATGACCACGCCGGTCCAGAGCTGGATCGGACCGGGTACGGCGAGAGCGAGCGCGCTGCCGGCGGCACTGGCGATGCCGGCGATCGCGGCGATCCCGACCACCAGCTGTGGCAGCAGGATCACCCAGATGGCCCAGCCGCGCGGGCCGGGTAGGCCGGCCAGGCCGGTGAGCAGCCGGCGGCCGGTGACGACGCTGTAGCGGCCGATCTCCCTGGTCACGAAGAGCTTGAGGATCAGTACGGCGACCAGCGCCCACATCAGGCTGTAGCCGTACTGGGCGCCGACCCTTGGGGTGAACAGCAGTTCGCCGGTGGCGAGGGCGGCGAGCGCCCACAGCACACCGGGGCCGATGTAGCGGAACCGGCGCCAGCCGGTCGGCGGCTCGGGGATGCCGGTCGACCGCTGTGAGGCGGTCTCGGTCGCCTGGCTCATTCCGGGTCTCCTTCGGGGGGTGGGCTTCCTGGTCTGCGCCCTTGCCGAGCCCGTACCCAGTGACACCGGCCCGTACGCTAGATCGACTCACAGAAGGCGGATGACATCGCTCTGTAACATAGGTAGCCTTAGATGCGATCCCGTCGTGCGGTGACCGTCCTCAAGGGTCGGCGGGGCCACGGCCAGCCCACCGAGATCCACACCGGACCAGATTGGTCACGCGCACCGACCTCAGGAACCAGCACCAGCCTCAGGAAAGGAAGGACATGAAGCGTGCACTGCTGCGCGCGGCGACCGTCCTCGCCGCCGCACTCGCCGCCAGCGCCCTCGCCGCCAGCGGCGCGACCGCGAGCCCGTCGATCCTGCAACGGTTCTCCGTCCCGTCTGCGGACAACTGCACGTACGGCTACACGCAGGGCCACCTCGAATGGCGCTCCCCCGGGCCCTCCAGCGCGGTACGCCTGGCCGGGGTGATCGCCGACCGGCCGATGCCCAACGATCCGGGCACCGTCTGCCGCGACGACCGCCGGTACACCATCGCCAGCTACACCGCCTACGCCGGCAACGTCCCAGTCGACGAGGCCGCCCGCCGGGTCGACAACGGCCTCGTGGAGTTCGACTTCGTCCTCGGCGCGAACTCCTCCGCCCGGGGTATCGACCGCGTCATCATCCAGGTCTGCCGGCACGCGCTGCCCGGCAGCGTAACCCCGGCTCCGGACTACTGCAGCCGCCAGTACACCTTCACCCCGTGGACGACCAACCCGACGACGTCCTGAGACCTCGCCAGCGCACGACGACGCCCCGTACTCCGGTGTGGTGCCCACGGCCCGGTCGGACCGTGGGCACCAGTACGGCTAGCGGACGGCGACGGCGCGGCGGTGCGCCACCCAGAGAAGGAAGGTCGCCACGCACAGGATGACCATGCCCACTGCGAACGGCGCTCGGAGACCGGCCTCGGCGGCGACGACACCACCGATCGCGGCACCCGCCGACGCCGACGTGGCGCTGATGAAGCGAAAGATCGACGAGACCCGGCCGAGCATCTCCACCGGAGCCACGGACTGTTGCGTCGAGACAACCGGTACGGTGATCAGCGAGGATGCTCCACCGGCGAGCACCATCGCCACGGCGACCGCCCCCACGCCCGGCGCCACCAGCACGATCAGCCAGGAAATCGCCTGCAGGAGCAGGGCAGCCAGAACGAGCCGCATCGCGGAGGCCGATCGGAGGATACGCGGGGCCACCCAGCTACCGGCCACGCCGCCCAGGGCCCCGACAGCGAAGAGAACGCCGGTCGCTGCTTCGCTCAGCGCGAGCTCCAACGTCAGATACAGCACCAACGTCGAGGTGGCCAGCCGGAACGCGAAGTTGTAGGCGCCGCCGCTCAGGTACTGCACCAGCAACGCCCGGGACCGCCACACGAACGTCGCCGCGCACCGCAACGATTCCATGATCGAGGTGTGCCGGCCCGGTGTCGGGCTATCCACGACCGGCAGAAGTCGTACCATGACGGCCGAGACGGCGAAGGTCACCGCGTCGCCAACGAACGGCACGACCCTGCCCACGGCGAACGACAACGACCCCAACGGCGGGCCGATCAGGCCACGGCCCAGCATGTCCAGAGCCCAGTATCGGCTGTTGAACCGCTGCAGTGCGGCCTCGTCCCGGCCTACCAGCAGCGGGATCATCGACTGCGACGCGGTGTCGAAGAAGCACTGGGCGATGCCCAGTACGACGACGACCGCGATGATCGCGCCGATTCCGACCTGATCAACGACGATAAGGACGGCCAGGACGGCCAGAGCGATCACCCGCACCAGATCGGCCACGATCATCGTACGGCGCTTGGGCCAACGGTCGACCAGAGCGCCGGCGGGCATGCCGAAGAGCAGCCACGGGATGGAGAAGGCAGCGGTCACCAGCCCCAGCGCGACCGGGTCGTCGGTGATCGTCGTGGCCAGCAGCGGCGCGGCCAGAAAAAAGGCACCGTCACCGGTGGTGGAGATCCCGACTGCGGCGAGCATCGGGGTGGCCCGACGGCGACCGACACCAGGGGTAACGGACGGGGACGTTGTCGACACGTTTCCTCTCCACCGACACGGGCGGCAGTGCGATGGTGCGCGTCACCGCAGATACAGCCAGCGGTGACGCGCACCATCGCACTTAGCGGTCTCAACTCGTCAGCTGGTCCTCGAGGGTTATTCAGGCTAACGTCGAGCATAAGCTTGACCTGCGGCGATGTACACGCCTGAATAACCCTCCTCGTCGAACTCGCCCTGGCGCGCGCCGCCGAGGAAGGCAGCCCACTCGCCCGACGTGAAGGCAAGCACCGGACCCGCCTCACCTTGCTTGCTGTCCCGAACACCAATCAGACCGCCAGCATACGCAACTTCCACGCATTCACCCGTCATGCTGAGGTTTGACTTCCGCCAGCGCGCGCCGGCAAATCGGCTGTCCGTCACAGTACCTCTCCCTACCATCGGTTGGAGCTGCTACTGCTACTGACACTCCAACAAGGACCACCAGCAAGGCAACCAACCAAAACGGACCAATAGCCCGTGGCGGTCGAGTCGCGCTACTCAATTCCGAACAGCGCGCTACTCGGTTCGCGTCTGACTCCACACAGCAATCAACGAAGCGACAGTTGACGTGACGAGATTACGACAGCGGGCGCTCGCGGTGGACCATCCGGATGAACGGCCGCCCCGACGCGGCTGGCCACCTCGGTACGATGCACCGGCGGTCGCCAGCCGTCGCGGTACCCGATCGGCCCGTCGGCACCGGACCGGCCGTCGACATCAGAATGACCGTCGACACCGGACCGGCGGTCGGCGTCGCGGCGGAGCCGACGTTCGCCGTACCGGCTGCCGGGCACCGGCTCGGTCCGGATCACCGCCGGCCGTTCGACGAGGACACAGGTCTGCTCCCCCGGCCACCACCAGCCGGCGGATCGGGCCAGCGCCGCCCATTCGTCGAGCTGCCGTTCGTCGGAGCGCCGATACTGGGCCAGCCCGATCCGACGCGCCACGTCGTAGTAGGCGATCCAGGGTGCGTCCTGCTGGCCGTACCAGGCGCTCGGCACCGGCCGCCCACGGGCCGCGAGTGTGGCGCGGACCGGCAGGTAGAAGCCGTCGGCGAGACTGGTCCGCAGCGCGTCCCAGACTCCTTGCCGGAGCACCACCCGCAGTGGGACACCGGCGGCGAGGGCCTCGTCGGGCGGCAGCACCGGCCACCGTCGTCCTTCGTTCTCGGTCTTCTTCCTGGGCACCTTGCCGGATTCGCCGCGCCGGGTGGCCGGTGACGGTGGGGTGAGAATCGGATTGTCGAGGCATTCGTCGAGCGCGCCGCGCAGCCGGGACACTCCGGCCACGATGTCACTGATCAGCGGTGGTCGACCCGCCGGCTGCCGGGCCATCACCCACTGTTGCAGCTGGTCGTGGGTCGGCAGTCCGGCCACCAACGGCATCGCTTGGTCTGGTGAGTCGACCCAGCGGAACCGGGGTCGGGGACGGTGGTGGCGGGCGTAGATCCGGGACAGGATGTACTCGGTGGTCACCCGGTCGGCTGGCGCGGTGTCGAGGCCGTGGTCGAGCCATTCGCGCCGGATGGGTTCGGCCAGTCGCCAGTAGGCGACGGCCCGATCGACATAGGTTGCGGGAGCGGTGGAGCCGGCGGCGTCACGCCGCGCGGGCGCGGTCACCGCGTGAGGGCGAATCCGCCCTTCCGGTAGGAAGCGATCATGGTGACCATGGTGACGGGTCGTCCCGTCGATCGCAACCAAGAGTCCGCCGGATGCCGGGTACCCGCCTCCGACTCGGTCACCCCGTACCCCTCCGACCCGACCGACGCGAACCACTGACCAGCCGATCCCTGACCGCTCGACGGCCGGGTAGCGTGGCCGGGATCGTCGCCGCCGCAGTCGGACAGAGGAGCCATGTCAGAAATTCCCGGCACTGCCCGACGCAGGTTGGTGATCGGTGCCGTCGCCGTCGCCCTGGTCCTGGGTGCGCTGAGCGCGTGCCGGTGCGGCAGCGGCGGCTTCCTGGACTTCGACGTACTCGGCCTCACCGGTCCGGACGAGTTCGGGGTCCTGCACTCGGAGACCGGCCTGGCCGACGGCCAGGTGACTCAGGACGGTGACCGGCTGGTCGTCGTCAGCGGCTCCGAGGAACGGTCGGTGACGTATTCCGATGGGCAGCTCCGGTGACGGGCGTGACGAACAGCTCCGGTGCGGAGGACACGCCGACGCGACGGACGCGCGCAGCGGTCGCCGTCGGAGTCGTCGTGCTGCTTCTGCTGGCTGTCGTCGCCGTGACGGTCTGGCAGATGAGCCGCCGGGATTCCGCCGGACCGGCAGCCGGCGCACCGGCCCCGTCGGCCTCGCCGTCGGATGCCGTGGACGGTGACACCGACACTGCGGGTGCCGCGGTTCAGGAGTTGCTGATCACCCCGGAAGGGATCGGCGACCTGCGCATCGGCGAGAGCATCGACGAGTTGCGGCAGGCCGGGACGCTCGACGCCGATCCCGGCGGCTGCCCGGAAATCCTGGCCGGCCGAGACGAACTGACAGGGGTGATCGTCTACACCGCCGCGAGCGACACGGCGGCCGGCGACACCGCCGCGCTGATCTTCGTGGACGACCCGCCGCTGGCCACCGACGAGGGCATCGCGGTCGGCAGCACGAGTGCCGCGCTACGCGCCGCGTACGGCGACCGGCTCGTCCAGCACACCGCCGCGAACAATCCGTACGCGGAAAACTACCTGGTCAGCGACGGTACGGCGGCTATCGGGTTCGTCCTGTCGCAGGACGCGGTCAGCAAGGTGCTGGTCGCGCCGACCGACGTCCTGCGCAACGTCTTCGACGCCGGCGAGTTCCACTGCTGATTCCCCGGGTGACCCTCCGTGACGGCCGGTCAGGGCAGTGACAGCAGGTCAGGGCAGTGACAGCAGGTCAGGGCAGTGACAGCAGGTCAGGGCAGTGACAGCAGGTCAGGGCAGTGACAGCAGGTCGGCGCTGTCGGCCCACAGGGCGTCCCGAGCGTCGTCACTGCGCGCCAGGCGGGACGGGGCGGTCCAGGTGAGCTCGTTGCGTACGACGCGGGCGTAGTACTGCCCTGGGGGGGCCGTGACGGTGCCGAGGGTGAGGTCGGTCAGGGCCGCGGCCACCACCTCCCGGCGGTTGAACCGGGGTATCAGGCGGGTCGCCTGGCTGAGCAGCCGCCACGCCAGGCGCATCGCTGGCGAGGTGTCGCGCAGCAGACCGGTTCCGGGCGTCGGTCCGGGGTCGAACGCCACGACCCGCCAGTGCCCGCTACGGGCCTCGGGCCGGGTGGCCAGGGCCCGTACGGTCAGCACGTTGCACAGCTTCGACGACGTGTACGCGCGACCGCCGGCCGATCGTGGGTCGGTGTCACGCTCGGGGTCGGTCTCGGGACGGGCCAGCAGGCGCGCGTTGGCGTGTCGGGGCGGCGTCGGCAGCAGCGTGCCGTGGTCGGGATCGTGGGTACCGCTGGTGGTCACGACGACGGTCGCCTTCGGCGCGAGGTAGGGCATCAGCAGCCGAATCAGCAGGTAGTGCCCGAGGTGGTTGACCGCGAAGGTGGTTTCGAAGCCGTCGACGGTACGCCGGTCACCGGTGCGGAAGCTGAGACCGGCGTTGAGCACGAGCGCGTCGATGGGGGTGCCGTCGAGCCGGTCGGTGACGGCCTGCGCGAAGGCACGGACGCTGTCCAGCCGCGCGAGGTCCAGGGGCAGGGTGTCGGAGTCGCCCGGCGCGGTGTCTGGGCCGCCCGGCACGACGCTGCGGGTGCCGGACAGAACCTGGGTGCCGGGCTGCGTGACTAAACGCATCCGGGTTTCCGCGCCGAATCCCGAGGTGCCGCCGGTCATCACGATCGTCTTCACAGCCAGACAATATGAGTGACTGACTCACATTGTCAACCGGAGTCTTCGACTCACCTTTCCCGCTGGATAATGCCTCCGTGACCTCCTCCTCGTCTTCGCCGCAGCCCAGACAGATGCGGGCCGACGCTCAGCGCAACCGGGTCCGGATCCTCGCCGCAGCCGAACAGGTCTTCGCGGCGGCCGGCCCGTCCGCCTCGACCGAGGACCTCGCCGAGCTCGCCGGCGTGGCGATCGGCACCGTCTTCCGTCACTTCCCCACGAAGGCCGCCCTCATCGAGGCGGTGTTCGTGTCCCGGCTGCGGGAGATCACCGCGTACGCCCGGGAAATGGCCGCCGCCGCCGACGTCGGCACCGGCTTCTTCGCGTTCTTCAGCGAGGCCGTCCGGCAGTCGACGGTCAAGCACGCCTTCACCGACGCCATCGACTCCGGCGACGAGGCGATGGCTGCGGTACGAGCGGCGATCGCCTCAGCCGGCACCGACCTGCGCGACGCGATGGGCGACCTGCTAACCAGGGCGCAGGAGTCCGGAGCCGTTCGCCCGGACATCGCCACAGCCGAGTTGATCGGGCTGATGATCGGCACCGCGCGGGCGCTGGAGCAGATCGGCTCCGATCAGGAAGGCCAGCAACGGATCCTCGCCGTTCTGCGTGACGGCCTCCGGCCCCGCCCCGACCTCGAGTCGTCCACGCGGTCTCGACAGCATCGCCGCGACGCTTGACGAACCCGTGACGGGAGCATCTGCCGAGGGCGACCCAGTCGGTTAGAGCGTGTTCAGCGCGTTCGTCAGCTGCTCCTCGGTGCGGGCCGTGTCCGCCCAGTCGCGGCCGACCACGATGTACTCGACCGTACCGGTGTCGTCGGTGGTGTCGTTGTAAATGATCACGCCACGGTCCGAGCCCCGCGTGAACAGCAGTCCTTGCTCGGTCAGGAGCTTCACGAGCAGGTCGCACCCGGGAGCGGGCACGTCGATCCGCGAGGCGAGGACGTGATGGTCAAGGTAGTCGTGGCCGAGCAGCCGCCGTCCGATCGTGTCGATGCCGGTCGTGCCGCCGACCCGCCCGTTGAACTCGTTGAACAGCAACTCGCCGGACCGGGTGAGGATCGCGTCGATGTTCATCGGTCCGTGGTAGCCGAGCTGCTGGGCGACGATCGCGACCTGCTGCATGTACGCGCCCAGGTGGGCGTGCAGTCTGGGCGATAGGTTCTGCGGCGGATAGACGCTGCCCTTCCACGTTTCGGCCATCCGCAGGTCGCTGTAGCTCATCAGCGTCGGCGCACCCGTGCGCGGCACGAACACGTCGGCGGACAGTTCGCGGGCCGACTCGTGGTAGACCTCGACGACGCACCGCGCGGGGCTCGCACCGGCCGGCAGGTCGGGCACGTCGGTGAGGCTGAACGGCCTGAGCGCCGACCTGACCGTCGCCGGGTCCGTCGCGGCCAGGTGCACCACGTAGTGGGCACCGGCCTCCTTGCCGCCCCGGACCGTGGTCAGCAGGATGTTGCCGTCTCCGCCGGCGTTCACGTCCTGCTTGACGATGACGGCACCGGTACGGGCGAGCAGTTCGGACACGCTGTCGACGAGCTCGGGTCCACGATCGACGACACGTCCCTCCGCGACCGGGATTCCGCAGGCCGTCGCCATCGATCGGAAGACCGCTTTGGAGTTGACGAGTTCGGCGGTCCCCTGTGCGAAACGCACGGACTCGTCGGCGCCGAGACCGAGCAGGCGCTCCCAGCTGGCGATGTCCCGGTCGTGGATGTAGCACACCAGCCGCCACGGGTCCGCGGCGTCGCCGCTTTCGCCGATGCGGCCGCGCAGGGCGTCGGCGAGCTCGGAACGCGCGCCGGGGTACCACCCGTCGCCGGGGTAGTCACGCAGGGAGAGCACGGTGGGAACCGACACGAGGCCGAGCAGCTCGGCGACGTACGACAGCCACGCCGGGCTGACCCGGCCCGGAAGGACCGCGATGTCCTCCGCGTCCAGCGACCACAGCATCCGGTTGGCGAGTAGACGGTAGGAGTCCTTCGCGTCGTCCGGGACGTCGTCCGGCCGCGCCACCATCGCACGGCTGGTCGAATTGGCGAACATCAGCTTCGGCAAGGGTCGTCCTCCCGGTGTGGCGTGGCGCATTTCCAGATATACCGTTCCGCGCAGTCTGATAGTTGTCTTCTTCTGTATTGCTTGGTTAGCAATCAGGTCAGGGCAATTCAGAAGATGCGCCAACCCACCAACCCCACCATGATCAATATCCTGCGAACGTGCCGCGAGCGGCATTTACAGGGGGCGATGAAGCCGTGAAATACGATTCCGCCATGTCCGACGTCATGGATGTGAGATCCGAGTACATCCGCAACCGATGGGCGTTCGTCGACGGGGCGAGAATGGTCTCGCTACTGAGTTCGCTCGGCGCCACGGATGAGGACTTCGAACAGCTGAAGCTGGTGAGTGAACAGCTGCAATCAGATCCTACGCTCCCTTTCCGGAAGAGCAGGAACGGGCGGATCTGTCTCGACCCGAGGTCGCAGCGCGTTTACCGACTGGAAGCGCAGCCTTTCGTCCTCTCCCGGGAAGAGGACTTCGTCCGGCACGACTCGGAGACCCTGCGCGTGTTCGACGAAGTGCAGGACGACCTGCAACTGAACACGGCGCTGCAGGCGATGCTCGCTTTCAAGTTCCTGATCATTCACGGCGTCGAGGTGGCACGGCGCCCCCGGCTGGACTACCAACGCGCCGAGTGGATCTGCACCCTGTTCAACCTGCGGACCGTCACGACCGCAGGCCTGCTGGGCGAGCCCGCGCTCGAGGGGGTGCACTCCGACGGGGTCGATCACACGATGACCACGTTCCTCTCCGCACGGAACATGACCGCCGACAGCGCGGAGACCTTCCTCCACGACATGGGAGAAGTCAACGGCAGGCGGTGGAATGAAACGGATCCCGCGCTGGTCAAAGGCCGGGTGCAGCACCGCGACTTCCTCGACACTCTGATGGTCGTCGATCACGAGTACAAGCACAGCGTCTCCCCGGTCTACCCGATCGACGACACGGAGCCGGCCCTCCGGGACATGCTCATCTTCTTCACCAGAAAGCCCACTGAGAAGGGCCATGTGTCGTTCCGGTACGACTCGGTCGCCCCGCACCGAGGTCTGCCCATGTCGTTCGGCCTGCCCACCGACCTTCCCGCTCTCGCCACCGCGAACTGACTCTCGCCACCGCAAACCGATCGGAGTGACACCATGACCGAAGAGGCGCCGGCCACGGTCGAGCCCATCGAGCGAGTATGGTACGACGGTAGCTGTCACTGTGGCGGGGTGGTCTTCTCGGCGGCGGCCACTCGAAATTTGACCATCACCCTGTGCAATTGCGGAATCTGTCACCGGCACGGCCATCAGGAACTGATGATCCCGGAGGAGCGGTTCACGCTGCACCAGGGACAGCAGTTCCTCAAGCCGTACCGGTTCGGTAACTGCATCGCGGACCACACGTTCTGCTCGGTCTGCGGTGTGCTGCCGTTCTACCGCCCTCGGTCGCATCCCACCGGCTTCTTCAGCGTCAACGCACGGTGCCTCGATCTCAGCCCCGCCGAGCACATCGAGTTCGTGGAGTTCGACGGCCAGAACTGGGACGCGAGCATCGCCGCCGGAAAACACGTGCTGACGGAGTAGGTGACAGCGCAGGTGGGGACAGGTTCCGACGCCATCACAGTCGACGCGTTGCGCGAACACGGTGGGCTCAAGTGGGCCACCGCCGGCCCGGGAAAGCTAGCGGCGTGTGTGGCCGAGATGGACTTCGGGACCGCACCCGAGATCGCGCAGGCGTTGCGTGACGCGGTGCACCGCAGTCAGTTCGGGTATCTGACGCCTGCCCAGACGGCGCGACTGGCCGAAGCGTGCGCCGCCTGGCAGCACGACAGGTACGGATGGGATCTGTCGCCAGCGGACGTGCGGCCGTTACCGGACGTCATCCGGGCCCTGCACCTCGCCATCGAATGCTTCTCCCGACCCGGTTCCGCCGTCATCGTGCCGGTGCCCGCGTACCCGCCCTTTCTGGCCGTCCCCCGCCTGCTTGGTCGACGGGTCATCCAGTTCGAGATGGTCGAGTCCGGCGGCCGCTACGGCTACGACCTGGACGCGCTGGACCGTGCCTTCGCGGCGGGCGGTAACCTGCTCCTCGTCTGCAACCCGCACAATCCCCTCGGCGTGGTCATGGAGCCGGGCGAGCTACTGGCCGTCGCGGAGGTCGTCGAACGTCATCGTGGTCGGGTGTTCAGCGACGAGGTGCACGCGCCGCTCGTTTATCCCGGGCACCGGCACGTCCCGTACGCGACCATCTGCGACGCCGCCGCGGGGCACGCGGTGACGGCCACGTCGACGTCGAAGGCGTGGAACGTGGCGGGTCTGAAATGCGCCCAGATGTTGACCAGCAACGACTCCGATCGGAAGCGGTGGAGTCAGCTCGGGCGGCTGCACACCGACGGCACCGCCACCTTGGGCGTCCTGGCCGCCACGACCGCGTACCGGGCGGGTGGGCCGTGGCTCGACACGGTGCTCGGTCGACTCGACGGGAATCGGCGTCTGCTGGCCGACCTGCTCGACTCGCACCTGCCGTCGGCCCGCTACACCCCACCCGAAGGCACCTACCTGGGCTGGCTCGACCTGCGCGCATACCCGGCGGCTGGGGACATCGCCGAACGCGCGCTGGTGACCGTGATGGACGGTGCCGAGTTCGGCCCGCCCGGGTCAGGTTTCGTCAGGCTCAACTTCGCCACCACCCCGGCGATTCTCGCCGAGATCGTGCGACGGCTGGCGCGGGCCGCCGAAGCGCCGGGCCCGGTCCGGTCGATGACGTCCCGGAGGTTGGCCCCTTGACGACAGTGGACACGCCGCAGCGGGTACGGCCGGCCGACCACCTGCTGCGCTCCCATCGCGGGTTCCGGCTGCTGCTCGCCTCCGACGTGGTCAGCCGTACCGGCGGCCACGTCGCGCTCGTCGCCCTGCCGCTGCTCGCGGTGCTCGTGCTGGACGCCTCCGCCCAGCAGGTGGGGCTCCTGGTGGCGGCGAGCACGCTCGCTTTTCTCGTCGTCGCGCTCCCGGCCGGGGTCTGGGTGGACCGGCTACGGCAGCGGTCGGTGCTGGTCGCGGCCGACCTGGTCCGCGCGCTGGTGCTGCTGTCGGTGCCGGTGACAGCGGCGTTCGGAGCGCTCAGCCTCGGGCAGCTGTACGTGGTCGCCCTGGTGATCGGGGTCGGCAACGTCTTCTTCGACGTGGCGCAGCAGGGTTACGTCACGTACCTGGTGGGCAAGGACCGGCTGCTGGCCGGCTTCAGCAAGCTGGAGGTGGCCGGAAACGGCAGTCAGCTGGCCGGACCACCGCTAGGAGGGGCGCTGGTCCAGGTCATCACCGCCTCGGGCGCACTGGCGGTCAACGCGGTCGGCCACCTGGCCTCTGCCTGGCTGCTCAGCCGGATCCGACCCCGCGAGCCGCGGGTCCACCGGCCCGACC
The DNA here is from genome assembly GCF_029626025.1 of Solwaraspora sp. WMMD406. Lineage (NCBI taxonomy): Bacteria > Bacillati > Actinomycetota > Actinomycetes > Micromonosporales > Micromonosporaceae > Solwaraspora > Solwaraspora sp. WMMD406. The sequence continues at coordinate 6,071,177 of NZ_JARUBF010000001.1, forward strand.
AGCGGCCACGGCTGGGCCGGGAGCTCACCATCGGGGTGCGGTACGTCGCCGGTCAGCCGATTCTCCGGCTGGTCGTGCTGCACGGCATGATCGCCCTGTTGTTCGAGTACGCGCTGCTCACCGTCCAGCCGTTGCTGCTGGTGAACACGCTCGGCCTGTCGCCGGCGGCGTACGGTCTGGTGACCGGGGCCGTCGCGGTCGGCGGGGTGGTCGGCAGCGTGTTCGCCAACCGCTTCGTCGCGACGTTCGGCATCGCCCGTACGCTGTGGCTGCCGTTCGCCGTGACGTTCCCGCTGCTGCTGCTCATGCCGCTGGTGGGTCAGGGCTGGCTGGTGGCCCTCTACCCGATCGGCTACGCCGCCTACATCGGCGGCAGTGCCATCCAGAACGTCGCCCAGATCACCTACCGTCAGGCCATCTGCCCGCCGGCACTGCACGGCCGGATGAACTCCGCGATGCGGTTCCTGATGTGGGGCATGATGCCGGTGGGCGGGGTGTTCGGCGGCTTTCTGGTCCAGGCCGTCGGGGAACGGACCGCGCTGTGGGTGTGCGCCGTCGGGATGCTGGCCAGCCTGCTGCCGATGCTCGGCCGGCCGGTCCTTCGGCTACCCCGGGATGGCGGCATCGACCAGGGCTGATCGGGCCCGGTCGGATCCGGTCGCTCGGGCGTCTTGCGTCATACGTGCCCGGCACGATGCTTTGCCGTCACGGGTTGTCAGTCTGCCGCGCACGCCCACTCTGAGCTGGGACCGTACGGTGCATCGATCCACTGTCCAGCCGGGGTCAGCAGTGACGGCGTGGGCTTCAGCGCGCGGGCGTCACGCCTGATAGCACGGTATGTAGCGGTCTCGTAGCGCGCGGCTGTGGGTGCCTAGATCATCGACAAGCATTGACAGTCGGGTTGGCGTGACCAGATAATGATGAATCTCAGTAAAACGATACACTGGATTCGGGTGACGATGCGACTACTTTGCGCCAGGATTCGCGGACCTCCACGATGCCGCCACCACTCGCCCCGGACCGGACCCACGTCGTCGACCACCCCGGTCAGACCCCGACCGGCCCCGACCGGCCCCGACCGGGCCCCGGCCGACCCCAGGAGCGCGCAGGGCCCGATCGATCTCCGCGTCCCCGGGCGAACAAGCCCGATCGATCTCGACATCCCGGGCGATCGAGGCAGACAGCCAACCGGCTTCTCGACGCACCGACCTCGCCGTAACAACCGTCCCGAACCGCGACACCGTCCCGAACCGCGACACCGTCCCGAACTGCGACCCGGAAGGATAACCGCACCGTGAAAACTGTCCGAACACGGGCCACGTCACTCGCACGGATAGCACTAGTAGGCCTCGTCGCCGCCGTGGCGTCCGGCACGATGGCCACCACCGCGAGCGCCGACACCGTGACCTTGGCCAATCCAGGCTTCGAAAGTGGCTACTTCGACGGCTGGGACATCGTCAACTCCCGCAAGGTGGCTCTCTCCGACGTCGGTAACAACGGTCGCCATTCGGCCAAAATCCAAGGTAAGGGCGGCGAAGTCCGGCAACACGTCACCGTGTCACCCGACACCGAATACACCTTGACGGCGTACGTCCGAGGAAAGGGCGTCATCGGCGCCACGGTGGACGGCGACACCGTCACCGCTTCCGGCGGTGGCCGCGACTTCGAGCCGGTCAGCGTCGAATTCAACACCGGTAGCGCCAGCACCGTCGAGATCTTCGCGGCCTACGGCGGTAAGACCGGCCGGTTCGACGATTTCACCCTGTCGACCGAGCCAGCACCGATCGCCGGTTTCGACCCGACCGTCTGGGACAGTTCGGAGGCGGGCGACTACATCAAGTCCAGCGACCCATACGTCTTGAGCTTCGACGGTTTGGAGAAGTTCACCGTCACCGGCAGCGGCGGCGGTCCGCGCGACGAACTGAAGACACCGGTGGCCGCCAGGAAGGCCTCGGACGAGATCTACGAGTCCTTCTCGGCCGACATCACGTTCGATCTCGACGACGGGGTCAAGCTCATCGCCCACCAGGTCCACGCCGGAACCGGTGCCGGCTTCTCCACCCAGGTCAAGCTCTACGTCCAGGATTCCAGCCCACTCGGGATCTTCAAGGGCGAGGGCGAACAGGACTTCACCATCGACGACTACCCGCTGCTCGAGGGCGTACCCAGCAACGGCGTCTTCGACGTGTACGTTCGTGTTCAAATCCCGGGCTTCGTGAGCGGTGACGGCGAGATCAACGAAGAGATCTTCGACCTCGGCACCATCCGGAGCGGAAAGACCATGAAGTACGAGTTAATCAACGACTACGGCGTGGTCACGGTCAACTCGAAAATCGGCCGTACGTCGACCAGCTTCACGTACGACATGCAGGACTCCCAGGCGTCGTACATGAAGTTCGGGAGTTACGTCCAAGCCCAGGACGCCGAGAGCGGCTGCAACGTCACCAACGATCTCGACTGTGAGTACCCCGGGTGGGTCCCGTACGGCGAGGCCCGCAGCCCGGCAGAGGCGGAGGTGCTCTGGCGGCAGTACTTCGCCGACTCCGACATCAGCAAGGCCAAGGTCACCTTCAGCAACGTCGTGCACGCCGGAGGACCGCTCCAGTAACGGAGTCGAGGAGACAGGTACCCAACCAAGGGCACAACCAGGACCAGACACAGCGTGGTCGCCGGATGACCGCCGTACTGTGTCTGGTCCTGGCCGCCTGATCGTCGCCAGCTCCCTCGGCGCGACCGACACCGGTCGCGCCGACGGTCGAGCGGCGCGAGGGCATACGCGTGACGGTGCTTCGCGGCTCGCGTGGAATCGGTGCGCGCAATCCCGCGTGCCGACTGACGCCGGCAGACCGCGCTACCTGAGCGCCCTCCCGGCGGTCGGCACCCCGCCCGGATGGCTGTCGACCCGGCACGAAACATCTTATTGACGTATCTGATTGCGTCTCCTATTCTCACCTGGCACTAGTGCTCGACAGTTCACAACTGTGAACAGAATGTGCACTCCTGGCGCGATGAATCGGCGCGCGACGAATCATCCGCCATGCGTGTCGATCGGCATCCAATCACCATCACCATCACCCGAAAGGCCACAACCGCATGACAACGCTCCGCACACAGCGACTCGTGACCACATTGCTGGCGACCACGGCTGTCCTGGCAGCATCTCTGCTCACCCCGGGAAGCGTCGCCACCGCCGCCGCCCCGTGCGACTACCCGGCCCAACAGCTCAACCTGACGAACTGGAAGGTCACGTTGCCGACCGGTTCATCCGGGTCGCCGACCGAGATCAAGCAACCCCAGCTCAAGACCTACTCGGCGAATCCGTGGTTCACAGTCAACTCCACCTGCACCGGAGTTCAGTTCCGATCCCCGGTCAACGGAGTAACCACGCCCAACTCGAGCTACGCGCGTTCCGAACTGCGCGAGATGGCCAGCAACGGCACCCAGAACGCCTCTTGGTCGGCGACCTCGGGCACGCACACCATGACCTTCCGGCTGGCGTTCAACAAGCTCCCGAACACCAAGTCCCACGTCGTCGGAGCCCAGATCCACGACGGCGACGACGACGTCACCGTCTTCCGCCTGGAAGGCACCAACCTGTACGTCACCAAAGGAAACACCACCAATCACAAGCTGATCACTAGCAACTACAAGCTGCACACAGTCTTCGAAGGCAAGTTCGTGGTCAGTGGCGGCCAGATCAAGGTGTACTACAACGGTGTCCTGCAGACGACCATCGCGCACACCGCGTCCGGCAACTATTTCAAGGCCGGGGCCTACACCCAGGCCAATTGCGGGAACTCCTCCCCGTGCAGCAGCTCGAACTACGGTCAGGTGAGCATCTACAAGTTGCTCGTCACGCACTCCTGACGACCGGTGACCTGTCGGGGTCCCCGGTTCCGGGGATCCCGACAGTCATCGACGTGCCGCGCGTCGGTGACCTCCGGTCGGTCGGGACGCAGCGGCCAATAGGCGCCGAGGGTGCAGACCGCCACCAGCAACACGATGACCGGCTGGTAGCCGGCCACCAACGCCGTACCGATGAGCGCGTGCGGGCAGGCGACCGCCAGCACGGCAGCCGGCTACTTGGTGCAGTGCGGGCCGCACAAGCAGAAGAAGACGTCGCCTACGGGCCGTCGCCCCGCGGGTGGGCCCAGCCCAACATCTGTCGCGGACCGTACGACTGGTGGGCCAGCAACACCGGTGGCCAGCTGTAGCGGCACCCGTCCGCCGCGATCGACGTCGACATGCCATGCCATGCCACTCGGTGTCATGTACGCCCGCGCCACTCGCTGTACGTCAATGCTCTCGCCAGCTTGATACCACTTTGATATAGACAGTGCACTGAGGATCGCACGGAAGCCCCGGGAACCACCAACGCTAGGATCATTCGTACCTGGGCATGAACCGAGCGACGATCGGAGTGGTGTTGGGACCGAACACGCAGACCACACGTGCGCAGATCATCCGGTTCTGGCGGACGGTGGAAATGTTCAGTCCGCAGGGTGTCGAGAAGACCGACCCTGATCGACTGGTGTTCCCGGTCAGCCCTGGGCAGCCGCTACCGTGGGAAAAGAGCCACCAGCTCGCCCGGCGGAAGCTACACCGCATGCAGGCCTGGCAACACGTCGTTTACCTGGGCATTTACCGACTCGATCGCCTGTTCGAGGAGCTGGCGACGGTCTTCAAGCCAGACCAGGACAGCTATGACGAGCGGCCGGCAGGAGAGAGCGCCCTCGCCGCCTTCGTGGTCGACGAGAACGGCTCGGCCCTTCCCGAGTCGGTAGTGCTGTCGAGTTGCGCCTGGGCCACCGGCAAGGTGGTACGGGACAAACACCTCGACAGCGGCCTGCGGTCCGAGTTCCAGGACGTGACATCCACATTCCGTACGACGGTGAAGGCGACGATCGGCTCGAACGACTTCTTCGAGGACCGCGTGCCGAGCCTGCAGTGGATTCCACATCTGATGGATCACGAGCTACTCGCCTCGTGTCTGGAGACGGCGGCGGAGGTTACAGGAATCGACACGTTGCTGTCGTGCACCGAGATCAGGATCAAGAGCCAGATCGTGGCCCGCAGCGCCGCGCAGGCCGCCGGCAGCGAGTTCCTCAACAGCTTCATCATGAGCGATCTCGATCTGGTCGCGGACGAGACAGCCAACGGCAGCATCGGCGTCGCGCTGCGGGACTACCTGCGTCCCGAGGCCGACATCACGACCAGGGACCGAGTGAACGTACGGGATCGGACCGACGCGGTGTTGACGGCGACGGCACCGGACACCGTTCCGGCGGGACGCTGGCCCAGCCAACCGGAGCACGCGCTCGCGCTCAATCAGCAACTCGCGGTCAACGAAGCCCTGAGCATGACCGACGGCGGTGTACGCGGCGTCAACGGCCCACCCGGCACAGGCAAGACCACGATGCTGCGCGACCTCGTCGCCGCGCTCGTCGTGGAACGCGCCCGCCAGCTGGCGGCGCTGACCGACCCGCGCCAGGCGTTCACCGGCCGGACACTGCGCTGGCGGACCGCGACACGGACCCGCACCGTGAACGTGTGGCGTCCGGCCCTCACCGGCTTCGAGATGGTCGTCGCTTCGGCGAACAACGGCGCCGTACAGAACGTCACCGACGAAATCCCCGCCGCTGGGGCGATCGGCGAGTCGTGGCGGGAACAGGCCGCCGCCGTGGACTATTTCCCCGATGTCGCCACGGCGCTGCTCGCCAAAGGCCCGGACGCCACGGCCACACCGGTCACGGAACACGCGTGGGCGCTGGTCGCGGCGCGGCTGGGCAACAAGAGCAACCGCAGTCGGTTCGTCGACAGGTTCTGGTACCACACCCCGGACAAACCGACGGACAGGCCAGCCGACAAACGCACGGGTGAGAGCGACGACGGTCACCGCTGGTCGGGACTGCTGTCGGTACTCAAGGAGTACGAGCAGACCGGCCCGGACGTCCCCTGGCCGCAGGCGGTGGCACAGTTTCGGGCTGCGGAAACGCGTGTGGCGCGGCTCCGTAGGCAACGGTCCGAGGTCTACCGGAACGTCCAGCGCCGGGCGCAGCTCGGCGAGAAGCTCGCTGACCTGCGTCATGCGGTGAAGTCGACGACGGACGCGGTCGAGGCAGCGCGACTACGGCACACGGCGGCCGTCGACGACGAACGCGCGCGGGCGGCGGAGGCCGACCGGTTCGCACTGACCCGCCAGGCCGAAGCCGAACAGGACGCCCGCCAGCGCCTCGTGGCCGCCGAACAGAGCATCGCGGACGGTCAACGCCACGCCGAACGCCTGATCGCGGGCCGTAAAGCGACCGCGGAGCGGGCTGTCCGGTCGTGGGAGGCCGAGCTGAGCCGGCGGTGGCAGACCCGTGCCGCGCACCAACAGTCGCGGCCGAGCCTGTGGGAGTGGTTGCGCACCCTCGGCGAGGCCTACCGGAGCTGGTCACACTACGACCGTTGGCTCCTCAACGAGGTCCACCGGGCACAAGCGTCACTCGACGCCGCGCACGCGGAGTCAAGCGCCGCCCAGCGGGAGATCGACGCCGTACATCAGGGTGTGGACGACGCACGGCGCGAAGCGGACGCGATCAAGCGCAAGCTGGACGCGGGCATTCCCAAGCCAAAGGTCGACCACCCGCCGCTGGCCGCCGCCCGGCGGTCGGTCGAGTCGGCCGCCCGCGAGGTCTCGGCCGCCAGCCGGGTCCTCCGCGAGACCGAGGACGCGGTACGGGCAGCCGACAGCGAGCTGGCCGCGCTGGACGTCACACTCGCCCGGGCGGCCGACGCCCTCGGCCGGCACTACCCCGACGCAGGCTGGCACACCGATCGTCCGCGCCGGGAAATGGTGGCGCCCTGGACCGACAAGGACTGGAACACGGCCCGCAGCGAGCTGTTTCTCGCCGCGTTGGCGCTGCACAAGGCGTTTCTTCGGCACAGCGCCGCCCCGCTGCGACGCAACCTGCAGGCCGCGATGGACCTGGTCAGCGGGGACGCCCCCGACGACGTGCCCGCCGACGCGGCGTTGGCGGCCTGGCAGAGCCTGTTCTTCGTCGTACCAGTGGTGTCCACCACCTTCGCCTCGTACGCCCGGCTGTTCGGTCACCTCGGCAAGGAGGCACTCGGGTGGCTGTTGATCGACGAAGCCGGCCAGGCGACGCCGCAGAACGCCGTCGGCGCGCTCTGGCGGACCAGACGCGCCGTGGTCGTCGGCGACCCGCTGCAGCTGGAGCCGATCACCACCCTGCCGTTCCCCACCGAACAGGCGATCCGGGACGATGCGGACGTCGACGAGCAGTGGTCGCCCAGCCGTACCTCGGTGCAGCGTCTCGCTGACCGGCTCACGCCGCTGGGCACCTGGCTGACGGACGCCGACGACAGCGACCCGACCTGGGTCGGTGTGCCGTTGACCGTGCACCGACGCTGCGACCAACCGATGTTCGACATCGTCAACCAGGTCGCCTACGACGGGCTGATGATCGACGGCACCGGTACGGCGGCCCGGGAGAGCTTTCGCGCCGACTACCCGACGCTGCCCCCGTCGAAGTGGATCGACGTCCCGGGCTCCGCGGCGCAGGGCCACTGGATTCCCGACCAGGGCCGACAACTCGACCGCGTCCTCGGAACGCTCGCCGATTTGGGCTTCGACATGTCGGAGGTGATGGTGATCGGCCCGTTCCGTGACGTCGCCCGGGAGATCAGGCGGCGTACCAGGCGCTATCCCGACCTGGTCGCCGGCACCGTACACACCGCCCAGGGCAAGCAGGCCGATGTCGTGGTGTTCGTCCTGGGCGGTGCGCCCGACCGCCTCGGCGCGCTCCGGTGGGCATCGAACAAGCCGAACCTGCTCAACGTCGCGGTCAGCCGCGCCAAACGCAGGTTGTACGTCATCGGGGACCGAAAGGTGTGGTCGACGATGCGCTACTTCGATGTCCTCGCGGCGAAGCTGCCACACCAGTCCCCTATCGAACCGTAGCGCCGCCCGGCAGGTCAGGCGGTCGTCCGGCCGAGTTCCACATCGATACGCGGCTGCTCGGCGTCACGGTATGCGGGAGCAACCAATGGGACCAGGATCAGGATTGGTCGTGCGACAGGATCTTGCCGGCCATCCTTCCCGCCGGCTCCGAGCTCACGATCTACGCGACGCGACACCAGGGAAAAACGTGGCGAAGCCGGACTTACGTGGGCACAGGCGAGAGGATAATCAAATGACGTTCGTCATGACCGACTATCACGGACATCGGGAGCTGCTGGCCGGCCCGGATGACGCCGGTGAGTGGTTCGACGAGCAGGCGTCATCCATCATGTCCCACGGCGGGTGCGGCCAGACGATCTGGTTCGGACCGGCCGACGCGCCGCCGGAGCTACGAATCGACGTGGACATCGACGTCGGACGAGCCGCCCTACGCTGGTCAGACGGCTCCTACGGCGTACAGCTCGATCCGACCGTGCCGATCGCCGTGCTGGAGTCACCCGACAGCGGGACCATCGACGTGCCCGCCTGGCTGGCCCGGGTCGGCGTCGACACCGCCCGACAGGCCGTTGTCGAATACGTGTCGACCGGCCAACGACCGACCTGCCTCACCTGGTCATCGGCACCGCGATCAGGCTGAGGCGAGGGCCGCGCGGACCAGCGAGTCGTACGTCTCGTCGGTGCGGGACGCCGCGACACCGAGTGCGGCGACGAACGCCGCCAGCTCGGCCTGCACCGCCACGCCGGACACGCCGTCACCGACGATGCGTTCCAACTCAAGGAAGGTGCCGAGGCCGGCGACGTCGTCGACGCACAGCACACCGTCGGGCAAATCGGCGGTACGGCGTACTTTGGCGATCCGTACGGTCGGGCGGAAGCCCATCGCCAGGATGGCGGCGTGCATCTGTTCGCGTTCGGCCACGATCGTCTCGTACTCGTCACAGGCCAGCGCGTTGTCGGCGGGACGCTTGAGGGTGAAGGTGTGTCGGCCGCCGACGGTCCGCAACCGTACGAAGGGGACGCCGAGCTTGCTGTCACCGTACGACCAGCTTTGCGGCGCGTACGCCTGGTCGTCCTGCACGACCGGCGGACCCGGCTCGATGCCGCGCGCGGTGAGCGCGACGAGCAACGCTTCCCGGTCCTGGACGCGGTACTTGACCTCGACCTCGCGCACCGCGCCTCCACCTGCCCGTCGCCACACTGACTGCGCAGCGTCGCACAAGCGTCACCGAGTCGCCAACGCGGCACGCCAGCGGCTACCCGCGTCGACGCAGGAGAAAAAGCGGTACAAGCCTCCGACAGCAGGTATAGTCTAGTCAGACTAGACGGAGGTACAGCTGAGATGCACTGGCAGGTCCAAGAGGCGAAGCAGAGGTTCAGCGAGGTGCTTCGCGCAGCCGAGCGGGGTGAGCCGCAGATCGTGACGAAGCACGGCGAGGAGGTGGCCGTGGTCATCGACATCTCGGAGTACCGCCGTCTCCGCGGCGAACAGACCAGCTTCATGGAGTACCTTCGTAGCAATCCCGACATGGACGACGACTTCGAGATCGAACGCCAGCAGGATCTCCCCCGCGACATCGACCTGGCTGGCTGACCGTTGGCATTTCTGCTGGACACCAACGTGGTGTCGGAACTGCGTAAGTCAAACCCGAACCAGAACGTCATCGCGTGGAACAAGACACATTCGGCCGCCGAGGCCTACCTGAGTGTGCTCGTGGTAGGTGAGATCCGGCAGGGAATCGAGCGGCTCCGCCCGCGTGACCCGCAGCGCGCTGAGTCACTTCAGCGCTGGCTGACCGGTCTGATCGCGAGCTTCCGAGATCGGGTGCTGCCCGTGACGACCGAGATAGCGATCGAGTGGGGCCGGATGAACATCCCGCCTGCGCCACCACCGGTCGTCGACGGACTGATCGCGGCGACCGCGAAGGTCCACCGCCTCACCCTGGTCACCCGCAACATCGCCGACATCTCTCGGACCGGGGTCAGCACCATCAACCCCTTCGATCATCACTGACAGGCGAGACCCCCTCACACGCCGACGTTAGACCAGCGACGGCCCGCTCGGGGTGCCGTGCCTGCCTCACCTCGATGCAGTGTTGGCGAACGATGTCGTACGACTTGTACAAGGCGTACGATCCGTACGTGACCGCAGAACCGATCAGACCCGAGCAGGAGCTGAGCATCTCGGCCGCCCGGGATAAGCTCGCCGACATCGTGTCCCGCGCCCACTACAGCGGCCGGATCACCTACGTCACTCGACGGGGTCAACGACTCGCCGCGATCGTCCCTGCCGACCTGGCCGAGGCGATCGAGCGTGCCGAGGACGCCGCCGACGTCGCGGCCGCCCGCGAGGCGCTGGCCCGCATCGACGCGGGCGAGAAGCCCGTCTCGCTGTCAGAGCTTCGCGCCGAGCTCGGGTTGTGACCGGACCGACTCGGCAGCCGCCGTACGAGATCCAGCTCGATACGAAAGCCGTCAAGCTGCTACGCAAGCTGGACCGACCCGTCCAGTCCCGACTTGTCGCGGCCATCGCCGCCCTCAGCATCGATCCACGACCACACGGGGTCAAAACCCTGACAGGACACCCTGGGCTCCTGCGAATCCGCGTCGGTGACTTTCGAATGGTCTACCAGATCGACGACGGCAAGCTCATCGTTCTCGTAGTGCACCTCGGCCATCGCAGCGACGTCTACGACCTGTTGTAGCCCGACGGCATCGGCAGCGAGGCAACGGCAGCCCAGTCCGTCGAGGCAGGTACCGGCGCTAGCGCACGGATTTCAGGATTTGTCGGTCATTGCGTTGGCGGAGCCGCTCGTTCAGGCGTTGCTCGTGCTGATGACGCTGTCAGAGGTTCAGCAAGGTGACTCGCGGGTCATTTCTTTTCGGGGTCGGCCGTCGTGTCCGCGTACTCGAACTCGACGTCCTTGACGCCTTGCCCCATGAACAGGGTCAGCCCCTCGTCGTCACATAGCCTGCGAATGACGGGGATGAGCTCCTCCCGGGTGCCGAAGGCGACGCTCTTGATTGCCTTGACGCCGTTGGGGTGCACGTATCCCCCGGAGGGGCGCACGTTCACGTTGAAGGCGCTGCCCAACACCAGGAGCTGCATGTCGTCCGGAAAGATGCCACGGAACCGGATCTTTCGACCCTTCGGGTCAGTTCTGCCCGACCTGCCCTTGAGGTAGGTCACCTTCGCCTCATCGAGGATCTTCTGTTCCTGGTCGACTTCCAGCCGGTCATTCTCGAGGCCCAGTCCGATGAAGCCTTCCTCTGCCCGGTCCCAGGCATCCAGCCGGTCGACGAAGGCGTGCTTTCCGAAGAGCCTCAACAGCCGCTTGGCGAACCCAGGCATGCCGGTAGACCCGAGCAGCTCGAAGTAGGGTCCCTCGGCGAAGTAGATCAGCGCGTTGTAGGGGTTCTTCGCCTTGCCGTACTCGACCGTGAAGCCCTTTGCGGTGTACTCCTCGACCGCCCGATCGAGGTCGTTCACCTTGTAGATGACATGACCCAGCTTCATCTCTTCACTCCAGGCAGCCGTACCGGGCGTCGATCAGCCGCAGCGCCTCGGTTGCCGTACATCGAGCGGTCGCGCGGAATCGGTAGTACTGCAGCTTCCACCCTCCGGCACGGGCACGATAGCCCATCGAGGCGCCCGTCAACCACTTCGACCAAGTCTGGCCGCCGCTCTACCCATCCGTCGGGCTCGTTCCCGGCCGGCCGTCGCTGGTGGCGGTGGTGGTCCAAGGCCAGGCGGTGAGTTCGATGATTCCACCGGCTGCGGCGACCGCGGCCACGATGTCGTGCGGGCTCGCGTCGGCGGCGAGGAGGGCACGAAGCAGGATGCGGGCCTTGTAGGGGTGGAGCCAGCCGACAGGGATGAGACCGCGACCGATGAGGTCCTGCTCCGAGCCAGGGAAGCCGTAGGTGTGGGTGAGGGTGGGTCCGGCGGGGGTGCGGGAGGCGAGGACGACGGGGATTCGTCCGGCGAGGGCGGTGAGGGTGTCGAGGAGGGGTTCCGGGACGTGGCCGACGCCGAATCCGGCGACGACGAGTCCGTCGCAGTGCCGTCCGATGGCGTCGAGGATCGTGGGGTCGTCGTCGAGGGTGACGGTGTACAGGGCGACGGTCGCGGTGTCTGCCCGGCGTGGGGTGGGGACGGTCAGCCGGTGGGGCACCCGGTTCAGCATTCGTACGGTGCCTTCGAGGACGTAGCCGAGAGGTCCGGTGTCCAGGGAGCGGAAGGTGGCACCGCTGGTGGAGTGGGTCTTGGTCACCCATCGTGCGGCGTGGATCTCGTCGGCGAAGGCGACGAGGCAGCCCTGGTCCCGCGCCGCCGGGGAGGCGGCGGTGTGGATGGCGGCGAGGATGTTCGCGGGGCCGTCGGCTCCGGCGAGGGTGGGGTTACGCATCGCGCCGGTGACGACGATCGGTTCGGGGCGGTGGTGGAGCAGGTCGAGCAGGTAGGCGGTTTCCTCGATGGTGTCGGTGCCCTGGGTGACGACGACACCGGTCGCACCGTCGGCCAGGGCGTGCGTCGCGGCGGTGTGCAGGTCGGTGAGGTCGGCGATGGTGAGGCTCGCGCCGGGGCGGCGGCGGAAGTCGACGACGTCGACCGCGATTGGGGCGTCGGCGAGTCCGGGTACGGCGTCGACGAGTTGCCGGGCGGTCAGGGTGGGGCTGACCGCGCCGCCGCCGGTGCCGCTGGTCATGGCGATGGTGCCGCCGAGGCCGAACACCACCACCCGTGGCGTGGGCGTTGCCGGAGTTGAGGACACCGGGTTCCTTCCGTACGGGCGGGAGTTGTTCGTGGTGGTGTCGGGAGCAGCGTCAGCCAGCGACGCATTCCTACGATCGGGAGGATGAGGCCATGAAGGGATACCACACCAGGTGGACTGTTCCGGACGAGCACCGGGCAAGCCCTGAGTACGTCGAGGCCGGTGCCCGCATCGCCCTTGGTCAGGCCGTTTACGACCGTCGGGTGGCTCTCGGCCTGAGCCAGGCCGAGCTCGCCGCTCGGGCTGGCACCACGCAGACCGTGATCTCGCGGCTCGAAGGTGGCGCGGTCACGCCGACACTCCCGCTGCTGCATCGCCTGGCCGGAGCACTGGAAGGCGAGCTGGACATCAAGATCACCGGCACCAGCACTCGTGCGGAGTTCCCGCTCGCTTCGTGACCCGCTGGCCTGCGGCAACGTGGCTGCAGGCCAGCGTCCGGTTCAGCCGACGCGGAGTGCTGCGGCCGTGGGTGGTTGGTCGGGTGGTGGGCCGCCTCGGCGCATCGACCACAGCGGCGGCCCGCCGGCCGGCAGGTTGGCCTTGCGTACGAGGTGGTAGCCGTGGCGGGTGTAGAACGCCTGGAACCGTGGGCTGCTCGCCTCGACCACCGCCGGCATGCTGATCCGATCGAGCCGGATGTGGTGGGCGGCGAGCAGCGCCGCCCCGATCCCCCGACCCCGAAACCAGGGTGCCGCCGCCAGGAACGCCAGATGATGATGCCGGCCGACCGGCTCCAGCTGCGCCGCCGTGGAGGCGTAATGCGTGTACGGGCCGTGCCGGTCACCACACGCCCGCAACCTGCGCCGCAGGTGTTCCGCGCCGAGGAGCCGGTCGGCCGGGTGCGGACACCAGATCGCCACCCCGTCCCGGTCGCCGACGACGTCGACGATCCCGTGCCGTACCGCGAACTCCAGCTCGGCGGTGAAGAACTGGTGCATCGTCAGATAGCGGATCGCGTAGTCCCGCATCGACCAGGCCACCACCGGGTCCAGCACGCACGACTGCGCCAACAACTCGGCCAGGGGTTCGACGTCGGCGGCGGTCGCCGCCCGTACGGTCAGCATGGCCGCCACGTCCACACCAGGAACCGGTCGAACAGCTCCGCCGCCGTCACGTCGGGCAGGTCGAACGCCGCTTCGGTCATCCGCTCCACCGCGTACGTCGCCAACCCGGCCGGCCCCAACACGGCCGCCAACTCCGACCTCGCCACCGGACACGGCCACAACCCGCCGCAGCCGGCGCACGACCAGGACGGCCGCACGGCCACATGACCACCACCGCCGCCGCCGTCGGCCGCCGGCTCCGCGCCGGTCACATCGCGGTACGCCGAGCAGCCGACCGGGTCGGTCCGAGGCTGCCCGTCATGGCGTACGACCAGCACCCCGCCACCGGACGCGGCCAGCTCCCGCAACAGCTCCCTCACCGGGCCGACCCGCCCCGGTAGACGCCGTCACCGGCGGCCGACGGGCCGGATCTGCCCGCGACACCGGGCCGGCCGGTCGGACTGAACCGCATCGAATGCCGAGGCGCGCACTCCGGACACCGCAACGTCGCCCCACACCCCGGACACCAGCGGCGGCGTGCAACGTTGAGAAGGAAACCCGCCGCGAAGCCAATGACGACTCCCACAAGTAAGCAGAGGACAAGCTCAGGCATCGGACGCCCTTCCGTCAGGTCGTGAAGATGGTGCGTCTGCGCCCTCGTTTCATGATCACCTTTTGGCAGGGCGATTCGACGCCCACTCAGCAAAGCGTCCGGGCTGCGCGCCAATCCACCCGTCACCTGTTGTCTTGGTGTTGTCTCCACACCCGACTGAACATGAATAGTCCTTTTGGTACACCTCGATCGACGCGCTCTCGGGTAGGTTGATCCGAGACGATAGGGGGACCCGTGAGAGGCGATCCTTCCCCGAGCGAGTCTCGGATCCTTGTGCACCCGCTGGCATACGTTCGGCAAGATCGAAATTGGAGTCAGCAGGATCTGGTCGACAAGATCGCCCGGCGGCTCAACACTGCCGCCCGACGTGAGAAGGCGTGGCGCTGGGAGCGTTGGGGCGTCGTGCCCGACCTCGCAACGCAGTGCGCGCTCGCCGACGAGCTTGGCGTACCTCGTCAGGCAGTCCGTGACCTGGGCTGGCCGCACTGGCTGCCGGCCGGTCAGCGCATCGACACGGAGACCCCTTGGACGATCGACGGCGGATTGGCGCTGTTGAGAGAGACGGCGGGAGCAGCAGTGATGGATCGTCGCGGGTTCATGATCCTCGGCGTAGGCGCAGCAGCGACACTCGCACAGCAGTGGCTCACGCTGGATCCGCCACCTTTGCGATCGGCCCTGGACGGCGGGCCGCTCGACAGCTCGCTCGTCGACTGCTTCGAGCAGCGACTCCCCACTCTCCGGCAGATCGACGCGTTCCTCGGCGGTGGGAGCGTCCGTGACGTCGTGGACGCCGAGCTGCAACTTGTCACCGACCTGTTGAACAACAGCTCCTACTCCGAGACCATCGGCCGGCGGATGTTCGCGGTGGCGACTGAACTCGGTCGGATCGCCGGCTGGGCCAGCTTCGACGCTGGTCACCAGGCCGCAGCCGAGCGCTACTGGGTTGCCGCACTCCACACCGCGCACCTCGCCGACGATCGGACCGCCGGCGCGAACATCCTCAAGTGCATGAGCCTGCAGCGAGTCGACAGCGACCGGGCAGACGAAGCACTCGCGCTGGCGACGGCAGCTGTCGACGGTGCCGGGGATGCTCCCGCCCGGGTGCTGGCGATGTTCGCCACGCGCCAGGCCCGCGCCCACGCCGCCCTCAACGATGCTGTCGCGGCTGAGCGCTGTCTCACCAGCGCCGAAACGCACATGGCCCGAGCAGATGACGAGCCCAGCCCTGCCTGGGCCGGCTACTTCGACCAGGCCGAATACTGCGCTCAGGTCGCAGCCTGCTACCTGATGCTCGGCCAGCACCAGCACGCCGACCGCTGGCTCGCCCAAGCCTTGGACCTGCAACCCACGACCCGCAGCCGGGACCGTGCCACCTACCTGATCTGGCGAGCGGATGTCACGGCCAGCCTCGGCGATGTCGAACAGGCCTGCGCGTACGTGCACCGCGCAGCACCCGAGGTCGTGAAGACCCGCTCGCTACGGAACCACCACCGGCTGATGGGCATCCACAGCCGCCTCGCCAAGTACGACACCCCTGCCACTCGCGAGTTGGACGAGCGCGTACGGAGTCTGGTCGCATAACACCATGACATCGGACGTCCAGCGGGTAGCCGTGGTCACCGGAGCCAATCGAGGGCTCGGCCGAGCAATCGCCCAGCAGCTCGCGCAGGCCGACCTCCGGGTCGTGGTGACCGCCAGGAGCGAGGAAGCCGCAGAACGGACAGCGGCCGAACTAACCGGACTCGGCCTGTCGGCCTCGGGTCACCAACTCGACATCACCGACCCGGCCAGCGTCGCCCGCGCCATGGCCGACGTCGGCTACCAGTACGGCCGGATCGACGTCCTGGTCAACAACGCTGCCATCGCCATCGACCGAGGACAAGCGGCCAGCGCGGCCGACATGGAGAAGGTAGCCGCGACCCTCGACGCCAACCTTATGGGCACTTGGCGCTGTTGCACGGCCGCCATCCCGGAGATGAAGCGAAACGAGTACGGCCGGATCGTCAACGTCACCAGCCACATGGGCACCTCAGCCGAGATGAGCACCGGCAGCGTCTCCTACCGCGTCTCCAAAGCGGGCGTCAACGCGCTCACCCAGATCCTCGCGGCAGAGCTACACGAGCACAACATCCTCGTGAACGCCGCCTCGCCGGGGAAGGTCGACACCCGCCTCGCCTACGGCAAAGCCAACCACACCCCCGACGAAGCAGCCGCCACCATCACTTGGCTCGCCACAGTCGACAACGACGGACCAACCGGCCAGCTCTTCTACAACCGCGAACCACTCCCGTGGTAGCAGGGACACGGGGTCATCAAATCGTGCATTGATAATCAACTCCAGGACAACTAACCAGGCTCGCGGATCGCATTTGATCGCAACCGAAATCCAATTGTGGCTTCAATTAGGTTACCCATCAAATCCTCTATCTTATCCGATTTCCGCACCGGCAAATCCATGGCCTCGCTTAGCGCCTGAAGCGCATTTCGCGACAACTTCAGCTGCCGCAGATACAAGAGACCATCGTCTCGAGAGTCCATTGCCACCAAAGTACTACGAATGCCATCGATATCGATAGATGAAGCGAAATTTCGGTTGCTACTCGGCTTAACTGATCGCGAGACAACAGCCAGCTTAGCTTCACCTTTCAGCAAACGCTCGACATCGTCAACCGAGAGGCTGCGCACGAGCTCAACGACTTCCGCCAACAGCTTGGCTGCACCCTCTGCACTACGCGGCATGTCGGTCACTAGATACCTGCCTTTATCTCAAACTCGTCGACCAGCAGCTCAAGCTCTTCGACGATATGATCAAAACCTTCATCGGACCGGAGCACCACCGGAATTCCGCTCCTCGGCGCATCCGTGAAAAATGATTTATTTTCACGCATGAACGCATCAAAGACTGGCACGCCAAGCGCCTTCGTCTGATTTATATAAGGACGCAGAGCAGATATTGGACGACCCCCATATATTTGAATCATCGTAAAGACAACACCTATAATCGAAGGTGCGATTGTTTCACCCTTCTCCCCAGACTCCAGCTTCACATACTCGTTATAATCGCCAACAAGTTCGTTAAGCCCGCGGCGCAAGTAGTCGATTCCCAAGGTCGATAGATAGTCAGCCTTCGCAGGTATGAGGATGCCGTCGCTCGCGATGATAGCATTCTTGGTGACGATATTGAAGTTTGGCGGACAGTCGATTAAAACAATATCGTACCGTTGGACTCCCTTGGCACTCAACCCTTCGGCAAGTCGCCGATGCGTCCGAAGATACTTGAGCTTTGACTGTTTCAAGGTCGCGCCGCCCAGTTCAGCCGCAAGCTCGAGATCAACATTAATAAGACCGAGGTGAGATGGGATCAAGTGAAGACAACCATCATTAGACTCGACACCAGCCGACTGCACACGGTTGGGCACCACGATTAGCCCATCCAGGGTAAGCGGCGAGGCTTCTGCGTTGAGAGAATCAAACCACCGCTTGATCGTTCTCTCATCAGCTAGATGCTGCGCCCAAACTTCGGGCGCAAATAGCGAGAATGTCAGACTCGCCTGTGGATCAAGGTCAATTAGCAGTACACGCTTACCGCGCCAAGCTAGCTCAGCACCCAGGTTTGCGGTTAGTGTCGTCTTACCGACACCGCCCTTATAGTTAATCACGGAAACGATACTTGCCACTTAGCCCTCCATGTAAATCGAATAGTCGAAGAGATAGCTGAGAGAAAACAAGCTGTCGAGTCAACTCCGACTCGAATAGAAATTGAGGGTTATTCAGGCTAACGTCGAGCATAAGCTTGACCTGCGGCGATGTACACGCCTGAATAACCCTCATTGTTGCAATGAGACATAGACACTGCCTACTTTCAATTAACTCCCGATGTGTCACTCTTGCCGGGCCTAACGGTCAGGGCTTCGGCGATGGCGGCGAACTCGCGTAGGGCGGCTTGCAGGTCTTCGACGATCTCCTGGGCGATGACCTCGGGCGGCAGGAGAGCGTCGGCGTCCTCCAGTGAGGCGTCCTTGAGCCAGGTGATGTCCAGGTTGACCTTGTCCCGGCTCAGCAGCTCGTCGTAGTCGTACGCCCGGAACCGCTCGCTCTCCACCCGCTCGCCCCGGTCCTTGCCCGGCAGGTAGCAGTCGACGAACTCCTGCAGATGCTGCCGGCGCAGCGGGTTCTGCTTGAGCGTGAAGTGCTGGTTGGTGCGGAAGTCGTACACCCAGAGCTTGCTGGTCCACGGCTCCTCGCGGGCGCGCTTGCGCTCGAAGAACAGCACGTTGGCCTTGACCCCGCCGGCGTAGAAGATGCCGGTCGGCAGCCGCAGCATAGTGTGCAGGTCGTACTGCTTGAGCAGCCGCCGCCGGATCGTCTCCCCTGCCCCGCCTTCGAAGAGCACGTTGTCGGGCAGCACCACCGCGGCCCGCCCGTCGATCTCCAGCATCGACGCGATGTGCTGCACGAAGTTGAGCTGCTTGTTCGACGTCGTCGCCCAGAAGTCGGCGCGCTCGATCTCCCGCTCCTCGCGGCTGGCCCGCCCGTCCTCACCGATCATGCGGATCGACGAGCTACGCCCGAACGGCGGGTTGGCCAGCACCAGGCTGACCTTGCCGTCCGGCTCCCGCCCCAGCGAGTCGCGGACGTCGATCAGCGACGGGCCGCTCGGCGTACCGATGCCGTGCAGCAGCATGTTCATTGCCGCGAGCCGCGCGGTGCCGTCGACCAGCTCGGTGCCGGTGATCCCGCCGTTGGCGAGGTGCCGGGCCTGGTCGCGGGTCAGGCTGTCGCCGTGGTGCCGCTGAATATGGTCGTACGCCGACAGCAGGAACCCTCCGGTGCCGCACGCCGGGTCGGCGATCGTGTCGCCCGGGGTCGGCTGCACGCAGTCGACGATCGCCTCGATCAGCGCACGCGGCGTGAAGTACTGCCCAGCACCCGACTTGGCGTCCTCCGCCCCCTTGGCCAGCAACTCCTCGTAGGCGTCGCCCTTGACGTCGACGCCGGCCTGCGACCACTGCTCCTTGTCGATCAGGTCGACGATAAGCTTCTTGAGCTTCGCCGGGTCCTGGATCTTGTTCTGCGCCTTGCGGAAGATCGTGCCGAGCGTGCCGGACTCCTGCCCGAGCCCGCTCAGGATGTTGCGGTACTGCACTTCCAGCCGGACACCGTCGCTGTCGAGCAGCGTCTGCCAGCTCAGGTCCGCCGGCACAATCTGCTCCGGCTTGAGCGGCCGGCGCGCCCGCTCGTCGGCCATCTTCAGAAACAGCAGGTACGTCAGCTGCTCCACGTAGTCGATCGTGGAAACCCCGTCGTCGCGCAGCACGTCGCAGTAGTTCCACAGCTTCTGCACCAGCCGGCGCGAATCCACGTTGCTCACAGCGGCAACTCTCCCTGCTGAAAATCGGTCCCAATCGCCCTGGTCGCGGGCGCTGCCAGCTCCTTGGCCGTACGCCGACCCCGCTGCTTCGGCACCACCACCCGTTGCGCTCGGATGCGCGCCAGCAACTCCGACGCCGGCTCATCCGCCGGATCCTGCTCCACCAACTGCCCCGCAAACGCCTCCGCCAACAGCGATGACCTCAAGGCCTTCAGACGCACCTTCAAGGTCGATAGCTCGGCCCTGACATGCTCGGCCCCAGCAGCAATACGGTCGATCTCGGCAACAATGACTCTCTGGATACCCAAGGGAGGTACCGGGATTCTAATGTCTCGAACCTTGGCTCGATTGAGCGCAGGCTGATTTCCGCCAGCAGAGCTCCGCCTACTCTCTGAGTAGCGGGCCAACAAAAAATAGTAGACATACTCCGGAACGATCGGAGTGTCAGACACGCGAATCGACGCACAATTCTGGTTGTGAGCTGCATGGATGTCGAGAACGGCCGCTTGACCGCGAGTCTTTCCCTCACCGATCATCGCCAGCAGCACCGTACCAGGAGGATGAATCTTCGGCACCCGAGCAGAACCTGAGCCCCCGATCGTCTCCCTGGTCTTCCTAATCCGACAAAACGCAACCTCGCCGCTCGATACCCAGGGAATTCCACCTCCCCACAAGTCTTTGTCCGAGCGACTCGGCGTCGATCCCACGTTGACCTCAAACAGATCTCCGATCGTCGACCATGCCCAGGTTTCCGGGACTTCCCAATCCCCGATAGATTCGCCATTTGAGTCGGCAAGCGAATTCACAAGCTCCAGTCCGGTTGACGATTCGGCATGCCCGTTCGAGACCAAGCTCCCACGCACTGCGTGGCGACAGGCAGAACCCACAAGGACGGCCGCTCGGCTCGCCGCAGACTTCACATGATCACCCACGATGCCTAGCGCTGCCAGGTGCCCGTCGAGGGCGGCGACGATGCTGCGCTGCTCGACGAGCGGCGGGACCGGGATCGCGAGATCTTCCAGGTAGCCGCGCGGAACTCGCCTGAGCCCTACGGCACCGGTCATCGCACGTGCAGCGTCCCGCCGGACCGAGTCCTGCAGCAGGTAGTAGGCAAGGTAGTCAGGGTCGATCGCGCCGTGAGATCGCAGCGAGAACAGCTCGGTGCTCCCCATCCCCCGACCGGACGACAGACCACGGGCGACCGCGATCTTGCCGTTCTCCATGCATGGTGTCACTTTGGCGAATAGGACGTCGCCATCCTGAAATCGCGTCAGGGATCGCTGCTTCAACTCTCCGTAGGGTGCCGTCTGCGAAGCATCCAACTGCCCAGACTCAGCCTCGACCGACGCCATCGGAACGAATGAGATCTGCTCATCGTCGTCTGGCTCGGCATCGAAGCGCCGTTGGTTGATGGCAACGAGTTCCGAGAGAGGTGCCAACTCCCAGCCTGGGGGGATGTCGCTCATGCGGTGAGTTCCTGGTTGAGTTCGGTGATGAGGGGCTCGGCCTGGGCGCCGAAGGCTCGGAGGTAGCCGTCGATGCCGCCGCGTTCGGTGAACGGGGCGCCGTCCAGGTCGTCGGGGGTGACGGCAACGCTTGCCGCTATCACGTTCTTGATCCTTTCCAGCCACCAGACTTGCTCGGGGGTGAAGGCGGTGCCGGCCTGCTTCTGGCGCAGCAGCCAACCTTGGAAGCGTTCTTCGACGACCGACCGGTACGGGCGCAGCTCCTGATCGAGGCCCAGCTCGTAGCGGACCAGGGTGATCAGGTCGGTGACACCTCGGTCGCCGGGTGCTTCGGCGGTGCGGCCGAGCAGCACGTACGCCTCCCAGAGCCGGTCCGGGGTCCACGCCTGCGGCGGTCGGGAGATCCGCGCGGCCAGCTCTTTGAGCTGGTCGAAGTCGACCCGGCCTTTGCCGTCGAAGAAGACCTGCAGCGCGGTGATCTCGTCGCGGTGTTCCTCCAGGTAGGCATGCCAGCTGCGGACGACCTTCTGTGCCCGTTCGGCGGCCGGCACGCCGGCGGCGGATAGCAGCGTGTCCGGGTTGACCTCGTCGATGGTGATGTCGTGGGCGCGGCGGATCTCCAAGATGCGCTGCCGCAGCTGCGGTGCGGCGGCCAGCGGCCGGAGGGCTTCGGCGAGCAGATCCCGTACCGCGTCGGGGCCGGCCTCGTGGGCGGGGATCAGCGATTCGGGGGCGACGGCGTCGGTAAGCCGGCGGGCGATCGCGGCGAGGGGTTGGCCGTCGGCGAGGTCGGTCAGCTCGGCGCGTTCCTCCGGGGTGAGTTGCCGGTCGAGTCGGGCCAGCCGGGCGGCCAGGGTCGCCACCTCATCCTGGTCGGCGGTGAGGGTGCCGGCCTTACCGAGCAGCTCCTCCAGCGAGATCTGCGCTTCGGTGCGCCGGTGCAGCGGCACCGCCTCGTCCAACTCCTGTTCGGTGACGCCGACCGCGTCGACGATGACGAACCGGTCCTTGACCTGGGCGTCCGGGGTGACAGCCTGGAACGATGCGGGGTCGATGGTGCGGGCACCCCGGCCTTTCATCTGCTCGAAGTAGGTCGCCGTGCGCACCGGGCGCAGGAACAGCAGGCATTCCAGCGGCCGGACGTCGGTGCCGGTGGCGATCATGTCGACGGTGACGGCGATCCGCAGCTCCGGGCTGTTGCGCAGCGCCTGGATCAGCTCGTCGGGGTTGTCGCCGGTGCGCTTCGACGCGTAGGTGATCTTGGTGGCGAAGTCGTTGCCGCGCTCGAAGATGTCACGGACCATGGTGACGATCTCTTCGGCGTGGTTGTCGTCCCGAGCGAAGATCAACGTCTTGGGTACGGTCGTGCGGCCGGGGAAGATCTCGGTGAACAGCCGCTCCTTGAACGCCGTCAGCACCTCCCGGAGCTGCCCGCGCGAGATCACCGACCGGCCGACATCGGAACCGGAGTAGCTGAAGTCCTCCTCCAACTCCTGGTAGCGCTCGGCACGGGTGCGCCGGTCGCGCAGCGGCACCACCGTCTTGGCCTCGATGACGTCGCCCGACTCGGTGATCTTGGTGCGGATCCGGTAGACGTCGAAGTCGACGTTGACCCCGTCGGCGACGGCCTGCTCGTAGGTGTACTCCGAGACCAGATTTTGCCGAAAGAAGCCCAGGGTCTGCTTCACCGGCGTGGCGGTCAGCCCGACCATGAACGCGTCGAAGTACTCCAGCACCGCCCGCCACTTGCCGTAGATCGACCGGTGACACTCGTCCACGATGATCAGATCAAAAGCTTCCGGCGGGATCTCCGGGTTGTAGGCGACCTGCGCCGGATCGTCCAGCTCATAGCTGTCGTACGCCTGGTCGTCGACGTCGACGTCCGGCAGGTCCCGTCCGCACAGCGCGCCGTACAGCCGCTGGATCGTGGAGATCACCACCGCCGACGAGTCGAGCATGCCCGCCCCGGCCAGCCGGTCCACGTTGAACAGCTCGGTGAACTTGCGCCCGTCCCCCGGCGTGGCATAGCCGGCGTACTCGCGCAGCGTCTGCCGGCCCAGGTTGTTGCGGTCGACCAGGAACAACACTCGGGTCGCCTTGGCGTAGTGCAGCAGCCGGTAACTGCTGGTCACCGCCATGAACGTCTTACCCGCGCCGGTCGCCATCTGGATCAGCGACCGGGGCTTGTCTGCGGCCAGCGCACCTTCGAGGCCACGTACCGCGTCGATCTGGGCCTGCCGCAGCCCCTCCTCCGCGAGTGGCGGCAGTTGCCGCAGCCGGGCCCGCAGCGTCGGGGCCGCCGGGTCGTCGTCGGCCTCGCGCATCCAGCGGGCCAGGGTCTCCGGCCGGTGAAAAGCGAAAACCTCCCGGGTACGCGGCTGCGGGTCCAGCCCGTTGACGAACGCCGTCTCGGTGCCGGTGGCGACGTAGCCGAACGGCAGCGGCGCGTCCCGCCGCCAAGCCCGCATCCGCTGCTCGCGGGTCAGCCCGCGCAGGTAACGGTCCAGCTGCGCCTCCACCCCACGCGGCGCGGTGCCTTCCCGCTTGGCCTCGACCACCCCGACCAGTTTCTGCTGTACGTAGAGCAGGTAGTCGGCGCGGCCGGTGGCCAGGGTCACCTCCCGGACGGCGACGCCCATCCCGGCGTACAGATTGAGCTGCCCCTCGTCCTGGACCTGCCAGCCGGCGGCGGTGAGTTGCCGGTCGATCTCGACCCGGGTCTGCACCTCGTTGAGCGGCTCGGCCGAGGCGCGCCGGGCGCGGCTGATGAAGTCCTCGCGTTTCGCCGCCGACACCTTCGCCGGCTTGCGGGCGGCGAACTCGGCGCTGGCCGCCGTCATCTGCGGCGCCAGGTCGGCGACCAGTTCGGCGGCGACGGTACGGCGGGCCGCCGACTCGGTGACCGCCCGGTCAGCCTCGGCTTCCGCCGCCGCCTGCGCCGCCGCCACCGACGGCTGCCCGTCGAGCAGCAGTTTCGCCTCAGCCAGCTCGCGGCGGTAGCGGTCCAGCTCGGCCCGCAGGCCGTCGACGATCTGCTGCGGCACCTGCTGCGGTGATGGGCTGGGCGGCACGAACCCGATCGGGCGGCGGTCGTCGGTCAACGCCCGGTGGAACCACACACCCAGCTCGAAGCAGTCGCGTAGCAGCTCCAGCGCGGTGCGTACCTGGTCGAGGTGGTCGTGGACGGCCTGGTTGCCGACCGTGCGCAGCCGGTGGAACGCCTCGTTGATCTTCGGCGTGAGTACGCCGTTGGCGTTGAGTGCCTGCACCTGGTCGACGAACCTGTCACTGCCGGCCTTGGTGCCGGTGCGATTCACCAGCTCACGGGCGAGGGTGTCGCCGAACGCCCGCGCCTTGAACATCGACGACTGGGCGTCCACATAGATCAGCGATTCGGCACCAACGCCGTACCAGACCAGCAACGGGTGCTCCACAAGGAACCCGAAGTTGGCGGACTGGTTGGCCAGTCGACGAATCCGCTGATGATCCACAACTCTCCACAGGGTACCTAACCGATGTAGAACGCCAGAGCATATCCGCGTGTGGATCGAGACGACATCGGCCGGAAAGCATCTGTTCGATACCGATCGGGCCGACTCCGCCAGCCGTGCGCTACACCTGTCTGACGGACCGGTCTGAGCGCTGACACAGCGGCCGGAACCGGCACTGACCCCGGGCGGGAGCCGACAGCGGTCCGGTGAATGATGGCTGGGTGAGCGAGTACCAGTACTACGACTTCCGGGCCATCGACCGGCCACTCGACCAGCAGCAGATGGCTGAGCTCCGTACGCTGTCCACCCGCGCGGAGATCACCCGTACCAGCTTCAGCAACGTGTACCACTTCGGCAGCTTTCGCGGTGATCCGCTCGCCATGGTCGAGGAGTACTTCGACGCGCACCTCTACATCGCCAACTGGGGCACCCGGCAACTGGTGCTGCGGCTACCGCTGCGGCTGCTCGACCTGGACACCGCGCGGCAGTACTGCTGGGCCGAGCCGGCCGAGGCGTACCAGTCCGGCGACAACCTCATCCTGAACTTCTTCAGTGAGGACCCCGACGGCGTCGAAGACTTCGACCGCGACGGCGACGGCTGGCTCGCCAGCATCGTCGGCGTCCGCGACCAACTCGCCGCCGGTGATCACCGCGCCCTCTACCTGGCCTGGCTGTTCCTCATCCAGGACGGCGAGTTCGGCGACGAGGCGACCGAACCGCCGGTACCGTCCGGGCTCGGCGACCTGACCGGCGCGCTGCACGAGTTCGCCGAGTTCCTGCGGATCGACCCCGACCTGATCGCCGCCGCGGCACAACGCGCCCCGGACGCCGCCGGTGCCGGCGCTGACCCAATCCGGCTGGCCGACTGGATCGCCCGGCTGCCCGCCGCTGACAAGGACACCGCGCTGATCGGCCTGCTGCGGGGCGACGGGCTGGCCGTCACCGCCGAGCTGCGGCAGCGGTTCCGGGCCGACATCGCGACGGCGGCCGGAAGCGGGACGGCGGCGGACGACGCGGCGGACGGCAAGCCCCGCACCATCGGCGAACTACTCGACGTCGCCGAGTCGCTGCGGCGTTGACCAGCGCGAGACCCGCACCTCACGGGTGGCGATCCGGCGCCACCCCGCGCCCGGGCTGTCGGGGGCCCGGTGAATGATGGCCGGGTGAGCGAGTACCAGTTCTACGAGTTCCTGGCCGTCGACCGACCTCTGGGCCACGAGCAGCTGGCCGAGCTACGGAAGCTCTCCGACACCGCCCGGATCACCCCGACGAGCTTCACCGACAGCTGCCACGGAGACACCTTCGCCGGTGACGTCACCGCCATGGTCGAGGCCTACTTCGACGGATTCCTCCAGCTGACCAGCTCCGGCAGCCGCCAGCTGGCCCTGCGGCTGCCCGCCCGGCTGCTGGACCTGGCCACCGCGCAACGGTACTGCTGGGCCGACCCGGCCGATGCCTACCAGGCCGGCGAGCACGTCGTGCTCACCTTCGGCAGCGACGACCCCGACGAGGAGAAGACCCTCGACGGCGACGGCTGGCTCGCTTCGATCGTCGGCGTACGCCAGCAGCTCGCCGCCGGCGACCACCGCGCCCTCTACCTGGCCTGGCTGGCCGCCATCCAGTCCGGCGAGTTCGGCGACGACGCCACCGAGCCACCCGTACCGGCCGGGTTGGCCGACCTCACCGCCGACCTGCGGAACCTGGCCGACTTCCTCCGCCTCGACCCGCTGCTGCTCGATGTCGCCGCCGAGCACAGCGCCAGCGTCGATGCGGCCGGGCCCGACCCGGACGAGGTCCGCGACTGGGTGACGCGGTTGCCGGACGGGGACACCGCCGACGCCGTGATCCGGCTGCTCGGCGTCGACGGGCACCTGGTCCGGGCCGAGCTGCTACGCCGCTTCCGGTCCGAGCGCGGCCAGCCACAACCCACGACCAGCGGTACGCGTACCGTCGGGGACCTGCTGGACGCGGCCGAGACGGCCCGATCGGCGATCTGAGACCGGTCGCCGGCGTGGCTGACATCTGACGGTGTGGGGGGTGCCCGGCGGCGTGGCGGCACCGGGCCCGACACCGCTATGGTGCTGCGGGTGAACCTGCCTTCCGCAGCTGCCTTCCGGCAGCGTGTCGTGCTGCCCGTGGTCGGGGTGTCGATCCTGCTGGGCGCCAACGTCCCACCGATCTACGACTTCACCAGCGGCTGGCTGCACGAACGCACCCTCAACAGCATCGAATACCAGCGGGAACACGGCTACTGGCAGGTGCTGGAGCTACCCGAGGACCAGCGGGTCAACGCCATCCACGCCGCGCTGCTGCCCACTGGCAAGGTGCTGCTGATCGCCGGCTCCGGCAACGACCGCGAACAGTTCGACGCCGGCACCTTCAAGACGCTGTTGTTCGACCCGGCCAGCGGCGACACCGAACTCGTCCCTACCCCGGCGGACGTGTTCTGCGCCGGGCATTCGTTCCTGCCCGACGGCAAACTGCTCGTCGCCGGCGGGACGCTGCGCTACGAAGTCCTCGAAGAAGACGTCGAGCGGGCCGGCGGCACCATGGTGGTCAAGAACGAATCCCCCGAAGGCGCGCCCCGGGCCTTCGTCGCCGGCACCGAATTCGTCGCCCCGGACGGCCGGCGCTACACCGCCGCCAACGATTTCGTCGTACCACCGGCCACCAAGACCGTCGAACTGATCGAACCCGGCGACCCGGACTACGACCCGGAGTACGCCGAGCACGCCGACGCCGACCATCCGGCCGAGCGGGTCACCGTCACCGCCAGCGAAACCGCCGTCTGGGTCGACGCCGCCGGTTTCGGCGACGACTACCTCATCGGCGAGCAGACCCAGTACCGGCTGCAGGGCCTGGCCGGCAGCGACGCGCAGAACATCTACGGCCTCGCCGAGTCGATCACCATGGAGAAGCAGGACTACCAGGGCCTGGCCGACGCGTACGAGTTCGACCCGTGGACCGAACGCTACGAACGGGTCGACGACATGCACGAGAAGCGGTGGTATCCGACGTTGACCGGCTTGCCCGACGGCCAGGTGCTGACCGTCTCCGGGCTCGACGGCGGCGGCAAGGTCCTCGACGGGTCACAGAACGAGATGTACGACCCGGCGACCAAGAGCTGGACGCTGCGCCCCGATCTGGAGCGCTACTTCCCCACTTATCCGAGCCTGTTCCAGACCGCCGAACCGGATCTGCTGTTCTACTCCGGTTCCAACGCCGGCTACGGCCCCGACGACCAGGGCCGCGACCCCGGCTTCTGGGACCTGTCCGACAACAGCTTCACCGAGGTCGACGGGCTACGCGACACCGACCAGCTGGAAACCAGCATGAGCGCCTGGGTCGGGCCGGTGCAGGAGCAGCGGATCATGGTCGTCGGCGGTGGCGGCATCGGCGAATCCGAACTGTCCACCGACCGGATCGACCTGATCGACCTGGACGCCGCCGCACCCCGTTTCACCCCCGGACCGGACCTGCCCGAAGGCACCCGCTACCCCAACCTGGTGCAGCTGCCCGACGACACCGTGCTGATCACCAACGGTTCCCGCGACTACCGAGGACGCGGCGACACCGACAACCACACCGCCCGGATCTACCACCCGGACACCGACACCCTGGCGGTCGCCGCCGACCCCCGGATCGGCCGCAACTATCACGCGGCGGCGCTGCTGCTGCCCGACGGCCGGGTGCTGACCGTCGGCTCCGATCCGCTGTTCCGCGACGCCAAGAACAGCATCAGCGGCGAATTCGAACAACGGCTGGAGCTGTACTCGCCGCCGTACCTGTTCCGGGGTGAGCGGCCGCTGATCGGCGGCGTACCGGAGCAGGTCACCCACGGCGAGCGGATCACCGTCAGCAGTCCCGACGCGGACCGGATCGAGACGGTACGGCTGATCCGCCCCGGCGCCGCCACCCACATGCTCAACAACGAGCAGCGGTCGGTGGCGGTCGACTTCACCGTCACGGCGGGCGGCCTGGAGCTGACCGTGCCGACCGAGGCGACGATCCTGCTGCCCGGGCCGTACCTGCTGTTCGCCGTCGACGCCGACGGAGTGCCGTCGGTCGGCGTACCGGTGCTGGTGAACTGAGGCTGGCCGGCGGTGGCCGGGTCGGCGCTCCTCAGCCGGCCCGGCCACCGCCGCGTCCGGACACTCAGCCGGCCTGGGCGGCCAGTTGCAGGGCGTACTCCGGCCACCACTGGCCGGCCGGCGGTTCACCCGGGCGGCAGTCGCCGTCCGACTCACCCGGCCGTTTGATCCACAGCAGCGCGTCCACCCGGTCCAGGCCCGGCGTGGTCGTCGGGGTCTCGCCGAGCCGGCGGCCCGGCGGATTGCACCAGGCCGGCCCGCCGGCCACGCTGGCGCCGTCGGCCGGTCCCGCGCCGTTGCGGCTGGTGTCGATCACGAACCGGGTACGCCCACCGAGCGCGTCGGAGAGACGGTGACCGTACTCGACGTTCTCCGCCGTACCGATGAAGTTGGAGACGTTGAGCGCGAAGCCGTCGGCCTGGTCGATCCCGGCCTGCCGCAACGCGTCGGCCAACCGCCCCAGGTCGCTGATCCAGCGCGGATGCCCGGCGTCGAGATACACCTGCGCGGTGCCGGTCTGCTTCAGGACGGCGACCGCCTCGGCCAGCAGCTCCAGCCGGGCACCCCCGGCACCGGCGGCACCGCAACTGTCCAAACTGTGCGCCACCGCGTCCGGTTCGACGATCACCGTGACCGGGCGACCGGCGATCCCGGCCGCGAACTGACGAATCCAGGCCTGGTAGTCGCCGCCGTCGACCGCGCCACCGCCGCTGAAGCTGCCGCAGTCGCGGTCCGGGATGTGGTACGCCACCAGCACCGGCATCCCGCCGGAGGTGGCCGCCCGGGTCAGCGCCGCGTCGACGTCCGCCGCCACCTGGGCGGTACTACTGGTGATCCAGACCGCCATCGGCTGCTCGCTGATCCGCCGCAGCTGGTCGGCCTGCTCCGCCTGCCCGGCCGCCTGCCAGAGCCTGACCTGGTCGGCAGCGGCTCCGGTCGGGTCCACGAACAGCGGCGCGCCGGCCAGGGCCACCGGGACCGACGTATCCGCCTGCCCCGGCGGGGTGGCGGTGGAAGCGACGCCGCCGGGCGCGCCCAGCGGCGGTTGCCGGTCGCCCGGCGCCGGGTCGGTGCCGCAGCCCGCCGCCAGCAGCGCCGCCGCGACGGACACCGACAGGGACAGTACGGTGACAGCCGACCGGGGTAGTGCGGGCACCAGCACCGCTCCTTCTCCGTCGTCGCAGGTCTCGGGCACGGCTGAGATTAGCTCAACCGGCCGATCCTGAGCGGGATTCGTGGTGCCGTACGATCGCGCGGTACTGCCGGTAGCCGACTGTGCGGCCGGCGTGATCGGGTGACGCGACGACGGGGCTGTGTCAGGTGGCCGAACCATTCGACATTCCGGTGTACGGGCGTTCCTGGGCCCGGCTGGAATCGTTCAGCCGGATCGCCGGGCCGCTCACCGCGCCACCGGCCGACCAGCCGTACCGGGTGCGCTACCGCAGCATGCACCGGGTGTACGGCAACCGGCAGATCGTCGGAGCGGTGGCCATCGCGCTGCTCAACGTCTGCTTCGAGATCTTCTTCTTCGTCTGGCTGCTGCAGCCGGGCCACTTCGCCGACACCAATCCGGGGCCCGTCGCCGAGATCGCCCGGTTCGCCAACATCTTCGTCATCTGCTCGATCGCCATCGTCGAGGCGTTGCGCCTGGTCAACGTACTGTCGCTGTCGTTGGCCTCGGTGATCGCCCGGGACCCGATCCCGGTCACCCCGCAGCCCGGCCTGCGGGTCGCGTTCCTGACCACGATCGTGCCGAGCAAGGAACCGATCGCCGTGGTACGGGACACGCTGCGAGCCGCCAAACGGATCCGGCACCGGGGCGTCTTCGACATCTGGCTGCTGGACGAAGGCGACGACGACGAGGTCAAGGCGGTCTGTGACGAACTCGGCATCCGACATTTCACCCGCAATGGGGTGGAACGCTATAACCAGCGACGCGGGCCGTTCAAGGCGCGGACCAAACACGGCAACTACAACGCCTGGGTCGACGCGCACGGCGACGACTACGACGTGTTCCTCTCCGTCGACCCCGATCACGTGCCGCTGGCCAACTTCGCCGAACGGATCCTCGGCTACTTCCGCGACCCCGACGTGGCGTACGTCGTCGGGCCGCAGTGCTACAAGAACGGTGAGGCGTTCGTCACCCGGGCGGCGGAGTCGCAGCAGTTCCCGTTCCACAGCGTCATCCAGCGGGCGGCCAACTCGTACGGCACCGCGATGCTGGTCGGCACCAACAACGCGGTACGGATCAGCGCGCTGCGCGGCGTCGGCGGGCTCAGCGACTCGATCACCGAGGACATGGCGACCGGTCTGGCCCTGCACACCGCCCGCAACCCGCGTACCGGTCGGCGGTGGAAGTCGGTCTACACCCCGGACGTGTTGTCCGCCGGAGACGGGCCGTCGAGCTGGAGCGACTACTTCTCGCAGCAGCGGCGCTGGTCACGGGGCACCTTCGAGCTGTTGTCCGGCCGCTACTGGCTGCGCTTTCCGCGTCTGTCGGCCGGCGGGATGCTGCACTACACGCTGATCACCACGTTCTATCCGTCGATGGCGGTCGCCTGGCTGCTCGGCATCGTCAACGCGCTGCTGTTCCTGGCGCTCGGGGTCAGTGGGATGAACATCTCGCCGCAGATCTGGTTCGCCCTCTACACCGACGCGACCGCCTTCTCGCTCTGGCTCTACCTGCACAACCGGCGGTACAACGTCAGCCCGTACGAGCCGCCGGGGTCGCGAGGGCTCAAGGGCATGCTGATGTCGATCATCTCCGCGCCGATCTACGCCGGGCAGCTGGTCAGTACGGTGTTGCGCCGCCCGGCCCGCTTCGTGGTCACCCCGAAAGGGGCGCGGAGCAGCAGCGACGGCTTCTACACGTTCCGGGCACACCTGGGCTGGATGGCGGTGTTGACGGTGGCGGTCGTCGTGTCGTTCGTACGGGACTACGCGAGCCTGCCGTCGCTGCTCTGGCCGGTGGTGGCGCTGCTGATCTGCCTGGCGCCGGTCGTGCTGTGGCGTCGCGACCGGCACCCGCAGCGGCTCGCGGCGGCGGAGACATCGACGGCGGGGTCGGGGTCGGCGGGGTCGCCGGGTACCGAGCCCGGTGGCGGCGGCGTCGCGGGCGCTGGGGTCGGCGACCGGGCGCGACGGCCGCTGGCCGTACCGCCCTGGGAAGCCCGTACGCCCGATCACGCCGGCGACATCACCATGGAGATCCCCCGCGAGCTACTCGACGCGCACCTGGCGAGCCGGGCGGCCGGGCAACAGCACGACGACGTGTCGGCGACCTTGATCCTGCCCAGAATCGAGGTACCCCGACAGGCCGGGCCGCCGGCCGTCGAACAGGACGGCGGACGGGACCGCGGACAGGACGGCGGCCAAATCAGCCCCGCATGAGGCACGGAAACGGCGCGCGCGTGCCACGACGTGAGCACGGCCTGGCGGTGCGCCCGAAGGCGGTGCCGCCCCCGAAGGGATAGTGCGATCTGGCCTGATCCCCTGAGGGGATCATGATCCCGCTGCGGGATCAGCGAGAAAACGACTATGGGTCCCCGGCTTCCAGGCGGCGTCGCGTGTTCCCCGTTGCAGACGCGAAACGGCCCGCCAGGGAATCCCTGGCGGGCCGTTCACCGTGGTAGCGGGGACAGGATTTGAACCTGCGACCTCTGGGTTATGAGCCCAGCGAGCTACCGAGCTGCTCCACCCCGCGGCGATGCGTTAACACTAGCGCATTGCGTCAGCCCGCCGCAAAACGACCCCCGAACTGCCTGGATCAGCCGCCCGGAGACGGACTGGGGTCGACCGCCGGTGGCGCCGCGCCACCGACCCCGGCCGCCTGCTGGGCCTGTTGGAAGGCCGTCATCGCGGCGTCGAGCCGGGCCAGTGCATCGCCGTACCGCTGGAAGTCACCCGCGGCCTGCGCGGCGCGGGCCTCGTCGATCGCGGCGCTGACCTCGGCGGCGGCCGCCGCCAGTTCGGGCGTGACCAGGCCCGGATCGGTCGGCGTCGTCGGCGGCGGGGTCGTCGGGCTCGGCGTACCACCCGGATCCTCGCCCTCACCTTCGCCCTCGCCCTCCGGTGGGGTCGTCGGCGCACCGCCCTGCTGGCCCTGCTCGATCAGCTGCCGGATGCCGTCCTGCACGCTGTTGGCCAGCACCACGTACGAGCCGCCGTCGCCGTAGGAGAGCAGCACCCGCTGCAGCAGCGGGTACGCGTTGGTCTGGTTGCTCTTCACGTACACCGGCTCGACGTAGAGCATGCCGTTGCCGAACGGCAGCGACAGCAGGTTGCCGTACTGCACCTGGGCCTGGTTGGAGGACAGCAGGTTGAGCTGCTGACGGATCGCGGCGTTGTTGGTCATCCGCTGGTGGACCTGAACCGGGCCGGAGATCGCCGTCTGGTCCGGCAACTCCAGGACCTGCAGCTGCGGCTCACCGTCGACGTACGAACCGGAGATCAACGCGGCCAGGTTCTGTCGGCCGGCCGGGGTCACCGCCGAGGTCAGCTGGAAACGTGGCTCGTCCTGCTCCGGCAACTGGGTCAGCAGGTAGTACGGCGGCTGCTTGACCCCGGTGTCCGGTGCGTCCGGGACGTTCGGCACCTCCCAGAAGTCCTGTCCGGAGAAGAACTCGGCCGGGTTGGTGACGTGGTAGCGGGCCAGCAGGTTGCGCTGCACCTTGAACAGGTCGGCCGGGTAGCGCAGGTGCTCCAGCAGGGCCGGCGGGATCTCCGCCTTCGGAGTCACCAGGTCGCCGCCGAAGGCCGCGTTCCACGCCTTGAGGACGGGGTCGTTCTCGTCGAACTCGTAGAGCCGTACCGTGCCGTCGTAGGCGTCCACGGTGGCCTTGACCGAGTTGCGGATGTAGTTGACGTTCTCCCGGGCCAGCACGAAGGTGCCCTGGCCGGTCAGCTCGTCGGCGGTCTCCACCTGCAGGTTGACCCGCTCCGAGTACGGATAGGTGGCCGAGGTGGTGTAGCCGTCCACGATCCACTGGATGCGCCCGTCGACCACCGCCGGGTACGGGTCGCCGTCCAGGGTGAGGAACGGCGCGACCTTCTCCACCCGGTCGCGCGGGTTACGGATGTAGAGCAGCTTGGAGTTCTCGTTGACCGCCTCGGAGAGCAGGAAGTTGGTCTCCTGTTCCTTGATCGCGTACAGCAGCTTGCGGCCGAACGAACCGACCTCGACACCGCCTTCACCGGTGTAGGTGTAGTACTGCTCGCCACCGCTGGAGGTCGGCCGGTCGAACTCGACGTTGGTGTCGCCCGGCGAGCCGACGATCGCGTAGTCGGTGCCGTCCATCTGCTCGCCGAAGTAGATCCGCGGCTGCTCGACCGGGATCTCCTCGGTGGCCGACGAACACTGCTCCTGGGCCTGGTCGCCGAGGAAGCCGGAGACGAAGTACGGCTGCCCGCCGCAGACCACCCGGTTGGCCGGGGCGCCGACCATCCCGTACCCGTGGGTGAAGACCGTGTGACGGTTGATCCAGTTGCTCTGCTGTTCGGTCAGCTCACCGTAGTTGATCTCCCGCATGCCGACGACGTAGTCCTGGGTCTGGTCGTCGATCGTGTAGCGGTCGATGTCGAGCTTGGTGCCGAAGTCGTAGAAGCCCCGGACCTGCTGCAGCTGGGTGTAGGTCTCGGAGACCAACTGTGGATCCAGCAGCCGGATGTTGGGCACCACGGCGGTGTCGGTGGCCAGGCTGTCCGGCGGGGTCAGGTTCGTCGCCGGGTACGGCGTCATCTGGCTGATGTCCAGCCCGAACGCCTCCCGGGTGGCGACGATGCCGCGTTCGATGAATGCCGACTCCTTGTCCCGCAGGCTCGGGTTGACCTCGAAGGTCTGCACCGCCCACGGGTAGATGCCACCGATCGCCACCGCCGAGATGCCGAGCAGCGCCAGCGAGATGCCTGGCCAGACCAGGTTCCGCATGACGGCGTTGGAGAAGACGATGATCGCGATCGCCACCACGATCGAGATGTACGCGAGGATCTCCTTGGCCGGCAGCAGCGCGTTGATGTCGGCGTAGCCGGCACCGTAGATGCGCGCCTGCTCGTTGTACTCCAGCAGCATGCCGCGCCGGTCCAGCACGTAGGCGACCGCCTTGAACAGCACGAAGACGGCGACCAGGGTGGTGAGGTGGGCGCGGGCGGCGGTGGTCATCCGGTCGCCGATGCCCTGCAGCCGTACGCCGCCGTAGATGTAGTGCACGGCCAGCGCCCCGATGACCGACAGCACCACGGCGGTGAACGCCAGTCCGAGTACGTAGCGCAGGAACGGGTACTGGAAGACGTAGAACCCGATGTCGACGCCGAACTCCGGGTCGGTGACGCCGAACTCCTGCGAGTTGCGGAACAGTAGCCACTGACTCCAGCGGCTCTGCGCCGACAGCCCGGCGAAGACACCGACGACGGCTGCCGCCAAGGCGATCCACATGCCGA
Organism: Solwaraspora sp. WMMD406; assembly: GCF_029626025.1. NCBI lineage: Bacteria > Bacillati > Actinomycetota > Actinomycetes > Micromonosporales > Micromonosporaceae > Solwaraspora > Solwaraspora sp. WMMD406. The sequence continues at coordinate 6,106,425 of NZ_JARUBF010000001.1, forward strand.
TTCGCGGGGTCAGCAGCATCCGGTAGCGCTCCAGGCTGACCTGTTCCGGGGAGTGCGGCCGCAGGTTGGGCCGCAGCCGGTAGGCGAGCCACAGGTTGCCGCCGATGACCAGCGCCATCGCCAGGCCGACCGCGGCGAACAGCAGCCCCCGCGTGACCAGCACGCCGGTGAAGACCTGCGTGTAATCGACCTCCTCGAACCACAACCAGTCGGTCCAGGCGTTCACCCCCCAGCCGAGCAGAGTGAACACGAGAAAGATCCCGACGAGTACGCCGACCGTGACGCGGCCCCGTCGACTCATTCCGGGCATTGGACTACTACGCATGACCACTATCGGCTCCGCACGTTCGGTGTGATCCCCTGGCGATCAGGCACCAAGACTACGGGGTGTGTCCACCAACACCACGGTTGAGGTCGAAACGCACCAGGGTCGGAGTCGACGCCGGCCCTGGTCCGTGTCGCCTCCGGCGGTGCTCGGCCGCTGCCGCACAGCGCCAGCGGTGCTCAGTCGCTGCCGCACAGCGCCGGTTCGCCACCGGTGCGCAACGTCTCCAACGCGTCGAGCGCCTCGTCGAGTGTGGCGACCCGCAGCAGCGGCAGGTCCTCCACGGCGTTCGCGGTGGCCTCGGCGCAGTTGGCCGCCGGGACGAGGAACGCCACCGCGCCGGCCGACTTGGCGCCGACCAGCTTCTGCGGGATCCCGCCGATCGCGCCGACGTTGCCGTCGTTGTCGATGGTCCCCGTCCCCGCGATGATCTTGCCGCCGGTCAGATCTTCCGGTTCGAGCTTGTCGATGATGCCGAGGGCGAACATCAGACCCGCGCTCGGGCCGCCGATCTCGTCCAGGTCGATGGTGAGTTCGAACGGGCGCGGCTGCGCCTCGGTGATCTCGATCCCGATCCGGGGCGGACCGCCGTCGGTCGCCTCGGTCGTGATCGGCGTGCTGCCCGGCTGATCCTGCCGCAGGTATTCGACGGTGAGCGTGGTGCCCGGCGGCCGGGCCCGGATCAGTTCGGTCAGCTCGGTGGCCGAGCCGATCGGCGTACCGTCGACGGAGGTGATCACGTCGTCGGCCCGCAGCAGCCCGACCGAAGGGCCGTCCGGGGTGACCGCCCGCACCACCACCTGTACGGGATAGCCGAGCTGCCGGAGCGCGGCTGTCTCGGCGGTGGTCTGCGAGGCGGCGAAATCCTCGGCGTTGCGCTCCTCGACCTCCTCCTGGGTCTGCCCCGGCGGGTAGATCACGTCGTAGGGCACGACCGCCTCGGAGTCGCTGAGCCAGCCGGCGACCGCCTCCCGCAGCCCGACGTTCGGCCGTACGCCGACGGTGGTCAACCGCAACTGGCCGGCGGAAGCCGAGGTTTCGGTGCCGGAGATCTGGATGACCTCGGATCCGTCGGCGCTGCCGAGTGTGTCGACCGTCGGGCCGGGGCCGAGCACCACGTACGGCACCGGGGCGGCGAAGACACCGTAGGCGAGCAGAGCGGTGAGCAGCGCGCCGAGGATGACCGTGACACCGCGACGTCTCATGAGCCGAGCGTACCGATCCGCGCCGTCGGGGTGACGTCGTCCCGGTCGGGTCCATCCGTGGACCGGCCGTCCACCCATGGACCGGCCGGGACGACCACTGACTTCGCGCTGAGCGGAACGCGCCCACCAGCGACAGGGCCACAGGTCCGCGTACCGTTGGGGCGTGCCTGATATCCCGTTCGGCTTCCAGATCCCCGGTGGCCAGCCGCCGGACCCCAACGACCCGAATCAGATGCAGCAGTTCATGGTGCAGCTGCAGCAGATGCTCGCCGCCCCGGGTAGCGGGCCGGTCAACTGGGACCTGGCCCGGCAGGTCGCCGCCAGTCAACTCGCCGCCGAGGGTGACCCAGCGGTCAACCCGCACGAGTGGCACACCGTCGAAGAGGCGCTGCGGGTGGCCGACCTGTGGCTGGAGTCGTCCTCATCGTTGCCGTCGGGGATCCGTACCTCGGTGGCGTGGAACCGCAACGAGTGGATCTATCGGACGTTGGACGTCTGGCGCAAGCTGTGCGACCCGGTGGCGGGGCGGATGGTGGGTGCCATGGGTGACCTGGTCCCACCGGAGGCGCGCAGCCAGCTGGGTCCGATGCACGCGATGATGACCACCCTCGGTGGTGCGTTGTTCGGCGGGCAGCTCGGCCAGGCGCTCGGCTCGTTGGCCACCGAGGTTCTCTCGGCCGGCGACATCGGGCTACCGCTGGGACCGGCGGGCACGGCCGCGCTGGTGCCGGCGAACATCCGGGCGTACGGCTCGGGCCTGGAACTGCCCGAGGAGGAGGTCCGCCTCTACGTGGCGCTTCGGGAGGCCGCCCACCAGCGGCTCTTCGAGCACGTGCCGTGGCTGCGGGGACATGTGTTAACAGCGGTGGAGACCTACGCCGCCGGGATCACCGTCAACCGCGAGGCGATCGAGGAGGCGTTGGGTCGGGTCGACCCGATGAACCCGGAGTCAATGCAGGAGATCGCCCTGGAGGGGATCTTCACGCCGGAGGACACCCCGGCGCAGAAGTCGTCGCTGGCCCGGTTGGAGACCGCGTTGGCGCTGATCGAGGGCTGGGTGTGCCACGTGGTGGACAGCGCCTCGGCTGACCGGCTGCCGAACGGGCTCAAACTCGCCGAGGCGTTCCGGCGGCGGCGGGCGGCCGGCGGGCCGGCGGAGCAGACCTTCGCCGCGTTGGTCGGGCTGGAGCTGCGACCCCGGCGGCTGCGGGAGGCGGCGGCGCTGTGGACCGCGCTCACCACACACCGGGGGGTGGAGGGCCGGGACGCGCTCTGGAGTCACCCGGATCTACTTCCCTCGGACGAAGACTTCGCCGATCCGGACGCGTTCGCCCGCGCGCGGGACGACTTCGACCTCGGCGACATCGACTTCGACGACCCGCCGACCACGCCCGACCCGCCGACCAGCTGAGTCCGGCGCCGCCTGGTCCGGTGCGCTGGTGCGCCCTGGTTCGGCACGGGCTGGTCCCTTCGACGCCGCGACCGGCGGGCTGGTCCCGTCAGACGCCGCTCAGCAGGGCACGGGTGGTGTCCCAGCCTTCGACCGCCGGGTCGAGGGTCGACAGGTCGGCCGGTCCGCGGATCCGCCGCCAGGCGGGGGTGAGTGCGACCGCGCCCCGGCGGGGGGCCGCCGACTGGACCGTGTGCGCGTCGGCCTCCAGGTCCAGCGCCGGGAGCCATTCGGGTGCCGGCAGCCGGGCGGCGACGCCCAACAGGCCCGTACCGGGTGGGCCGGCCGGTGCCACCGCCAGCGGCCGGGTGGTCAACGGCCGCAGCAGTTTGCCCACCAGCAGTCCGGGCAGGTCCGGGGCGTCGGCGGCCAGCACAGCGGCCTGGTCGAAGCCCTCGGCGTGGGCGGCGTCGAGCGCGGCGTTGACCGAGAGCTCCGGCAGCTGGTAGATCGGCATGCCCGGCCAGGCGACCGACCGGCCCAGCGGCAGGTCCGGTGCGATCCCGGCGAGCGCCGGTTCGATCTGGTTGAGGGTGGCCAGCAGGTCGACCAGGTCCTCGGCGAGCGCGGCCCGCCAGGTCGGCAGCGGGGTGCCGGGTGGTGCCCAGTCGACCGGGTTGAGCAGGATCACCACCGCACGTCGCATCCGCCCGACTCTAGTGCAGCGGCGTGCTGCTCCGTCAGTCGGCGAGGACGAATCCGGTGGCCGCCGCGACCCCTTCCAGATAGCCTCGGGCCCGCTCGGCCTTGGGGTAGCGGCCGACGAGTTCCCAGAACCGGGCGTTGTGGCTCGGCACGATCAGGTGCGCCAACTCGTGCAGCAGTACGTAGTCGATCACCCAGTCCGGCATCTCCTGCATGCGGTGCGAGATCCGGATCGTCCGGTCGGCCGGCGTGCACGACCCCCAGCGACTGTTCTGGTTGGTGACCCACCGTACGCTGGCCGGCACCGCGACCCGGCCGTGTTCCGGCAGGTAGCGGTCGATCAGGCGCTTGGCCCGGCCGACGAGCTCGCTGTCGGAGCGGCGGAGGCGTTCCTCGCGGGCGGCCAGCCGGGCGAGCATCCGGTCGACCCACTCGCTCTCCTCGGCCCGGGAGAACTGGTCCGGGATGAGGATGACGACCCGCTCGCCCTCGCGATAGGCGGACACCGTCCGGCGTCGGCGCTGGCTGCGCCGCACCTCGACGACTGGCTTGCGCGCCCCGGCCATTAGTGGCCCGCGCAGCCCCGGGTTTCGCTCACGATGGCACGCTAATGCGTACTGACCAGGGGAACGCAAGAGGCAACACCGGACAGCCCGCCCGAATCGCCCTTTTTGGGGCCTGATGTCGGGAAAAAAATCACCGCTCAGCCGCGATCCACCGCGCCCGAGTCGTCCTCGATCACCGTAGGCGATCACGAAGAACTTTTCATCTTCGATCCACCCCGAGGGGCGACCTGGGGATCTTCTACCGGCGTGTCACTGCGAATCTGACTTATCCGACGTATTCCGGCATGCACACTCTCGACGTCGACTTACTCACAGTGTCGACGAATTGTTGACATGGAACCGCCCAGTCCTGGGTAGGGTCCGCGGACCGGCGGTCAACAAGTGGCCGCGGAGAAAATCCCAGCGCGCGGCGCGACGGCGACCGCGACGCCGGTGCGCGCCGGGACGAAACCGCCCGGCGCGGGAGACGAGGAGGGCACCGTGGCCGACCAGGCCCAGACCTACAACGGTTACTGCGTGAAGTGCAAGGAGAAGCGGGATTTCGAGGGCACCGTCGAGGTGTCGAAGACCGGCATGAACATGGCCAAGGGCAAGTGCCCAGTCTGCGGCACAACAGTGAACCGGATCTTGGGCAAGGCCAAGGTCTGACCCCGACGACGCGGGAAGGGGCGGCTCCGGCCGCCCCTTCCCGCGTCCGGGAAGGCGCCCGGCCGACGCACACCTCGCCACGCCCGGCCGACGCACACCTCGCCACGCTCGGTCATGTCCTGGGCCCGACAGAGTTACCCGCCGGTTGTGGATAACTCACCGAGTTCTGTGGATAACCCAGCGGAGACGGCATCGTAGCTGTGGATAACGAGCCAAACACGGTTTCGATACGGTGACAGTCTGTCACTCATGACTAGGAATCCGCTGCTCCGGCCCACTCTCCTGCCCGGCGTACCTCGGCTCTGGCGAGACCCGCACACGCTCCAGCTCGGTGCCGACCCGGCGCACGCCGTACTGCTGGAAGTCGCCGATCCGGCGATCACGCGACTGCTCGACCTGCTCGACGGCAGCCGCCCCCGCCGCGCGGTCCTCGACCAGGCCGCCCGGCTCGGCGTCCCCCAAGGCCAGGCCGAGCAACTGCTCGACACCTTGCAGGACAGCGGACTGATCGTCGGTGCGCACACCCTGCTCCCGGCCAACCTTCCGGAACCGGCCCGGCTACGGCTGAGCACCGAGGCCGCCGCGCTGGCCCTGCGCGGCCGGGAGACCGGCGCCACCCCGGCCCAGATCCTGCGCCGACGCGCCGCCGCCCGGATCGTGCTGACCGGCCGGGGTCGACTCGCCCGACCGCTCGCCGTGACCGTCGCCGAGGCCGGCGTCGGCCATGTCGGCCTCGCCATGGACGACCCGCCGGTCGACCGGGCCGCGATCGCCCAGGCGGTCGCCGTGGCCGCGCCCGGGACGGCGACCGGACCGGTACGGCGAGGTCAGGCGACCCTGGTCGTCCTCCTCGGCGCGGACCGACCGGCCAATCTGATCGCGGCGAGCTACGCCCAGCACCGACAGGCTCACATCATGATCGACATCCGGGGCCGGACACCGGTCGTCGGACCCCTCGTACCGGCCAACGGCACGCCCTGCCTCAACTGTCTCGACCTGCACAGACGTGACCGCGACCCCGGTTGGCCACAGCTTGCCGCCCAACTGTCGACGATCGGCCCGGCGGTCACCTGCGACGCGGCCACCCTGTTGGCGGCGGCGAGCATCGCGGCAGCCGAGATCCTCACCTTCGTCGACGGCGGGAGCCCGGAGACGATCGGATCGGCGGTCGAGGTGCGCGCACCGGCCCAGCTGCGTCGGCGGGCCTGGTCGGCCCATCCCGACTGCCGCTGCCGCCGAAGGCGAAACCCGCAGCGTGGTATGAGCCACCCTCAGGGAGGGGTCACCGTACGCGATCGTCGGTAACAATGGCCGAGTGACCGATATCCCGCGCTGGGCCGTGTCCAGGACCGCCAAGCTCGCCGCGTTGCCACTCGGCTTCGCCGGCCGTACCGTCCTGGGCCTGGGTAAGCGGGTCACCGGACTCGCTTCCGACGTCATCTCCACCGAGATCCAGGAACGCACCGCCGAGCAGCTGTTCAGCGTGCTCGGCCAGCTCAAGGGCGGTGCGATGAAGGCCGGGCAGGCGCTGTCGGTGTTCGAGGCGGCCCTGCCGGACGAGCTGGCCGCCCCGTACCGGCAGGCGTTGACCAAGCTGCAGGAGGCGGCACCGCCGCTGCCCGCCGGCAGCGTGCACAAGGTGCTCGCCGACCAGCTCGGGGAGCGGTGGCGGGACACGTTCGTCGAGTTCGACGACCATCCGGCCGCCGCCGCCAGCATCGGACAGGTGCACAAGGCGGTCTGGCGGGACGAGTCCGGCGCGGGCCGCGACGTCGCCGTCAAGGTGCAGTATCCCGGTGCCGGCGAGGCGCTGCTGGCCGATCTCAAGCAACTGGCCCGGCTCAGCACGATGTTCCGGGCGATCCAGCCCGGCCTGGACATCAAGCCGCTCCTCGCCGAGCTGCGGGACCGGCTCGCCGAGGAGCTCGACTACGAACTGGAGGCGCGGTCACAGCGGGCCTTCGCCACGGCGTACGCAGACGACGAGCAGATCCGGGTGCCGGCGGTGCTGGCCTCGGCGCCCCGGGTGCTGGTCACCGAATGGCTCGACGGCGTCCCCCTTTCCAAGATCATCAACGATGGTACGGCTGACGACCGGAACCGGGCCGGCGAGCTGATGGCCGTCCTGCACTTCTCCGCGCCGGCCCGCGCCGGGCTGCTGCACGCCGACCCGCATCCGGGCAACTTCCGGCTGCTCCCCGACGGCCGCCTCGGGGTGGTCGACTTCGGGGCGGTGGCCCGGCTGCCCGACGGGCACCCCGAGCCGATCGGCCGGCTGGTCCGGCTGGCCTTGGCGGGCGACGCCGACGCGGTCGTCACCGGGCTCCGTGACGAGGGCTTCATCAAGCCGGACGATCCGATCGACGCGCCGGCGGTGCTCGACTTCCTGCTGCCGATGCTGGAGCCGTTGGCGGTGGAGGAGTTCCAGTTCAGCCGCAAGTGGCTGCGCGACGAGGCGACCCGGCTGGCCAGCCCGAAATCCCCGGCCTACCAGCTGAGCCGCCAGCTCAACCTGCCGCCGTCGTACCTGCTGATCCATCGGGTCACCCTCGGCTCGATCGGGGTACTGAGCCAGCTGGAGGCCCGGGCCCCGTACCGGCGGATCGTGCAACGCTGGCTGCCCGGGTTCGTCCCGGCCGGCTGACCGCCGGGTCGATCCGGCCGGGGCTGGCCGCGACCTCGTCCCGTACCACCGCCGTTGCACAGCGACGGCGACAGCGGCGCGGGCCGCAGGGGCGATGTCTGCCCCTGCGGCCCGCGCCGCTGTCAGTAGCTGGATGGTCGAAGGGATGGATGGTCAGGTGAACGCTGACGGTCCGGCGGGTGGCCGGGATCCGTCGGTCAGCGCCCGCCCAGCTCACGGGCCCAGCGCTGCCGGGCCTGCATCGCGATGGTACGGGCGGATCGGGTTGCCTCAGTACGCGTGTCGCCGGCCTGAGGCGATTGCATTCGGACCCGGGACAACGCTTCGTGCAGTAAGTTCATGGCGATTTCTCCGGTAGTGACGGTCTGTGTGGTGATGGTGGTGGTCAGCGCCGGTACCTGACCGGCGATCGTCGTGGTCGTACGCATGTCAGGCCGCCAACCGGACGGCCCGGCGGGTGCCGGCGACGCCGTCGGCCGCCAACCGCGCCTCGACCTCGCCCTGCAGGGCGGCGTCGCGCGCGAGGTCCTCCTTACGGGGGCGGCCACGCGGCCGCTTGCGCGGCACCACCGCGCCCCGCTCGAAGATCTCGCCGCCCCAGACGCCCCAGGGCTCGGCCCGCTCGACCGCGCCGGCCAGGCACTCCACCCGCAGTGGACAGTCCACGCAGAGCGACTTGGCCAGCTCCAACTCCGTCGGGGAGTCGGAGAACCACAGGTCAGGGTCGAACTTCCGACACGGTAGGTCTGCCACAACCTCCGACTGGCCCGTCGCGGCCGGCCGGCAACCCGGCTTCCAGACGCGCTCGAGTGTGGCCAACGCCAGACTCATAGCCCGGTCACCTCTTTCTTTCGCTTCGATCTTGTGGATCGCTTCCGACTTGTTCGTACCTGTGCGGGCGCAAAAACTAAGGCCGCGGATCCCGGTTGCGGGTTCCGCGGCCTCGAGGTGAGCCGGTTGGTCTGTTGGTCAGACCGGCCTTCCTCGAGGTGGAACACCGCGGGCAGCATCCAGGAACGGCTTCTTGACCGTCGGGATCATCGTGCGGAGGCTGCCCTCAGAGCTGTTGCCGGCGCTGGCCGCCACCACGGCCATGCCACGCCGCCGCTGCTGCCATGCCGAGGTCACCGGAGCCTGCCCAGCCGGCGCCGACGACGGGACAGACACGTCTGCCCGCAGTGCGGCGAAGGTGGGCCGGAGCTGGTGAGTCGGCGCGACCTGGACCTGGTGCGCCCCGGTCGACCCGGCCTGGACCCGAACCTGGTGGGTCCCGGTGGTCGGCTCGGCTGGAACCTGGTGCGCCTCGGTCGGCTGGCCGGCGGACACGACGGTGGTCGGCGCGACGGTGACCCGATAGCCACCGACCGTCGGAGCGCAGGCAGCACGCAGCGTCGACAGCTCTGGAATCGTGTAGATCTCCATCGTCGACACCTCCTGCCTGAACTCGTCGTGACTCGTCACTAACAACCGTTTCACCCCAGTCGAGCAGCGAGAACGCCCACTGCCCGCGAGGTGTGACCTGAGGCTAAGCCCCGTCGCCGGACGCTGGCAAACCATTTTCCGGGTCGGATTCCGAACTTTTTTTCCAGTCAAGATCATCTACTGCCGTGCCGTCCACCAACGCGCACACGTCCCGGCCGTAAAGGCCCAGCTTGCGCGGGCCGATCCCGGCGATCGCGAGCAGCTCGGCGTCGGTCCGTGGCCGCCGTTCGGCGATCGCCACCAGAGTGGCGTCGGTGAAGACCACGTACGCCGGCACCCGCTGATCCCCGGCCAGCCGACCCCGCCAGGTCCGAAGCCGGTCGAACAGCTCCTCGTCCAGATCCGACGGGCAGGTGGCGCACCGGCCGAGCTTGCGGTCGACCCCGGCGAGCAACGTCGTCCCGCAGACCCGACACGAGATCGGCTGTCCCCGGCGACGCTGCGCCGCACCACTCGCTGGATCGGTGCCCCCCCTGCCGGTGCCCCCCCTGCCGGTGCCACCGGCTCGTCCCGCCGCGCCGTCGGAACGGTCCAGCTGAGGCAGGAAACGGCAGGGACGACGGTTACGACCGCCCGGCGAACGAGCGGTGCCGTAGGACAACCAGAGCCACTGCCGGGCCCGGGTCACCCCGACGTAGAGCAGCCGACGTTCCTCCTCCAGCTGCTCGGCGCTGCGCGCGTACGGCGTCGGCAACGTGCCGTCGGCGAGGCCGACCAGGAACACCGCGTCCCACTCCAGCCCCTTGGCCGAGTGCAGCGACGCCAGGGTCACCCCGGACACCGTCGGGACGTGTTGCGCCGCCGCCCGACGCTGCAACTCGGCGCAGAAATCCGCCAACGACACCGCCCGCTCGCTGACCGCTGCCTCGCCGACCGGCACCAGCAGCGGCTCGGCACCGAACTCCTCGGCCAGTTGCACCAGCGCGGCCAGCGCCTCCCAACGTTCCCGGACCGCGCCACCGGCCGGTGGCTGGCCGGGAGCCCAACCCACCGCGCCCAGCCCGGCCACCACCGCCTCGACCAGCGGGGTCTCCCCCGGCGTCGAACGGACTGCGGCCCGCAACGCCACCATCGCCTGACGAATCTCGGCCCGTTCGAAGAACCGCTCCGCCCCCTGCACCACGTACGGCACCTCGGCTTCGGCCAACGCCTTCTCGTACGCCTCGGACTGCGCGTTGGTGCGGAACAGCACCGCGATCTCCTGGGCGGGCGTGCCGGCGGCGATCAGCTCGGCGCACCGGGCCGCGACCGCCGTCGCCTCGGCCGGCTCGTCGGTGAAGATCCGGACCTCCGGCTCCGGACCAGCCGGACGTTGTCCGACCAGTTCCAGACGCAACCGCGCCTCGGCCCCCCGGGCCTGCCGGATCACCGCGTTGGCCAAGCCGACCACCTGCGGAGTCGAACGGTAGTCGCGGACCAGCCGGACCACCACCGAGTCGCGGTGCCGGTGCGGAAAATCGACCAGGTAGGCCGAGGTGGCCCCGGTGAACGAATAGATCGTCTGGCTGGCGTCGCCGACCACGGTCAGGTCGTCGCGGCCACCCAGCCAGGCGTCGAGCAGGCGCTGCTGCAGCGGGTTGACGTCCTGGTACTCGTCGACCACGAAGTGCCGGTACTGGGCGCGGACCTGCTCGGCGACGTCGGGGTGGTCTTCGATGCCCCAGATCGCCGCCCGGAGCACGTCCTCGAAATCGATCACCCCGTTGGCCCGCTTGACCTGCTCGTACGCGGCGAACACCTCGGCGACCCTGGCCGGCTCGTGCGGTGTCTCCCGCATCGCCTTCGCCGCCGCCACCGCGTACTCACCCGGCTCGACCAGCGACGACTTGGCCCACTCGATCTCGCCGGCGAGGTCGCGGGCGGCGGCCCGATCGGTCCGTACGCCGAGCCGACCGGCGGCAAGGGTGACCAGTCTGATCTTGCTGTCGAGCAGCTCGGGCATCTCCCGACCGCCGAGCAGTCGGGGCGCGAAGTAGCGGACCTGGCGCAACGCGGCGGCGTGGAACGTGCGGGCCTGGACCCCCGCCACGCCGAGTTCGCCGAGCCGGGCGCGCAACTGCGCGGCCGCCCGCGCGGTGAAGGTGACCGCCAGGACGTGCCGGGCGACGATCTGGCCCGACAGGACCCGGTAGGCGATCCGACTGGTGATCGCCCGGGTCTTCCCGGTACCGGCACCGGCCAGGACGCAGACCGGCACCGCGGCCGCGGTGACCGCCGTACGCTGCTCCGGGTCGAGCCCAGCGAGCACCCGGGCGATCTCGGTACGCGCTGGGCCTGAGTCCTGGTCTGAGCCTGAGACTGAGCTGATGTCCGCCGCCACAGCTAGGAATCATCGCAGCCGTGCCGGACGTTGCACCGGCTAGCCCGGCGGCGACGACCGGGCCGTCCGCCGTACCGGCACCGGCGCGACGGAGCACCCACCCGCACCGCCAGGTGCCCGAGTTCCTGGGAGGACCCAGACGATGTTGACCATGTATTCGACCACGTGGTGCGGTTACTGCCACCGGCTCAAGTCCCAGTTCGATCGGGAGCAGATTCCGTACGAGGTGATCGACATCGAACGGGACGAGAACGCGGCGGCCTATGTGATGGAGGTCAACGGCGGCAACCAGACGGTCCCGACAGTACGATTTCCGGACGGTTCGGCATTGACCAACCCGAATATTGCTCAAGTTCGTCAGCGTCTCGCCAGCATCGCCGGTAACTGAGTCGCACTCACGGTCCGTCGCGCCGCCACGCGAGGTCGCATTTGGGCAAACACGCCCGGTGCGGGGGCCCCACTGACACGAGATCGGGGCCATACTGTTTCGGGCCGCGACACACGTCGCCGCTTCCATGGCGGATGCCGACGGATCGGGGGGAGTACCGGTGCAGCCCGAGCAGCCCATACCGAGTCCGACTATGCGCCGTCGCCGCCTCGGCAGTGAGCTGAGGCGGCTACGGGAAAACGCCGGGCTCACCGGCGAGCAGGTGATCGAGCGAGTCAACTGGGCCTCGGCGTCCAAGCTCTCCCGACTGGAGAACGGACGGAGTCGCCCGGGCGTCGGTGACGTGATGGACCTACTCGATCTGTACGGCGTCAGCGACGAGGTCCGCGACGAACTGGTCGGCATCGCCCGGGACGCCGGAAACACCCGGGCATTCCTGCGCTCGTACGCGGTGATGACCAGCCGGCAGCGGGCCTACGCCGAACTTGAGGCCGGTGCCACCGAAATCCACGAGTACGGCTCGGTGATCATTCCAGGACTTCTGCAGACCCCCGACTACGCCAAGATCCGAATCCTGTCGGCGCTACCGCTGTTCGACCCCACCAACGACAAACGGGTACCCGACGATCCCGACACAGAGGTGGCCGCCCGCACGTCGCGCCAGTCCATGCTGATGCGCAGCAACGGGGTCCCCCGCTACACCGCCGTGCTGGAGGAAACCGCACTCGGGCTACGGTGCGGGCCGCCCGACGTGATGGTCGCCCAGCTCATGCACCTGCGCTCGATGGCCCAGTTGCCGAACGTCACCCTGCGGGTGTTGCCGCAGACGGCGACCATCGCCTCCTGGTACCTGCCGGAGACCGCGTTCTCGATCTACTCGTTCGCCGATCCGGAGGATCCGAGCGCCGTGGCGGTAGAGACGCTGGCCGCCGACATGACCGTGAACGAGGGTCCGGTCCTGGACCGCTACCGGCAGGTCTTCGACTGGATGTGCCAGGCCGCCCGCGACCCCGAGGAGTCGATCGAGTGGCTCACCGAGGCGATCACCCGACACCAGGCGGCCGGCGCCACCGAATTGAGCACGCTCCCCGCACCGGACACCGCCTCCCCCGGCGGACCCCACGCGGACACCACCCCCGCCGTAGCCACCACACCACCCACCACCCCTGCCCCACTGTCCCCGCCCGCCACCGCGAGCGGGGCAGGCCCCGGCCGACCGGCCGGGCCGCCCATCCAGCGTGGACCGCACGACGCGACCACGCAGCGGGCCGAGCAGGTGACACCGGACTGACCGCACGTCGTCCAGCCCGGTCCGCCTTACCAGCAAGGAGCAGGAATGAACCCAGCAGATCAGCGCAGCGTGCGCACCGCTGGCGGGAACTCGCCCGCTTGGCGTAAGAGCAGCCGCAGCCAGAGCACCAACTGTGTCGAGGTCGGACCACTGGCTGGCGACCGGGCGCCGGTGCTGATGCGGGACAGCAAGAACCGTACCGGACCGGTCCTGTCGTTCGAGCGGACCAACTGGCGCGACTTCATCGACAGCGCGAAGGACGGGGAGTTCGACCTGAGCTGACCGTACGCCATGGGTCTGATTCATCCGCACCGGATCGTTCCGGTGCGGATGAATCGGGGCGGGAGACCACGTCCGACGCCACGCGTCGTCCCGGAGTCCACGCGCCGCCCGGAGTGTCCGGAGTCCACGCGCCGCCCGGTGTTCCGCAATCCACCGAACGGACATCTTGTTTCACCCGTTCGGCACGTTTAGCCCATCGCGATCCGGGGTTCTCTCGTGCCGGAGACATCCGGTGGAATTTCCAAGCAAGCACATTCCGACTGTGGGAACCCGCCGGCCGTCGATCATCGGTCACGGTTCCCCGGAGTCGCACATGCGATATCTGATCGTCCGCACGGAAGTCCGCGCGGTGGCCCATGACGAGCTCACCGAGGCCATCGCCAGCGGTCGACGGATCCGCGACGAATGGACCGCCCCCGAGCCTCGCCGGCAGACCGCCTGCGCCGAGAACCGCGAAGCCGCGATGAGTCTCGCGCGCGGTCCTCGGTCGGCTCGGTCCGCTCCGGCCGACAACGAGTCAAGGTGGTCCAGGTGCCGGATCCGCACGCGACAGACGTCGACCAACTGTCGGCACCGGCATCGACAACCGACCAGTCCTCGGCATCGGCATCGGTCCGCTGACCGGTGACGGACGACCGTCGCGGCTCGGCCAGCCCCGCCGTACCACCCAGGTGGCCGGCAGCGACGGGCCAGGACCTTGGCCCGTGGGCATCGCGGCAACGGCGCCCACGGGCCAGGGTTGGGCCGGCAGCCGGCTCAACCCGGCGGTCACCCACGATCGGCGACCCAGTGACCGATCAGGAAAGCCGCGATCGACGCGGGTGGCGCCAGCCGCACCGTGAACCCGTCACCCGAGTCCACCTGGTCACCGGCCAGCACCGCGCGCACCTCGGCCCGGCTGAACCAGCGAGCCCGGATGATCTCCTCCGGGTCGATCCGAACTGACTGATCCGGATCGACCCGCCCGAGGTAGCCGAGCATCAGCGTGCCCGGGAACGGCCAGGACTGGCTGCCGAGATAGGACAGCTCCGACAAGGTCATCCCGACCTCTTCCCGGACCTCCCGGGCCACCGTCGCCTCAGCCGACTCGCCCGGCTCGACGAACCCGGCCAGGCAGGAGTAGAGCCGTCCCCGCCCGTCACCGCGCCGGGCATGATGGTTGGCGAGCAGGCAGCGCCCCTGCGGGCCGGGCACGCCGTCGTGCGGCAGCACGATCACCGCCGGGTCGGTGCGCGGCCAGATGCGGACTTCGTCCGGGTCCGTCCGCGACCATCCGCCATCGCTCGGTCGGGTCGGCGACCCGGTGCCCGGCGCGTACGGATGTCGGGCATGCCAGCCGAGCAGCGCCGCCGCCGCGGTGAACAGCCCGGCGTCCCGGTCGTCGAGCTGGTGCCCGACCTCCCGCACCGTGGCCGGACGGGCCCCGGGCACCACCGGCAACGGCGCGTCCACCGCGAAGATTGGCGTTTCGTCCCGATCGACGCCGAGGAAGACCCGATCGTCCACCGCCGACGGCATCGGGTCGACCAGCACCAGCGCGACCGCCGCCGGGGAATCGGCCCGTTCGACGTCGTGGACCAGCGCCCGGCCACCAGCGGCCGTGTCCAGCACCAGCACCCGCGACCGGGTCCACGCCCGCTCCAGCCACCCCGGCTCGGTACGCCGATGCGCCGCCCGGTCCAGCGCGCTACGCGCCAACGGCGGCTGGTCGACGCCAGCCACGGCATCGCCCGACGGACCGCTACCGCTCACGCCGCGTCGCCGCTACGGCCACCACCGCTACGGTCGCCACCGGTACGGTCGCCACCAGGCGGCTCGACCGGGGTCACCGCCGCGACCGCGTCGGCGATCCGCGACACGTCACCCAGGATCACCCCGAGCGCCTGGGACGGTGCCAGGTAGCGGGCAGCGGCGGCGGCGACCTCCTCCCGGGTGACCGACGCCAACCGGGCGGCGTGTTCGGCCAGATGGTCGACGGGCAGCCCGAACCCGGCGTAGGTGCTGATCATTCCGGCCAGCCCGGCCTGCGTCGACATGCCGATCTGCAGGGTGCCGAGCGCGTACTGACGGGCCTGCTCCAGCTCGGCGGCCTCGGGCGGTACGACGGCGAGACGGCCCAACTCGTAGAAGGTCTCCAGCAGAGCCGGGGCGGTCACCTCGGTGGCGACGTCGGCAGCGAGCAGCAGCACCGATCCGGCGACCGAATGCTCCACCATCGAATGCGGTCCGTAGCTGTACCCCTTGTCCTCCCGGATGTTCTCCACCCACCGGGACGAGAAGTAGCCACCGAAGATCATGTTCGCCAGCTGCAGCGCCGCGTGATCGGGATGGTCCCGACTCACGCCCGGCAACGCGATCCGTAGCGACGACTGGACCGACCCCGGCCGGTCGACCAACGCGAGCGGAGCCGGCCGGGGGTCCGGCGCCGGTGGCAGGACGAGCTGCCGACCAGTCGGACGCCAGCCGCTGAGCGCCTGTTCGGCGGCGTCCAGAGCCCGGTTGGGGGCGATGTCGCCGACGAGCACGAGGTTCGCTCCGGCCGGATGCAACCGGTCGGTGTGCAACGCGCGCAGCGCCGCCGGCCGGACCGCTCGGATCTGGTCGACCTCGGGCATCTGCACCGCGTACGGATGCCGGCCGTAAATCCGGCGGACCAGCGCCGCGCGCGCCACGTGGGCGGGCTGGCTCAGCGCCACCTGGATCCGGTCGGCCAGCCGGTCGCGCTCGATGGCCACCTCGCCGGCCGGGTACGTCGCCCCGGTGAGCACCTCGTTGAGCAGTTCCAGGATCCGGGGCAGGCCGGAGACCAGCGCGGCGCCGGCGACCAGCAACCGGTCCGGGTCCAGGCCGGCGGACAGACCGCCGCCGACCGCCTGCAGCTCGGCCGCCAGTTCGCCGTTGGTCCGGTTGGCGGTGCCCCCGAACAAGGTCTGCGACAGCACCGTGGCCCGGCCCAGCGGGGCCCGGCCGAACGGAACCCACAGCCGGATCTCGACCAGCGGCACCGAAGGCCGCCGGACAGCGATCACCCGCAGGCCGTTGTCGAGCGTACGCCGCGCCACCTTGGGCAGCGGCGGAGTGCGGTTGGGCCCGAGCGGGGGCAGCGGCCGGCGGGGCCGGGCCGGGCCGGGCCGGGTGCTCCCACCGTCCGTGACGGTCGCGCTGGTCACTGGGTGCCTCCCGGAACGACTTCAAGCGCCGCGCGGCGCTGCGGGCGCAGGCTCGCGGCAGCCTCCCGTACCTGTGTCTCGGTGACCGAACCCAGCAGGCGGGGCAGCTGGTTGACCAGTTCCGGATTGCCGCGTTGCTGTTCGAGCACCGCCATCCGCAGCCCCCGACCGAGCACCGAGTCGGCGTCGCGCAACAGGTGGGTCGCCATCCGGGCCTGCACCCGGGCGAGTTCGCCTCGGCCGAAGCCGCCCGTCGCCAGCCGGTCCAGCTCCTCGTCGACCGCGACCAGGACCTTGTCGGCGTCGCCCCCGGGCGGCAGGTGGGCCTGCAGCACCAGAACCGACGGATCCCGTACATCGAACGGCTCGCCCTCGAAGCTGAGGTAGCCACCGAGGCTGGTCACCGTCCGGTCCCGCCGGACCAGCCGCTCCACCAGCCGGGCCGCGTCCCCGTCGGTGAGCACCTCGGCGAGCACGACGTACGGCAGATAGGCGTCCAGGTCCGCGATCGGGTCGGGGACCCGCCACGCGGCGGCGACGGCCGGCAGCGGGGCGAGCGGATCGGTGTGGACCTGCCGGCGTTCGGCGGTCAGCTCGGGTTCGGCGAAGTCCGGGATCGGCGGAGCCGGGCGGGCCGGGACGTCGCCGAAGTGCCGCTCGACCAGTTCGGTGGCGGTCGCGACGTCCAGGTCACCGGCGATCGCCAGCACCGCATTGCCGCAGGCGTAGTAGCGGGTGAAGAACTCGGCCGCCTCGGCCACCGTCGCGCTCTCCAGGTCGACGAACGATCCGTAGCCGTCGTGCGCGTTGGGGAAGGTGTCGAACATCACCGGCGGCAGGTGCAGCCAGGGAAACCCACCGTACGGCCGGTTGAGCACGTTGACCCGAATCTCTTCCTTGACCACGTCGACCTGGTTGCGCAGATTCTCCTCGGTCAACTGCGGGGCACGCATCCGGTCTGCCTCCAGGAACAACGCCCGTTCCAGCGCGTTGCTCGGCAGCACCTGGTAGTAGTCGGTGTAGTCCAAGTGGGTGCTGCCGTTGAAGGTCCCGCCCGAGCCCTGCACGTGACGGAAGTGCGCCAGCTTCTCCAGGTTCTCCGACCCCTGGAACATCAGGTGCTCGAACAGGTGCGCGAACCCGGTGCGGCCCGGAGGCTCGGAACGGATCCCGACGTCGTAGACGACGGCGACGCCGACCACCGGAGCACTCCGGTCCGGGGCGAGCACCACCCGTAGGCCATTGGCGAGGGTGAACCGCTCCACCGGGTAGGTCGTCGCGGGAATCCGAACTGTACGCGCCACCCGCCGACCCTAACCTGTCCCGGTACGCCGGGGAACCAGCGGCCGGACGGCGGCCGATCAGTCGACCCGGACCGAGGCGTACAGGTCGTCGACGATCCAGTCGTACTGCCGGTGGGTGCCGGGAATCGACACGAACAGCACCGCGGCGGTGGTCCGACCCACGTCGATGCAGGCGACCGCGACCAACTCGTCGGTGGCCCGCAGCCCGGGCTGGCTGAAGTGCAGCCGGAACACGGTCAGCCACGCCGGCCGGCCGTCGAGGACGGTCCGCTCGTCACGGATCGGATCCATCCGATTGGGCTGCGGATAGTACTCGGCACGCACATCGGCGGCGACCTGCCGGCCGACGCACTCCAGATCGAGGGAGAGCGCGTCGTTGTCGGCCGCCGGCACCGCCGCCGACAGAATGGACGCGTGGTAGTCGCTGAACCCGTTGTAGGCGGGCTCGGTGACGAAGTGCTGCCCGACCCGGTACGGCACCTGCAGCGAACCGGCGTTCCACTCGGCCCGCCACGGCTGCCACGGCTCGCCGTAGGCGGCGTAGGAGATGCCAGCCTCCGGGTCGACAGTCCGTGGATCAGACGGGTCAGACGGGTCAGACGGGTCGGACGGGTCGGACGGGTCGGACGGCGCCGCTCGCGGTGGGACCGCCGGCGACGGGCTCTGCGGTTGCTCCCCCGGCGCTCCACTGGGCCCGGGACAGAGTTGCGCCAGCGGCGGCCGGACGTCGGCCGGCGGGGCCGGGGCGCGAAACGGGTCGGCGTTGCCGGTGAGCACCAACGCCAGCACCACGATCAGGCCGGTGGCCAGCAGCCCGCCGGCCACACCGCCGAACCACCACAACCGGCGTACGTCCTGCCGGCGCCGGTCCTCACCAGCGGAGCCGGCCCGGCCACCACCGCCCGGCCCACCCGGCCCGCCCGGCCCACCCGGCCCGCCCGGCCCGGTCGGCCCGCCCGGCCCGGGGGCCGGAACACCAGTCAGCGGTGACCCGGTCGGCGGCGGACCCAGTCGGGTCACCGCGCCGGCGGACCAGTCACCGGCGGCACCGGACGGGTGCCGTGCGGGCGGCGGCGTGGCAGGCATCTTCCCTAGTGAATCACCCATGGCCGAAGAATCGGCAGCGCCCCGGCTCAGCGTGGGCGCGGCGCGCTGAGATCGGTGGCCTGCTGCGTCCGTTGCGGGGCGTGCAGTTCCACCACGGGCGCCTGATCGGTCGACGACGAACCGCCGTACCAGGGGGTGATCACGGACACCAACGCGATCAGCACACCCACCAGCGCGAATCCGACGACCAGTAGGACTTCACGTACCGCACCGATGTCGGCGGCCATCTCGCCCAGACCTCCCTGCCAAGGCAGTTCCCGGAGCCCCGTACTCCCCTGCCCCCGACAGGATCCCGGCAGACCCCGCATCCCGCAGTCGCCCATCAGACCGAAAGCGTGGGAAACCCGCTGTTTCGACCGGCCGGACGACGGTGCGACTCCGCCATCCGGGTCGATCGCTCAGCGACACTGGCGGATCTTGCCGCCGCCACGACCAGACTGATCGGCGGCGCGAACGAGTCGACCCACGTCGACCCGGGTAGGAGAGCCACACCAGGTGACGGCGAACTCGTCAGTCGACGACCCCGTCCACAGACGTGACCCCCGAGGAGGTGTCCGTGACCGACCAACTGGCGGAAATCACCGCCTGGCCGGTTCCCCAGCTCGACGACGGTTATCCGAGGATCGCCGACCATGGCCTGATCGGAGACGGGCAGACCGCCGCCCTGGTCGGGCTGGACGGCACCGTACGGTGGCTGTGTCTGCCCCGTTTCGACGGCCCGGCGCTGTTCGCGGCGCTGCTCGACAGCGAACGCGGCGGATCGTGGTCCGTCCGACCGGCCGGTCTGCGGGCGGTACGGCAGGAGTACCTGCCCGACACCGCCGTGCTGCGGACCGAACTGCACACCGCGACCGGCCGGCTGGAGCTGCGAGACGCGCTGGTGGTCGACGGAGCGCGGCGCCCCGACGGCCCGCCCGAACTCGGCAGCGCGGACGGTGAGCTGGCCAGACTGGTCACCGTGCTCGACGGCGACGTCGACCTGGAGATCGCCGTCAGCGGACGGGGCGGCATCACGGCCTCCGCGTCGGCCGAGGAGATCCGCATCAGCTTCCCGGCCGGCGCGGGACCAGCCAGCGCGGGACCAGCCAGCGCGGGACCAGCCAGCGCGGGACCAGCCGCCGGAGCCGCGACCGACAGCCCGTCGACGTTGCGCCTCACCACGACCAGACCCGTGCCCGGACTGGACCGGCTCACCGGCCGGATCCGGCTCAGCGCCGGACAGCGGCTCGGTCTGGTGCTGCGCTGGGGCGAGGGCCCCACCCGCCAGCGCAGCGCCGACCAGGTCGCCGCCGCGCTCGACCGGACCGCCGCGGCCTGGCGCTCCTGGAGCCAGGAGATCACTTACACCGGACCGTACGCCGAACTGGTCCGCCGCAGCGCGATCACCCTGAAGCTCTGCGACCACCACGCCAGCGGCGCGGTCGTCGCCGCCCCGACATCGTCGCTGCCGGAGGCGATCGGCGGCGAACGCAACTGGGATTACCGCTTCACCTGGGTACGCGACGCGGCGTACACCGTCTACGCGCTCCGCCGGGTCGGGATGACCACCGAAGCCGACGCGTTCCTGTCCTGGGTCCTCGACGCGTGCACCCGCGACGGCCGACCGCACGTCCTCTACACCCTGGACGGCACCCGGCCTGCGGCCGAACGGCTCGATCACGAGCTCGCCGGCTACCGGGGGTCACGCCCGGTACGGTGGGGCAACGCCGCCGCCGACCAGATCCAACACGACGTGTACGGGGAGATCCTCGACTGTGCCTGGCAGTGGGCCCGGGTCGGAGGGAAGGTCGACGACCGACGCTGGGCGAACCTGACCCAACTGGGCGACCTCGCGGTGGAACACTGGCGGACCCCCGATCACGGCATCTGGGAGATCCGGCACGAAGGGCGACCGTTCACCTACTCGGTGGCGATGTGTCAGGTCGCGACCGATCGGATGGCCCGGCTGGCCACCGCCACCGGCCGCCGCGACCAGGCCGAGCGGTGGCAGCGGGCCGCCGCCGACATCCGTACCACCCTGCTGACCGAGGCGTGGGACGCCGGCGCCGGCCACTTCACCGAGCATCTCGGGCAGCCGGGCACGGTCGACGCCAGCCTGCTGGCGCTGCCGCTGCGCCGGATCGTCGACGCCGCCGACCCTCGGATGGTCGCCACCGTCGACGCCGTGCAGCGCCGCCTCGGTGCCGGCGGCGACCTGCTCTACCGCTACCTGCCGGACGAGTCACCCGACGGCCTGGCCGGCGACGAAGGCGCGTTCCTGCTCTGCTCGTTCTGGTGGGTGGACAACCTGGCCGGCAGCGGTCAACTCGACCGGGCGTACGAACTGTTCGACCAGCTCTGCGGCCGGGTCAACCACGTCGGGCTGCTCCCCGAGCAGATCGACCCCGGCACCGGCGACTTCCTGGGAAACTTCCCGCAGGCGTTCAGCCACATCGGGTTGATCAGCAGCGCGGTCAACCTGGCCCGGTACGGAAGGAAACGGCCTTGACGGCGAACGTGATCGTGCTCGGTGCCACCGGCGACCTGACCACCCGGTACCTGCTACCCGGGCTGGCGCAGCTGCGTGAGCTCGGCCGGCCGGCCGGCGGGCTGCGGGTGATCGGCGTGGCCCGCGACGATCTCGACGACGACGGCTTCCGGCAGCGGGTCGGCGCCGCCCTGGACCGGCACGCGGCGGAGGTCGCTCCCGAGGCGCGGGCGGCGATCGCCGAGAACACCCGCTACATCGGCGGCGACGTGACCGACCCTGCGGTGCTGACCGCCGCGCTGGCCGCCGCCCGTACCGGCGGACTGGCCAGCACCGGCGGACTGGCCAGCACCGGCGGACTCGCCAGCACCGGCGACGACCCGGTGGTGGTCTACCTGGCCCTGCCGCACGGACTGTTCGAGCCGGTGGTCGTGGCGCTCGGTCGCTGCGAGCTGCCGCCCGGCGTACGGGTGGTGGTGGAGAAACCCTTCGGTGAGGACCTGGCCAGCGCCCGCCGGCTCAACGCCGTGCTACACCGGGTGCTCGCCGACGACCGGGTGTTCCGGGTCGACCACTTCCTGGCCAAGCAGACGGTGCTGAACCTGCTGGGGCTGCGCTTCGCCAACCGGGTGTTGGAGCCGTTGTGGAGCAACACCCATATCACCGGAGTCGACATCGTCTTCGACGAGACGGTCGACGCCCAGAGCCGGTCCAGCTACTACGACCACGCCGGGGCGCTGCGCGACATGGTGCAGAACCATCTGCTGCAGCTGCTGACCCTGGTGGCGATGGAGCCGCCACTGACCGTCGACCCGGCCGATCTGGCGGTCCGCAAGCTCGACGTGTTGCGGGCCGTACGCCCGATCACCGCCGACGACGTCGACCGGTGTACGGTCCGTGGCCGCTACACCGCCGGTACGGTGCACGGCCGCGCCGGCGAACGTCAGGTGGCCGCCTACGTGGACGCGCCCGGCGTCGACCCGCGGCGGGGCATCGAGACGTACGCCGAGCTGATCCTGCACATCGACAACTGGCGCTGGTCCGGGGTGCCGTTCCGGTTGCGGACCGGCAAGGCGCTGGACCGGGACCGGCGGGAGATCGTGGTCCGGTTCGCCGACGTGCCGCACGCCGCGTTCGCCGGCCGCGACAGCCAGTGCAACGAGCTGCGGCTGCAGCTCGATCCGGACCGGATGTCGTTGCGACTCAACGTCAACGGGATGGGCAATCCGTTCGATCTGGAGCCGGTCGAGCTGGTCACCGAGCTGGCCCGGCAGGCGCCGAGTCCGTACGGGCAGCTGCTGCTGGCGATCATCGACGGTGACACCCGGCTGTCCGCCCAGGCCCAGGAGGCGGAGGAAAGCTGGCGGATCATCGAACCGGTGCTGCGGGCCTGGGCGGCCGGGCACTCGCCGTTGCGTGACTACCCGGCCGGCAGCACCGGCCCGGAGCGCTGAGCGAGCCGCTGACCGGCCCGGCTTCGTAGTCGCTAGCGGGCGGCCGGGCGGCGGCTCGGCCGGCGACGCCCGCCGGGGCGACGGGTCGGCGCGCCACCGGCCCCAGCGGGGCTGGTGGGGCGGGCCGGCGCGGCGGCCACCGTCACTGGCACACCGGACGGTGTACGGGCTCCGGTGACCCGGGCGAGTTCGGTGTCGCCGGGACGGACCCAGATCGCCTCGGGGCGAATCCGGGCCGCGGCCAGCAGCCGGTCCATGTCCCGCCGCTGCTCGGGCAGGACCAGGGTGGCCACCACGCCGGTGGCGCCGGCCCGGGCCGTACGTCCACCCCGGTGCAGGTAGTCCTTGTGGTCTGCCGGCGGATCCACGTTGACGACAAGGTCGAGGTCGTCGATGTGAATGCCTCGGGCGGCCACGTCGGTGGCGACCAGAGCGGTGATCTGTCCGCTCTTGAACTGCTCCAGGATCCGGTTGCGCTGACCCTGGGATTTGCCGCCGTGCAGCGCGGCGGCCCGCACTCCACTGGCGAGCAGCTGCCGGGCCAGCCGGTCGGCCCGGTGCTTGGTGCCGATGAACATGATGACCCGGCCGTCGCGGGCCGCGATCGCGGCCGTCGCGGCCGGTTTGTCGGCCGCGCTGACGTGCAGCACGTGGTGGGTCATCGCGCTGACCGTGGCGGCGGACGGATCCACCTGGTGGGCGACCGGGTTGGTGAGGAACTGCCGGACCAGCCGGTCGACGCCACGGTCCAGGGTGGCGGAGAAGAGCATCCGCTGCCCGCCCGGGGCGACCTGACGAAGGATCGTGGTGACCTGGGGCAGGAAGCCCATGTCGGCCATCTGGTCGGCCTCGTCGAGCACGGTCACGGTGACCTCCTGCAACTGGCAGGAACCCCGTTCGACCAGGTCGTTGAGGCGGCCGGGGGTGGCCACGACGACCTCGGCGCCGGAGCGCAGCGCGTCGATCTGCCGCTGCATCGACATTCCACCGACGACGGTGACGCACCGCAGCCGTACCGCACGGGCGTACGGCTCCAGCGCCGCGGTCACCTGCTGGGCCAGCTCGCGGGTGGGCACCAGGATCAGTGCCAGCGGCCGACCGGGGCGGGCCCGGCGACCGGCGGTACGCGACAGCAACGGCAGGCCGAAGGCGAGCGTCTTGCCGGATCCGGTGCGGCCACGGCCGAGAACGTCGCGACCGGCCAACGAGTCGGGCAGGGTGGCGGCCTGGATGGGGAAGGGTTCGAGGATGCCGTTCGCGGTCAACGCGGCCAGCAGGCTGGCCGGCAGCGGCACGTCCTGGAAGGACGCCGGGCGGACCGGGGTGGCGGGCGTCGCGGGCGCGACGGAAGTCAGGGTAGGGCTCATGATCAGGCGGGCCTTCCGCTAGCGGCACGTAGCGAGGAAGGCGCCGGACGGACGAAACCGTCAGCGGTCACAAGCACGAACCATTGGGTGTGCGGTGCATGAGTACGAACCGGGGTGTGCGGTGCGTAGGCACCGACCGGGTGTTCGAGCGTGCACGAGCGCGAACCAGAGGTGCGCCAGCGCACGAGCACCGGGAAAGGGACTACGGTGGCGGCCCGACCCGCGCCACCGGTGTGGCGCGGGCCGGATCGACGCGTGGTTCAGAGCGGGCGGATGTTCTCCGCCTGCGGGCCCTTCTGGCCCTGGGTGACCTCGAACTCCACCCGCTGGTTCTCGTCCAGGCTGCGGTAGCCGGAGGTCTGGATGGCGGAGAAGTGGGCGAAGACGTCAGCGCCACCCCCGTCCGGGGTGATGAAACCGAAGCCCTTGTCCGCGTTGAACCACTTGACGGTGCCAACTGCCATGTAACTCGTCTCCTCGACGGAACGATCGGTCCCGAGACTGCCTACGGGCCGAAATGAGATCCCCGCTGGTGCGTGGATCGGCGTCGCGGTACTGATCGCCCCATCCGGTGCTGAGCCCGAACACAACAAAGAGCGCCTGGGCCGCAATCCCGCAGGCGCTCGCACTGTCTTAGCGACCGAGTGGGCGGCGCCAGCGGAGAGCTGACGTCGACCAAGGTCACCGGGAACCAAAACTGCAACCCGGTCAGCCTATCACGACTCCACCGGGTCACCCAGGCGTGGCAGGCCACGGATCAACGCCGCCAGGCCGTCGTGGTCCAGCAGATCGGCCGGCCGTACGGTGACACCCTCGCCGACGTAGTGGAACGCCGCCCGTACCAGCGCCACCGGCACCCCGGCCAGTTCCGCCCAGGCCAGCCGGTACGCGGCCAGCTGCACGGCGGCGGCCGACTCGGCGACTCCCGCCGGACGTCGACCGGTCTTCCAGTCGACCACGTCGTAGCGACCGGCCGGGCCGGCGAAGACCGCGTCCATCCGGCCACGTACCACCACTCCGGCGACCACCGTGGCGAACGGCACCTCCACCTCGACCGGCACCCGGTCGGCCCACTCGCTGGCCAGGAAGAGCTCCTGCAACCGCCGCAGTGCCTCGTCGGGCGCGGCGTCCTCGTCAGCCGCGCCCGGCAGTTCGTCGATGTCAAGCAGCCGGTCCGCGCCGAACCGCTGCTCCAACCAGGCGTGGAACGCGGTGCCCCGCCGGGCGTACGGGTCCGGCCGGGCCGGCAGCGGACGACGCAGCTGGCGGGCCAGCGCGAACCGGTCCCGACGCAACGCGACCAGTTGCGACACGGACATCTGCTCCGGCAGCGGTACGTCGACCGGACCGACACCGTTGGCCAACTGTTCGCGTTCGGCGAGCAGGATCTCCGCCTCGCGCCACCAGCGGCGCGCCGGCTGGTCCCGTCCCGACACCTCGGGGTCGTCGCCTGCCGGCCGATCGTCCCCGCTCGGCAGATCGACGGGATCTTCGGCATCGCCAGGGCTGGTCGGCGGTGGTCCCGGCACCGCCCGGTCCATCGCCCTCCGGACCAGCCCCGCCGCCTCCGCGATCCGGGTCCGGCCGGCACCGAGCGGATCCGCCGGCCAGTCCGCCCGTACCGTCACCTCGTCGATCGGGTTCGTCGCCTCAGCCGTCGGCTCCGGCGCCCAGTGGTCCACCAGACCCGCCCCGGCCAGGCAGTCGTCGTGGATCTCCCGCAGGAACACCGACGGGCCGCGATGCCGCTTCACCCCGGCACCCCACCAGTAACCGGAGCAGAGCAGCAGCCGCCGGGGACGGGTGATCGCCACGTACGCCAGCCGCCGCTCCTCCCGCTCGTCATGGTCGCGCCACAGCTGCCCGAACTCGGTCACCGCCCGGGCCAGCGCCCGCTGGTCGGCGACCTCGTCGAGCGCCAGCCGGGGCAAGCCGTCGGCGTCGCCGCGCAACGGGAACGGCAGCACCCCGAGGCCGTACAGGAAATGGTCCGACCCCCGTACCGGGCCGGGCCAGACCTCCCGGGTCAGGCCGGCCACCGCCACCACGTCCCACTCCAGGCCCTTCGCGGCGTGCGCGGTCAGGATCTGCACCGCGCCCTCCACCACGTCGACCTCGCCGGGCGCCAGACCGCGTTCCTCGTCCTCGGCGGCGGCCAGGAACGCCAGAAACGCCGACAGGGTCGCGGTGTCCGACTCGCCGGCGAACCGGGCGGCCACGTCACCGAGCGCGTCCAGATGCCCCTGGGCCAGACCGGCGTCACCACCGCTGCCGGCGGTACCGGCCCGGACCGCCACCTCCACGTCCAAGCCGGTGGTCCGCTCCACGTCGGCGATCAGATCCGGCAACGGCTGGTCCATCCGCTGCCGCAACAGGGCGAGTTCCCGGCCGTACGCCCGCAGCCGGGCGTAACCCTCCGCCGAGTAGAGCTGCGCCGGGCCCAGATCCGCCAACGCCTCCACCAGGCTCGCCTCGTCGAGCCCGTCCACCGCGATCTCCGGTTCGTCACCATCGGCGGCCCGGGGCAACTCCCGGCGGGCGGCGGCGATCGCCTTGGCCCGCCGGTGCAGGGCCACCAGGTCACGGGGACCAATCCGCCAGCGGGCACCGGTCAGCAGGCGCAGCAGGGCGGGACCGTCGGTCGGGTCGGCCAGCACCCGCAACGTGCTCACCACGTCCCGTACCTCGGGGGTGTCCAGCAGGCCGCCCAGACCGACCACCTCGACCGGCAGGCCCCGGGCCCGCAACGCCGCCTCGATCGCCGGGATCTGGCTACGCACCCGGACCAGGACCGCGCTGGTCGGCCGGGCGTCCACCGGGATCTCGTCGCCCCGGGCCGGATCGCCGCCGGCCGCCCCGCGCCAGGCGGCCAGCATGCTCTCGGCGACCCACTCGGCCTCGTCCAGCACCGTGCCCAGCAGGGCACAGTGCACGGTCGCGGCCGGCAGGCCACCCGCGCTGCGACCGGGAATCGGCGCGGCCACCTTGGCCGCCGCCGCCAGCGCGGCGACCTTCGCACCGGCGGCCCGCAGCGGACCGGAGAGCCGGTTGGCCACGCTGAGAATCTCCGGCCGGTTGCGCCAACTCGTGGTCAAGGTGAGCGTGCGGGCCGGCCGGCCGTCGACGCGGGCGAACTCGCCGACGAACCGGTCCAGCGTGCCGGCGCTCGCCCCCCGCCAGCCGTAGATCGACTGGCACGGGTCGCCGACCGCCACCACCGGATGCCCGCCGCCGAACAGCGACCGCAGCATCACCACCTGGGCGTGGCTGGTGTCCTGGTATTCGTCGAGCAGCACCACCCGGTAGCGTTCCCGCTCGATGTCGCCGACCGCCGGATGGTCCCGGGCCACCTGGGCGGCCCGCGACATCTGATCGGCGAAGTCCATCGCCTCGAAGTCCGCCTTGCGCTGCTGATAGGCCCGGACCAGCGGAAGCAGCCGCAGCCGGATCTGCTGGATGGTCAGCGCCCGCCGGACGTCGGCGTACATCCGGCCCGGATGCGACTGCACCTCGGCGAAGAACCGGCCGGTCCAGGCCGCCAGGTCGTCCGGGGTGACCAGGTGCTCGGCCAACTCGCCGGCGAGCGCCAGGACGGCGTCGGTGACCGTACCCGGCGCCCGCTCCACCTCGGACATGTCCCCGTCGTAGTTGCGGACCAGGAAGTCGACGATCTGCCAGCGGGACGCCTCGGTCAGGAGCCGGGCGGACGGTTCGAACCCGGCGCGCAGGCCGTGTTCGGTGACCACCCGGGCCGCGTACGAGTGGTAGGTGGCCACCATCGGCTCGCCGGAGAGCGGATCCTCCTCGGTACGGCGGCCTTCCCGGCCGAGTTGCCGGACCAGTTGTCCGAGTCGGATCCGGATCCGGTGCGCCAACTCGCCGGCGGCCTTGCGGGTGAAGGTCAGGCCGAGCACCTGCTCCGGGCGTACCTGCCCGTTGGCCACCAGCCAGACCACCCGGGCCGCCATCGTCTCGGTCTTGCCGGAGCCGGCACCGGCCACGACCAGCAGCGGCTCGACCGGCGCGGCGATGATCGCCGCCTGCTCCGGGGTCGGCGGCGGCTGCTTCAGCAGCCGGGCCAGTTCGACCGGGGTGTAGCGCGGGCCGGCGTCGGCGCGCCGGCGCGGCGGCGGGGTGACGAACAGCGACTGCTGGGTCATCGCCACTCCCGGGGCTGGGTCATGACGGCTCCGGGGGCGGTTCGACGACTTGGCGGCCTTTGCCGGAGACCGGGCAGCTGGTCTTCACCGGGCAGACCCGGCAACTGGAGTTGGCCACCGCCGAGAACGTCGACGCGGCCATGGTCTGGGCGGTACGCCGTACCATCGCCGTGGCCCAGCCGGCGTCGTCGCCGTCGGCCAACGGCGGCTGGTTCTGCTCCCGGGCATCCTTGACCGGGGTGCCGAGCTGCACCAGGGCCGCCCCGCCGGACTCCTCGCCGAAGTCGGCGAAAGCGCCCGCCTCCACCGCCGCCTGATAGGCACCGAGCTGCGGATGTTCGGCCAGTTCCGCGGCGGTGACCGCACTCGACTTGCCGGTCTTGAGGTCGATCACGACCAGCCGACCGTCAGCGTCGACCTCCAGCCGGTCGACCCGGCCGGCCAGCTCCACCGGTTGGTGCGGATCGTCCAGCCGTACGGTGAACTCGTGTTCGATGGCCAACAGCCGGCGGGGGTTCGAGGCCAGCCAGCGCAGCAGCTTGTCGACCATCGCCTCGGCCCGGGACAGCTCCGGGCCGGCCATCCAGCGGGCGGCAAGGTCGATCGCGTCGAACCGGGCGGCGACGTACTCCAGCAGCTTCGCCCGGTCCACGCTGGCGTCCTCGGCGAGCATCGCCGCCGCGTGCACCAGGTTGCCGACCCCGGCCGCCGTGCTCGACTCCCCCCGGCCGCCGTGCCGCTCCAGCAGCCAACGCAGGCTGCACCGCAGAGCGCTTTCCATGGTGGATGGTGTTACGCGCACCGGTTCGCCGTCGTCGACCAGCCGACGGTCGTCGGAGAGCCCCCGCAGCCCCCACCAGTCGTCCGGATGCGCGCCCGGTACCCCGGCGACCGCCAGCCGACCCAGGACGGCGGCGGCCTCATGGCGGCGTCGCGCGGACGCCGCGACGTCGGTCACCACCGTACGCAGCTCGGCCACCAAGGCGGGCAGGGTCAACGCCCGGGGCGGCCGGCCGACCGGCAGAGCCGGCGCGTCGGTGGGTGGTTCATCGGCGGCGGCGCCGCTCGGCGACTCGTTCACCGGTACGCCCCGTGCGGTCGACGGCGCGGCGGTCGACAGCGCGGCGGTCGACAGCGCGGCGTCGTCCGACGACCGATCTGCTCCGGCGTCGTCCGACGACCGGTCGCTGTCGGTGTCGGTGTCGGTGTCGGTGTCGGCATGTACTCCCAACTCGAGCAGAAAGCGACTCGGCTGCTCCTCGTGGTCCAACCCGCCGACCCCGGCGGACGCGACCGCGCTCACCAGCAGCCGGCGCCGCGCCCGGGTGGCCGCCACG
The DNA here is from genome assembly GCF_029626025.1 of Solwaraspora sp. WMMD406. Taxonomy (NCBI): domain Bacteria; kingdom Bacillati; phylum Actinomycetota; class Actinomycetes; order Micromonosporales; family Micromonosporaceae; genus Solwaraspora; species Solwaraspora sp. WMMD406. The sequence goes on from NZ_JARUBF010000001.1 coordinate 6,136,037, forward strand.
TAGAACAGTCGACGTTCCTCGTCGAGCAGCGCCGAGGTCTGGGCGACCAGCGAGGCCGTCAGACCACTGCCGTCGGCGCGGCCGGTGAGCACGTCCACCAGGCGTTCCGAGCCGAGCAAACTGCCGCGCAGCCGCAGGTCGGGCCAGACACCCTCCTGCACCCCGGCGATGGCCACCACATCCCATTCGAGGCCCTTGGCGGCGTGTGCGGTGAGCAGGCGTACCGCCTCACCCCGGTCCCCCTCGGCGGCGAGGGTGTCGGCGGGCAACTGCTGGCCGAGCACGTGGTCGAGAAACACCTCGGTACGCGCGCCCGGCAGCCGGTCGACGAACCGGGCGGCCGTGTCGAACAACACCATCACCGCGTCGAGATCCCGGTCGGCGGCGGCGGCCCGCCACCGGGCCGCGCTGTCCGCGCCACCGGCGACTCCGACCGCGCCCGCCGGACCGGCAGGCGTACGGCCCCGCACGATCGCCCCGAACCAGCGGTCGGCCAGACCACTGGCCTGCCACACCGCCCAGAGCACGTCCTCCACGGTCGCGCCGGGCCGGGCCGCCGTTTCCCGGGCGGTCGCCAGCAACACCGCCACCGCCTGGGCCGGTGCCGCCCACCGGCGTTCGATCGCGGCGAGTTCCGCCGGGTCGCGTAGCGCGTCGACGAGCAGATCCCCGGAGGGCCGGCGGTCCCCGGCCGCCAGCGCCAACGCCCGCAGCCCTTGGCGCAGTCGCCGCTCGGCGAGCGGATCGGCACCGCCGAGCGGGGAATGCAGCAACGCGACGGCCGACTCCTCGTCGAGCCGGTCCGGTTCTAGCGCGCAGCGCAGCAACAACAGCAGCGGGGCCACCGCGGGTTGCCGGTGCAGCGGCAGGTCTTCGGCGTGCACCACGGTCGGCACGCCGGTCACCTGCAGTGCCCGCTGCAGCGGCGGCAACTGCCAGGTGGTCGACCGGACGATCACCGCCATCCGGGACCAGGGCACGCCGTCGATCAGGTGCGCCACCCGCAGGGCATGTGCCAGGTAGCTGGCCTCGCTGGTGGCCGAACGGAACACCCGTACCCGCACGGCGGCGGCCTCCGGGTCGGGCCCGGCAGCGTCGGGGGCGGGCCCGCTGGCGGCCGGTCGACGGGGCGAATCGGGGCCTGTCTCCGCCGCCGGACGCGTCAGCCGGTGTCCGGCCGGCCCGCGCAGCCGGCGGGCCACCCGGCCGGTCACGTCGAGCAGAGCCGGGTCGGCGCGGTAACAGACCCGCAGGGTGATCTGCCGGGCGACCGCGCCCGACGCGGTCCGGAAGCGGTGGCCGAAGACCGGCACGATTCCGGGATCGGCGCCACGGAAGGCATAGGTCGACGAGTCGGGGTCGGCGAACGCCACCAACGGCCGGCCGCCACCGGCGACCAGCCCGAGCAGTTCGACCTGCGCCGGGTCGGTGTCGGCGAGCTCGTCGACGTATACATGGGACAACCGGCGACGCTCGGCGGCAAGCAGCTCGGGGTCGTCGGTCAACAACCCGGCGGCGGCCCGGACCAGTTCGGCGTGGTCGTAGCCGACCGAGCCCCGGTTGCTCACGTCCCGCAGGGCCAGGACCGCGACGTACTGCCGGAGAAAGCGGGCGGCCGCCGGCCAGTCGGCGCGGCCGAGCCGCTCGCCGAGCCGGGCGAGCTGGACCGGCCCGACGCCCCGCTCGGTCGCCCGTTGCAGCAGATCACGGAGTTGGGTGGCGAACGCCCGGGTCGGTAGCGCGGCCCGCAGCTCGACCGGCCAGCCGATCGGATCGTCGATCTCGTCGGCGGGCCGTTGCGGCGGCGCGGACCGCCCGGCCGGGGCCGGATCGGCCGCGACCGGACCGGCGACGTCGAGCAGCTCCCGGATGATCAGGTCCTGTTCCGGGCCGGTGAGCAGCCGGGGCGACGGCTCACCGCGTTCGGCGGCGGCCCGGCGCAACAGACCGAACGCGTACGCCGAAAAGGTCCGTACCAGGGGCTCGTGGATGACCCGACGCGAATCGCCGGCGATCCTCGCCTCGATCTGGCGACGCAGGGTGTGCGCCGCCCGGCGGTTGAAGGTGAGCACCAGGACCCGTTCCGGGTCGGTGCCTTCGGCGATGCGGGCCACGACGGCCTCGACGAGAGTGCTGGTCTTGCCGGTGCCGGGTCCTCCGACGACGAGCAACGGTCCGTCGGTGTGGTCGACGACGGCCCGCTGATCGGGGTCGGCACGGCGCGCCGGCTCGGCCCGCGCCGGCCGGCGAACCAGCCGGTACGCCTGCACTCCGCTATCTCACCATGGTCGTGGGACAGCGGTGCTCATCCGGGGTCACCGAGCGCGCCGGGGACCACGGCCGTCCGATCGGCGGTACGGCCTCAGCCGAGCCGGGCATCGGTCGCGTCGAGCCGGGCTTCGATCGCGTCGAGCCGGGCTTCGATCGTGTCGATGGCCGCCGGCACCGAGTCGGCGACCAGCAGCAGGTCCCGGGCGCTGTGCCGGACGAACTCGGTGTCGGCCAGCCGGTCCAACCAGTCCAGCAGGCCCTGGTAGAACCCGTCGGCGTTGACCAGGACCACGGGTTTGCGGTGCATCCCCAGCACCGCCGTGGTCCAGACCTCGAAGAGTTCGTCCAGTGTCCCGAGGCCACCGGGCAGGGTGACGAAGGCGTCGGACTTCTCGATCATGAGTGTCTTGCGGCTGGCCATGCCGTCGGTGACGACCAACTCGTCGGAGGCGGTGTCGGCCACTTCGAGGTCGACCAGGGGTTGCGGAATCACCCCGAGGGTGTACCCACCGCCGGAGCGCGTACCGTCGGCGAGCGCGCCCATCATCCCGACGCATCCGCCGCCGGAGACCAGGGAGTGGCCCCGCGACGCCAGTTCGTGTCCGGTCGCGGTCGCCAGATCGAGCCACCGCTGATCGAGCGTGCTCGACGAGGCGCAGAAGACGCCTATCGCTGCCATGGCTCAGCCTCCGACATTCTCGTCCGCCCCGACGTTCTCGTCCGGTCGATGGTTCTCGGTCGCGCCGTCGGGTGTGTCCCCCGACCCGACCGGGGCTGATGTGTCCCCCGACCCGTCCGCCTCCGCCGCACGTTCGGCCCGGGTCTGCGCCAAGGCGGTGTCCCGCAGGGCCTCCTGTTCGGCGGCGAGTGCCGCGTCCGCGTCGACGATGTGCGCGACGGCTTCGGCGACGTCGTCGGTCAGACAGATCAGATCCAGATCGGCGGGACCGATCCTGCCCTGCGCCTGCATCGTGTCCCGGAGCCAGTCGATCAGCCCGGACCAGTAGGCCACGCCCATCAGCACCACCGGAAACCGGGTGACCTTGCCGGTCTGGACCAGGGTGAGCGACTCGAACAGCTCGTCCATGGTGCCGAAGCCGCCGGGCAACACGACGAAGGCCTGGGCGTACTTGACGAACATCGTCTTGCGGGCGAAGAAGTACCGGAAATTGATCCCGACGTCGACCCACTCGTTGATTCCCTGCTCGAACGGCAGCTCGATGCCGAGCCCGACCGAGACACCGCCGGCTTCGGCCGCGCCCCGGTTGGCCGCCTCCATCACGCCCGGACCGCCACCGGTGATGACCGCGTAACCGGCGGCGGCCAGGGCAGCCCCGAGCCGCTCGGCGAGTTGGCACTCCGGGCTGTCCGGTCCGCTGCGGGCGGAGCCGAAAACGCTCACCGCCGGCGGAAGGTCGGCCAACGTGTCGAAGCCCTCGACGAACTCCGACAGGATGCGCAACGCCCGCCACGCGTCCTTGGTCTTCCATTCACCACGGGTACGGGAATCGAGCAGTCCTTGGTCCGCCGTACCGCGATGAATGGCGTCCCGGCGGAGCGTCACCGCCCCCCGGTGGCGCTCCGGTCCGGGCTGGTCGGGTTCCGCCGACAGCTGGCCGGGTTCCGCCGGCCGATTGTTCAGTTGCCTCATCTGGTCAACCTTGACATCCTTCTCGCCCTAAAGCTAAAGGACGAGGATTCCCTCCACGCTGCGTGTGGAACACGCGGCGTCCGGGTAGGTTACCGCTTCACTGCGCGGTGCCGGGACAAGCCCTGGTCTTACCCGCGCTCGACGGTCGTTGAAGTCCGCCTGTCCGGCGGCCTTGATGTTGATGGCGGCGTTGATGTCCCGGTCGTGGTGACTGCCGCACGGGCAGTCCCACTCCCGGACGTTCAACGCGATCTTCTCGTTGATCCGGCCGCAGTCGGAGCACATCCGGGTGGACGGGAGCCACCGGTCCACCCGGGCGAAGGTGCGCCCGTACCGCTCCGCCTTGTACTCCAGCATGCGGGTGAAGGCGGCCCAGCCCGCATCGTGCACGGACTTCGCCAGCCGGGTCCGGCCGAGACCAACAACGCACAGGTCCTCGACGTACACCGCTTGGTTGTCGCGAATGATCGCCGTGGACAGTTTGTGCTGCCAGTCCCGCCGGGTGTCGGCCACCCGCGCATGAGCGCGAGCGACCCGCACGATGGCTTTCTCGCGGCGGTTGCTGCCCTTCTGCTTGCGCGCGAGGGCCTGCTGCAACCGTTTGAGTTTGCGGGCCGCCCGGCGCAGAAACCCCGGGGCGGTGATCTTCGTGCCGTCGGACATGACCGCGAAGTGCCTCAAGGGCGTCTCCTCGCGCCGCCGCCGGCAGGAGTTCCCCGACCTGGTGCAGCCACTACTACCGGGCCAACAACTCTGGTCCGGCTCGTACTTCGCCGGTCTGTCGGCGGCGCACCGCTGAGCGTCCCGAGCCAGACGACCCGCGCCGAGCCGGTGATCCTTGCCGCGGGCGATGAGGAAGCACGACGTCTCGTTGTCGTCCTCGCCCAGCACGACGACGATCGGCTGCTGTCGGCCGTGTAGCAGCCCGAGGAGGAAGTTCCGGGCGAGGAGCCTCTACTACTCACTCTTCATCAAGCAGTACATCGAGCAGCAGAACCGTCCCGGTCAAGGCACTGCTCGGGCCTGGCGGCCCTCCCAGCGCGGGCATTCACCCCCGGCCTGAAGGCCGGAGCACTGGCCCGCATTCCGGTAGCGGTCCGGGTCGGGCTGGTGGCGACACTGGTCAGCCGGGTCCAGTGCGGACGAAGCCGTGACGTCGACACGATCGGCGACGGTGCCGGCCGAGGGCGCGCGACAGGCGGAGAAGGAGCGCGAGAACGAGCGCGGGTAACGGGTCGGCCGCAATTCGCGGGGAAGTTAGCCGCAGGTGCAACCAAATCGGGTGCGGGTACGTCTGTGTTGACAGATACTTGGTGCGCCGGGCGGTGGGGAGGACGCCGTCACGGCACCTTCGGGGGGAGGAGCAATCATGATGACACGCAGCGAATTGATGCGGGTTCGGCGGCAGATGCATCGCCGAATCCAAGCCGTGGTGGCCGAACGTCGGATGGCCGGGGGGCGGCCCCACTCGACCGAGCCGGTCGCGGACGCCACCACCGATTCAGAGCAGATGCTGGTTGGCTGATCGGGTGATCAGTTGATCGGCGCGGTGTACGGCGGAGCCCGGGGGCTCCGCCGTACACCTTTCAGTCGGGCACGCCAGTCGGGCCCGCGCCGACGGTGAACGCCGGTCAGTCGGGCGCTCCGGCCAGCCAACGGCGCAGCGTCGCGGTCCCCTGACGGATCTTGTCGATTTCCACGTGTTCGTCGGGCGCGTGGGCCAGGTTGGGATCGCCCGGTCCGAAGTTGAGCGCGGGAATGCCGAGGGCGGCGAACCGGGCGACGTCGGTCCAGCCGAGCTTGGCGACCGCTGGCCGCGCCACCGCCGCCAGGAATTCCTGAGCCGGGGCCGAGGTCAGCCCGGGCAGTGCACCGCCGGCGACATCCGCCACGTCGAGGGCGAAGCCGTCGAAGACCTCGCGCACATGCGCCTCGGCCTGCTTCTCGTCGCGGTCCGGCGCGAACCGGTAGTTCACCTCGACCTCACACCGGTCCGGGATCACGTTGCCGGCCACCCCGCCGTCGATCCGGACCGCGTTGAGACCCTCGCGATACTCGCAGCCGTCGATCTTCACGGCACGCGGACGATACTCACCAAGCCGACGCAGCACTTCTCCGGCCGCGTGGATCGCGTTCACTCCCCGCCACGACCGCGCCGAGTGCGCCCGGCGACCGCTGGTGGTGACCACCGCCCGCATGGTGCCCTGACAGCCCGCTTCGACCACACCGTGGGTCGGCTCCAGCAGTACGGCGAAGTCGGCCAGCAGCCACTGCGGGTGCGCCTGCGACACCAGCCGCAACCCGTTGTACCGCGAGTCGATCTCCTCGGCCTCGTAGAACAGATAGGTGACGTCGTACCTCGGGGCGGCCACGTCGACCGCCAGATGCAGCGCCTGAGCGACCCCCGACTTCATGTCCGACGTACCGCAGCCGTAGATCAGGTCGCCGACCAGCCGGGACGGGAAATTGTCGGCCAACGGGACGGTGTCCAGATGCCCGGCCAGCACCACCCGCTGCGGCCGGCCCAGCTCGGTGCGCGCCATCACGGTGTTGCCGAAACGGGTGGTGGTCAGCCAGGGCACCTCGTCCAGCACCTGCTCGACACAGTCGGCGATGCGCTCCTCGTCGCGCGACACCGACTCGATGTCCACCAACGCGCGGGTCAACGTCACCGGATCGGCCAACACCTCGGGGCTCAGCGGGTTCACCATGGCTGGCACGGTACCGTCTCGACAGGGTCGGCCCGCCCACCGATGGCCACAATCGCCAGGAGGTCGGCCGGCTCCGACACGTACCCGATCGGGAAGGCGACAGTGCGGTGACGGTTTCGACCAGTGCGGTGACGGTTTCGACGCGGCCCGCGTGGGGCATCGGCCTGGCCACCATCACCGAGCAGGGTCAGGTGCTGGACACCTGGTACCCCGCCGGCCAGCTCGGGCTCGGCGAACGGCCGGCGCCGGCCGGGGACGGCACGGACGACACGGACAGCACGGACGGGTCGTCCGGTCTGCCGGCGGCGGCACTCGGCCCCCGCGCGCTGCCCGGACTGCGAACCGAAGCGGTGGTCACCGAGATCGGCTCGCTCGCCGACCCGATCAAGGACACCGCCGACGCGTACCTGCGGCTGCACTTGCTCTCCCACCGCCTCGTCCGGCCCAACGAGCTCAACCTCGACGGCATCTTCGGCCAGTTGGCCAACGTGGCCTGGACCTCGGCCGGGCCGTGCCCGCCGGACCGGGTCGACGAGCTGCGGATGATCGAACGCGCCGCCGGCCGGCACCTCGCCGTGTACGGGGTCGACAAGTTCCCCCGGATGACCGACTACGTGGTGCCGTCCGGGGTGCGGATCGCCGACGCCGACCGGGTCCGCCTCGGCGCCCACCTCGCCGCCGGCACCACCGTCATGCACGAAGGGTTCTGCAACTTCAACGCCGGCACCCTCGGCACCTCCATGGTGGAAGGTCGGATCGTGGCCGGCGTCGTGGTCGGGGACGGCTCCGACGTCGGTGCCGGGGCCTCGATCATGGGTACGCTCTCCGGCGGCGGTACCGAGAAGATCCGCATCGGGGAGCGCAGCCTGCTCGGTGCCAACGCCGGCATCGGCATCTCGCTCGGCGACGACTGCGTGGTCGAGGCGGGCTGTTACATCACCGCCGGCGCGAAGGTGACCCTGCCCGACGGCCAGGTGGTCAAGGCCCGGGACCTGTCCGGCGTCGACGGGCTGCTGTTCTGGCGCAACTCGGTCACCGGGGCGCTGGAGGCCCGTCCCCGCACGGGCGCCGGCATCGCGCTCAACGCCGCCCTGCACGCCAACGACTGAACCCGCGCGGGTCGTGGACCGCTCATCAGGGCCGACCCTGATGAGCGGTGCCACGGCCGCGCGGGCATCACCAGCCGGTCACGCGGTCAGCGCACCGTGATCCGGTACGCCTGGTGGATCGTCTGCTCCAGCGTGTTGCCGGCCCGGTCGACGACCGTGGCGCGCAGTGACACGTACCCGTCCTGCTTGGGATGGCGAACTGTGGCGGTCCACCCGGCCTTGGCCGAGGTGACCTCGGCCCGCTGCCAACTGTCGCCCCCGTCGTAGGAGACCTCGACGGTCGGCTTGCGCACCCCGATGCCGGTCACCCCGGGCTGGTGGGTGACGGTGAACGGGATATCCACCACCCGGCCCGCCGGGGCGGTGTTGGCCGGGTCCAGCTTCGGCGCGAAGCGCACCGCGAGCACCGGCAGCAGGTCGGTCCGCTGCCGCGCCACCGGCCCGGACGGAAACGTCCAGATCCCGCTGACCGTGGTCGACAGGTCGCTGACGTCGCGGGTCGCCGACACCTCCAGCCGGTAGTCGGCGTGTCGCCGGGGCACCTCGAACCACCCGTACCCGGGCTCCTCGGTCTGCCCGACCAGCTTGCCGTCCCGGTAGAGCGCCGTCCGGGCGGTGCTGGTCAGCGACGTACCCGGGTGGCCGTGTGCGTCGCTGAACATCGGTATGTCGACCGCGATCAGGTTGCCCTGCCGGCTGACCCAGCCGCTCGGCGACGGCGACGCCGGGAAGGCCGGACCGTACGGGGCCGCGTTCCAGGTGTCCTGCGTACCTTTGCCCGGCTGGTAGCGCTGCGGCAGTGACACGAGCAGCGCGGTGTACTGCGGCCAGTCCTCCCCCTCGACCGGCCGGGAGAACTCGAGGTAGCTGCTCCAGCTCAGCGTCCGGGTGACGTTGTGGTGTTCGACCCGTACCCCGGGCAACTCGACCGGTACGACGATCGCCCAGGCACCCGGATCCAGGCCGGTGTGTCCGGGGAAGACGAACCGGTCGGTGCCGCCGCCCGGGTTGGTGCCCCGGAACTGGTGCCGTACGGTGGCCAGGTCCCGTGGCCGGTAGGTCCGGGTGAGGCCGGTGGGTAGCCGGTCGGCGAAGAGCTCGCTGAGCCCGTAGAAGTAGGGACTGTCGGCGAAACCGCCTTCGTCGTCCGGGCGCAGCCACTGGCTGGCGATCGCGGAGGAGAACTCACCGTCCGGCGGCGGCGTGCCGAACTGCCCGGTGGTGAGTCCGTCGAAGCTCTCGGTCAGCAGACCGACGCCGGCTCCGCCGTTGTCGCGTTCGAACCGCAGGCTGACGTCCACCAGCGCGGTCCGGGCCGTCTCCTCGGGGATGCTCATCCGCACCGGTTTGCCGGCACGGGCGTCGAAGGTGACGGTCGCGTCGGCGTCGAGCCGGAAATTGGGTTCCGCCAGTACGGCGGTCTGCCATTCCCGCTCGCCGACCAGTCGTTCGACGACGCTGGTGAGTCCGTACCGGCCGGCCGGCAGCCGGAGGGTCACCTCGCCGTCCGGGTCGTCGCTCCAGGGCATCGCGTCCACCGGCTGGTCGAGACCGATGGCGAGGGTCCAGTAGCCGGTGGTCGGCGCGCCGGTCTGGTCGAGGTGACGCAACGTGACCTGATAGCTCTCCACCTCCTTGTGGATCCCGAACGGGGTGACCACGTCGACGTCGCCACCGGTCGCCACCAGATGCCCGGAGTACACGCCGTCCGGTCCTTCGACACTGGTGTCGGTGGTCACCGTCACGTCGGCGGTGCCGCCGGCCGGGACGGTCACCTCGGTGGCGTCGTGGGTGAACATGCCGGGCGGGGCGGGCGCACCGGTCGGGTCGACGGCCCCGAGCGACAGCGTCAGCGTCAGCGGTTCGGTGCCGCTGTTGCGGTAGGTGACCGTCTTGGCCACCGGCTCGTCGTCGTGGTGTGGCCAGGCGCTGCGCCCGAACGAGACGCTGGCCGGCTGGGTGGTCACCGGCTGGGTGACGGCTCGGGCCACGTCGACCCGGCCGGCACCCTGCTGGTACGCGGTGGCCCCGGCGGACGGTGCGGCCGACGCCATCAGCGCCGCCTTGAGCTGGCCGGCCGCCCAGTCGGGTCGCCGCTGGGCGAGCAGCGCCGCGGCGGCGGCCACGTGCGGCGTCGACATCGACGTGCCGGAAGCGGCGACGTAGTGTTCGCCGACCGGCTCGTCGAGCGTGGTGCCGGCGGCGCGGGCGGCGACGATCCCGACGCCGGGCGCGGTCAGGTCCGGCTTGACCGCGTCGTCGCCGGTGCGCGGGCCTCGGCTGGAGAAGTCGGCCAGGGTGTCGTCGCGGTCCACCGCGCCGACGGTCAGGGCGGCGTCGGCGCTGCCCGGTGAGGCGACGGTCCGCTCCTGGCCGGAGTTGCCGGCGGCGATCACGAACAGCGCTCCGGTCCGCGCGGTCAGGGTCTCGACCGCCTGCTCCAGCGGGTCGATCTCCGGCGAGTCCCAGCCGCCGAGGCTGAGGTTGATCACGCTGGCGTCCTGCCGCTCGGCCGCCCAGTGCATCCCGGCCAGGATCGCCGACTCGGTGCACCACGACGATTCGCAGACCTTGCCGGAGATCAAGGTGGCGTCCGGTGCCACGCCACGGTTGGCTCCGCCGGAGGCCGCACCGCTGCCGGCGATGATCGAGGCGACGTGGGTGCCGTGCCCGACCAGGTCGGCCGGATCGGGATCGTCGGTGAAGTTCCGCGACCGCGCCACCGTGCCGACGAGGTCGGGATGGGTGGCGTCGATCCCGCTGTCGAGGACGGCCACGGTCACGCCGGCACCGGTCAGACCGGCGGCGTGCGCCGCCGGGGCACCGATCTGCGCGGCGCTGCGGTCGAGCAGCAGTCGCCGTTTGCCGTCCAGCCAGATGCGGTACGGCCTGCGGGTCGGGCCCTCGGTGGCGGTAGCCGCGTTGGTCAGCCCGGCCCAGAACCTGGCGGCGGTCGCTTTGCCGGCGCGGGCCGCCGCGCCGTCGATCGCCGCGAGTTCCTGGGTGATCCGCAGGCCGGCGGGCAGCTCGGCCCGGCTGGCGACGCCGTCGGGGTAGGCGACGATCAACGGCAGATCGTCTCGGGCGGCGTCGTGGTAGCCGTACGAGATCAGGTTGGTGATGTTGAACAGTTGGCGGTCGAGCACCCCGGCGGCGATCAGCGGCTGCGCGTCCATCGGTACGACGTACTGGCCGTCCGCGCCGTGGCGGGTGATGAACCTCAGGTGGGACCGACCGGGCGCGGGTCGCACGGCGGTCCCCTCGGCGGTACGGACGACCTGGTCCCCGCTGATCAGTGTGACGGTGTGGGCGGGCTCTGGTTGGTCGGTGGCGGCGGGTGGTGGTGCCGCCGCTCGGTTGGCGGAGGCGACGCCGGGCTGGGCGAAGCCGATCCCGGTCGCGACGAGGACGGCCGCGAGGGTGGCGGCCGTGACTGTCCGGACTGAGTGCATGGAACCTCCCCGATCGACGTCGGACGAGACGTCAAGGTCGTGTGCGAGGTCCCAGAGTTACATACCGGATATGCCCTTAGGCACTTCGAAACACGGGGCAAAATAGACACTTTGCCGTCGCAAGATCAACAATTAGTGATGCGACGGCGACACGACTGGCTGATGGCCGCCGAGCCAGGGGACCACGTCGGTGTCACCGAGGGGGTGGGAGAAGAGGAAACCCTGCCCGAACCCGCAGCCCAGATCACCCAGCAGGTTGCGATCGACAACCGTCTCGATGCCTTCCGCCACCACATCCAGGTCGAGAGTGTGTGCCAGGCGAATGATCCCGTCCACCAGCGACCGCTGCCGGCGCGAGTCCGCGATCTCGGCGGTGAACGAACGGTCGATCTTGAGAACGTCGATCGGTAGCTGACGCAGGTAGCCCAGCGCGGAGAAGCCGGTGCCGAAATCGTCGATCGCCATCCGGACCCCGAGCTCCCGCAAGCGCGCCAGATCAGCCCAGATGTGATCGTCGGAGCCCAGCAGCAGACTCTCGGTGAGTTCCAACATCACCAGGCTGGGATCCAACCGGGCAGCGGCGAGCTCCCGCTGGACCTTCCCGATGAAGCCGGTACCTCGGAACTGCCGGGCCGACACGTTGACACTCACGTACGGCACCCGGCCGGACGACGGGCACGCCGGCCAGCGCGTCGCCGCCGCGATCGCCCGACCCAGCACCCAGTCGCCGATCGGCTCGATCAGACCGGTCTCCTCCGCCAGCTCGATGAACTGCACCGGCTGCAGCAGCCCCAGCGTCGGATGCCGCCAACGCAGCAGCGCCTCCAGACCGACCGCGTCACCGGTGGCCAGATCGACGATCGGCTGGTACTCGATTGCGAAGTCCGTTTCCGGCACCGCCCGCTCCAGCGCGGCCCGCAACTCCATCCGGCGGACCAGGCTGACGTGCAACGCCGGCTGATAGCGCCGCCACCGCCCCTTGCCGGCCCGCTTCGCCACATACAGCGCCAGGTCGGCGTGGCGGAGCAGTTCCTCGGTGCCGGTCGCGTCGACGGTCGTCGCCACGCCGACGGTGACCGCCCCGCCGACCACCCGGTCGGCCAGACGGAACGGCTCGGCGAACGCGGCCACCACCCGCTCGGCGATCCGCTCGACCACCGTCGGGTCGGCCGCGTCGTCGATCAACGCGGCGAACTCGTCGCCGCCCAGTCGCGCGACGGCGTCGGCCGAGCCCAAGGTGACGGCCAACCGGTTGGCGACGGCGATCAGCAGCTCGTCACCGGCCGCGTGGCCCATCGTGTCGTTGACCACCTTGAAGTCGTCCAGATCGATGAAGAGCACCCCGACGTCGTGGCTCCCCCGCTGGGCCCGGACCACCGCCTGCTGGACCCGGTCGTGAAACAACACCCGGTTGGCCAGCCCGGTCAGCGAATCGTGGAACGCCCGATGCGTCAACTCCCGCTCCAGCCGCCGCCGTTCGGTGACGTCCCGCAACGTGATCACCAGTCCCCGTACGGTCCGGTCGGTGCGCAAGTCCCGACAACGCACCTCGACCTGGACCACGCCGCCGTCGGCGTGCCGCAACCGCCAGTCCTCCCAGTCACGCGGCTCGCCGGACGAGCGGACCAGGCCGAGCCCTTCGGCGACCCGCTCCCAGTCGTCCGGATCCACCAGATCGGCAACGGTCGTCCCGGCCGGTGCCGTACGGCCGAGCACCGTCTCGATCGCGGGACTGGCGTAACCGATCCGGTCGCCGTCGTCGACGATCAGGATGACGTCGGAACTGTGCTGCACCAGGGTCCGAAAGTACGCCTCGGCGTCCCGTCGGTTGATCTCGTCACCGAGCCGCACCCGTTCCAGGGCCATCGCGGCCTGACCCGCCAGCACCTCGATCGCGTCGCGCAACACCCCGAGTACGGCAGTCTCCGCCGACACCAGCAGCACACCGGCCCGGGGACCAGCGCCCGGAACACCGGAGCCGGCGCCAGCGCCAGCGGCAGGACCGGGCCATCGGCCGACGGCACCCGATCCGGCGTCGGGCAGGGTGCCGCGTCCGGCGCTCAGGCCGTCGGACACGCCGCGCCCGGCGATCAGGCCGCCGGCCGGTCGGCGACCGTTGACCCGGGCATCGTCGACCGGCGGGCCGGCGGGCCGGCGTTCCGGCAACACCAGTGGGCAGAGCAGAGCGAACGGGAACGCCCCCAGCTGCCGGGCCAGGACCGGCGCGAGCGCCGGACGCCGCAGCAGACGGGTCCGCCGTACCGCGATCGTCGACGGGGTCAAGGTGCCGGACGCGGTCGCCGGGACCGCCGGACCCCAGATGCTGCTCGCCAACGCCGGCACCCCGCCGGACCGGTTGAGCACCAGCACGATCCGATGCTCGACGCCCTCCGGCATGATCCGCGCCACACCGGCCCGGACGGCCCGATCCACCTCGCCGACGTCGGCAGCGGACACCAACGCCGCGCACGCGTCGCGCAGACCCTGCTCCCGCCGTACGGTCTGCCGATGTGCCGCGAGGACGTCGCCGAACCGGCTGAGGACCAACGCGAACACCACAGCAGAGGTGATCGCGAGCATGGCACCGTCGCGGACCCGGCCGGTCATCGCCTCGACCAGCAGAATCGCCGGGGCGATCATCGTGGCGAGGATCAGCAGCACCGCCCAGGGCCGGCTGACCTTGCTCTGTTCCACGTCCAAGGGCTCGGACAGATCCGCCATCGACGGATGCAGGCCGGCCGCTCCCCAGCTCGCGTAGAGCAGCAGCCAGCCTGATTCGATCGGCCCGCCCGGCTGCCACTGTGCTCCGAGCGTGATCAGTCCGTAGAGGACGTCCGAGACCAACATCCCGGCCGCGCCGGTGATCAGCAGCAACAGCGCCGGGGTACGGGGGTTCGTCGCGAACAGCCGGATCATCACCGCCAGGATCAGCAGATCGCCGAGGGCGTACGCGGCCAGCAAGGACCGCTGCGCCTGGCTGAGCCCGGGCGCGGTGATGTACGGCCCGACGAGGAAGATCCAGGCGAGCAACGCGGCGGTGCAGAGGAACGTGAGGACGTCGAGCAGTCGGGCTCGGTCACCGATCACGCGTGCGCCCCGGGTGAGGCTGAACAGCCCGACCGCGGCCAGGACGAATACCACCAGATAACAAAGTTCCGTAAAAATCGAATCCGGAAATACGGCATACGCCGTGTCACCGGCCGCGAGAGTGACCACTGCGGCGGCCAGGCACCACCAGGCAAGCACCCGCTTCGGCCGGTACCGCCGGATGCCGAATACGATGCCGACGCCGCCGAGCACCCCGAGCGCCGGCCAGATGAACGGATGCCAGGCCGGTGCGGCGAACACCCCGGCCGACAGGACGATCATCACGATGGCGTACCCGCTGATGCGTTTCCGGACCGACACAAGCCTCCCCTCAGGCCACGTGCTGGATGACCGTCGGGCGCGGACGGCACGCCAGGCGGCGTCCAATCCGCCTACCGACGGAGGACGACACATCCACCGCTCGGTTTACCAGTCGGAGAAGCACTTTGCCATACCTCTGCCGGACAATGGTCACCGACGATGAGTTGCCGGTGTGGGCGGCAATTGTGGATCGGACCCGCCACGGCGGCCGGACAGTACGGTTCACCAGGGCGGACGAATAGCGCGCCGTCGCCGCCGGGTCAGCGTGTTCCGTCGAGCACCGTCGGCGGGCTGATCGCGAAGCGGGCCTCGACCACGGCGTGCACGGTCTGCACCTGCGGGTCGAGGTCGATCTCGGGAACCTCGCCCGGGGCCATCTCCATCGCGCCGAAACCACGGGCTGCACCGCGCAGCATCATCGGCTGGGGAGCGGACATGCCATGGTCGGCGAGCTCGATCAGCCCGGTCACCTCGGCGCCGAGAGCCAAGGCGTACTCCCGCGCCCGGCTGATCGCTTCGTCGATCGCCGCCCGACGGGCCTGTGCCAGGGCCGGACTGTCCGGGCGCAACGCCCACCACGGACCGCTGATCCGGGTCTGATCCTGGTCGGCGAGGCGGAGCATCAACTCACCGAGCACAGTGAAGTCGACCACCGTGACGGTGGTGCCGACGCTGGCGTGGTAGGCGCTGACCCGCTCACTCGAGCGCTTCAGCTCAGGCCGTACCAGCAGGCTGCCGGTCTCCCGGCGCTCGATCGCCGGTCCGTAACCGTCGATCAGGGACCGAACGGCGTCGCCGCGCTCCGCGAGGCGGGCCAGAGTGCCCGGTCGGTCCTTGCCCCGGGCGGTCACGGTGACGCTGAACCGGGCGAGTTCGGGCGGGACCTCGCGGGTCGTCTCACCCCGTACCGCCAGAACGGGGGCGACCTGCGCGCGGCCACCCGGCCGGTCGCTGGACACCGACCGGTCACCGGATACCGATTGGTCGCCGCGGCTCACGCTGTCATCCGCCATGTCAGCCAGCCTACGGCCGGCCGCCGATCCGAGCCATCCCAGCGGACCGACCACTGCCGGCCCGACCACGTCGACCCGCCGGTCCCCGTGGCCGGGACCGTGCCACTCGACCGTGCTACGGGACCGGGCTATCCGAGCCGCGCGACCGCAGCCGCGACCCGCTCGTCGCTCGCCGTCAGAGCGACCCGCACCTGGTGTTGACCCGCTGGGCCGTAGAACGATCCAGGAGCGACGAGGATGCCGCGGCTGGCGAACCAGTCCACCGTCGACCAGCAGTCCTCGTCGCGACCTGTCCAGAGATAGAGGCCGGCGGCGGAGTGGGTGACGGTGAAACCAGCACCGGTCAGGGCCGCGCGCAGCCGATCTCGCCGGGCGGCGTACCGGGCACGTTGATCCCGTACGTGGTCCTCGTCACCGAGGGCGGCGATCATCGCGGCCTGCACCGGTGCCGGCACGATCAGCCCCGCGTGCTTCCGGATCGCCAGCAGCTCCCGCACGATCCGCTCGTCACCGGCGACGAACCCGGCCCGGTAGCCGGCCAGGTTGCTGCGCTTGGAGAGCGAATGCACCGCGATCAGTCCGCTCAGGTCCCCGCCGTTGACCTGGTCGGAGAGGATGGACACCGGCTGTTCCTCCCAGCCGAGGCAGTGGTAGCACTCGTCACTGGCCACCACCGCGCCCCGCTCCCGGGCCCAGGCGACCACCTTGCGCAGATGCGCGACGGGCAGCACCTGCCCGGTGGGATTGCTCGGCGAGTTGACCCAGACCAGCCGGACGCGGCTGGTCGGACCGATCGCGGTCAGCGAGTCGGTCCGCACCACGTCGGCACCGGCCAGTCGCGCGCCCACCTCGTAGGTCGGATAGCAGACCTGCGGAATCACCACGGCGTCGCCGGATCCGAGCCCCAGCAGGGCGGGCAAACCGGCGACGAGTTCCTTGGAGCCGATCGTCGGGAGTACCCCGAGACCGTCGGTCGGGGCGTCGCACCAGCAGACGCACCAGTCCCGTACGGCCGCCCGCAACTGTGGCGAGCCGGCGGTCATCGGGTAGCCGGGGGTGTCCGAGGACGCCCGCAACGCCTCCTGGACGGTGGCGGGCACCGGGTCGACCGGGGTACCCACCGAAAGGTCGACGATCCCGTCGGGATGCCGTGCCGCGAGCGTCTTGGCCGGCTCCAACAGGTCCCACGGGAAATCCGGCAGGTCAGCGGAGCGGGCCCGGCGACGGGACCGGTCGGCTTCGCCGACCGGACCGACCGCCAGACCCGCTCTACCGGCAGTCAGTGTGCATCTCCGCGAGGCGGCTGGGCGGCGACGAACGGCGTGTCCTTCTCCACCTTGCCGATCTTGGAAGCACCGCCGGGGGACCCGAGATCCTCGAAGAACTCGTAGTTGGCGGTGGTGTAGTCCTTCCACTGCTCCGGCACGTCGTCCTCGTAGAAAATCGCCTCGACCGGACAGACCGGTTCGCAGGCACCGCAGTCGACGCACTCATCGGGGTGGATGTAGAGCATCCGATTGCCCTCGTAGATGCAATCGACCGGGCACTCCTCGATGCATGCCTTGTCGAGAACATCGACGCACGGCTCGGCGATGATGTAGGTCACTGGCCTTCCTCTCCGCACGACATGCCGCGATCGCCCGCGGCAGTTCGAGCCTAGTATCTCGCCGGAGAGGGGGTGGATCGTGCTCCGGCCACAGGATGTGGGACGCCGCGTGGTAGTCCGCAAGATTATAGGTGTCGGCGCGGGCCGTCCGCGCTACACCGATCATCTCGGCCTGCTCGCCGAGATGACCGAGACAGAGCTCACGGTCCTGACCCGGCACGGCCCGCGCCAGGTGCCGTTGACCGAGGTGCACCGCAGCAAGATCGTGCCCGCCTCGGCCAGCACCTCGGCCCGCCAGGCCGCCAGCCGGGACGCCGCCCGGGTCACCCGGTTGGAGCTGGTGGCCAACGAAGCGTGGCCCGCGCCGGAACAGCACCGCCTCGGCGACTGGCTACTGCGGGCGGCGGACGGGTGGACCGGACGGGCCAACTCGGCGCTGCCGCTCGGCGACCCCGGCCGACCGTTGCCGGCCGCGATCGACGCGGTCCGGACCTGGTACGCCGAGCGCGGGCTCCCACCGCAGTTCAACGTACCGCTGCCGGCCGCCGCGCCGGTCGCCGAGGAACTCGCCCGTGGCGGCGGGTGGCGGACCCGGCCGCTGGTGCTGGTGCAGACGGCGCCGCTGGCCGAATTGGTGGCCCGCGCCACCGAACGACCCGACCTGCCGGCGGTACGGCTCGACCCGCGACCATCGGCGGGATGGCTCGCTCTGGCCACCGCCAGCAAGTCCCCCACCCGGCCCGACGCCGCCACCCCGGCTGCCGCCGGCCCGGCCGGCACCACCTCCACCGGCACTACCGGTGGCACCGGTGCCACCGGAGACTCGGTCACGCTGCCGGCGGCGGCACGCCATCTGCTCACGACAGGCAACTCGGTGCGGTTCGCACACCTGGCCGACGGCGACGACCTGCTGGCCATCGCCCGTGCCTCGCTCAGCGCCGACGGCCACTGGTGCGCGGTGCTCCTGGTGGAGGTGGTGCCGTCGGCACGTCGTCGCGGCCTGGCGACGCACCTACTGCGGGCGATCGCGCACTGGGCCGGACACGAGATGGGTGCCCGGACCGCGTTTCTGCAGGTCGAGCAGCGCAACCCGGCGACCGAGCTCTACCGTCGGCTCGGCTTCACCACGCACCACGCGTACCTGCCCTGGCAGGCGGTCAGCGACGGACCACTCGACGCGGCTTGCTGAGTTTGGTCTCCGCGTACCGCTTCAGCGACTGCGACCGGTAGTCCCAGCCGAGCGCGGTGAGCAGCAGATAGCCGATCACGATCCCGCCCAGCGAGAAACCGAGATAGAGCCATACCTGGGAGAAGAACGCCCCGGCCCCGTTGGAAAACGCGTGGTCACCGCTGACGAACGGCCCGACGAAGATCGTCAACACCAGCGCGGCGAGCACCGTCGCGGCGAGGTCGCCGCTCCACCGGTCGACCGGGCTACGCCGGCCCCAGACGAACGCGACCGAACCGAGAACGACCGCGATGACGGCGAACATCGCCAACGAGAGCCGATCCTGCACCTCGCTGTCCGTATCGAACGCGAACCGGGTGATCAGCCTCGCCACCACGTTGACCGCGAACAGTGCCACCGCGAGCACACCGACCGGCAGCCATCGCTGCCTCATCGCTACCTCCGATCAGATGCACACCGAAAGACCGCACAGACTCACACCGAGAACGTCGATCGGTTCGACGTACCGAAATTCTAGGGAGTCAACGACGGTCGCGTCAGCTCCCACCGGTCGGTCCGATCCCACCGGTCGGTCCGATCCCGCCGTCCGATCCGGGCGGTGACGGCGGCGTACGCCGAGCCGCCGCCGGCTGGGACAGGATCATGCGGAACGCGATCACGGCGTAGGCGATCGCCCCCGCGAAGATCACCGCGAACCCGACCCAGTTGTTCCCCGCCAGCAGGATGTCCCCCTCGGTGGTCCCACCGGCCGCCAGCACCATCACCGCGAACCAGGCCGCCGCCGGCAACGCCAACGCCCACCGGGCACCGACCACCCGGACCGCGAACCAGCTGAGCCCCACGTTGGTGACCACCGCGATCAGGACCGAGACTCCCACCAGGTGTCCACCGACCCGTACGGTGGCCAGCAGCAACTCCAGGACGGCGGCGAGCAACGCCGCGACGGTGGCGAGCACGCCGCCGACGGTGCGCAGCCCCAGATCGACGAACCGGCGCCAGCGGGCCGGCGCCGACGGCTCGGCCACCGGCACCATGTCCTCCACCGCCGTCAGCTGGTCGGACGTCCCAGGCCAGGTCACCGAAGCGGCGCTCCAGCGACCGACGGGCCGGAACCCGGCGGACCGACGAGGGGTACGCCAGCGAACAGGTCGCTTTCCCAGCCGTACGGCCCGGCGCCCGGCCCACGGTCGCCGTAACCGAGGGTGAAGTATTCCACGCCCATGAACTCGCCGCCGAAGTTACCGGCGATCGAGTAGAGCCAGGAGCTGTCCGGGATCTGCGTGGCATGCGCGCGCATCGCGGCGACCTTCGCGGCGTACTCTTCGGTGCCGTCGATCCGCGCGGCGATTTCCGGGTCGGGCGTCCCGAACGGCAGGTCGTCGGCCGTCTCGACACCGGCGAACGGGTTGTTGGCGGCCCCCCGGAACGCGTCGATGCCGGCGGCGAGAACGCTCTTGGGCATCGCCGTCCAATAGATCTTGGCAGGTCCGAACCCGGCTGCGGCGGCCAGTTCAGCGGCCCGCATGGTCACCCGGTGCGCCTGGATGTGGTCCGGGTGCCCGTAGAACCCGTTGTCGTCGTAGGTGATCACCACCTGGGGCTGGAGCTCTCGCATCACGTCGAGCAGGTATCCGGCCGCTTCGTCGAGATCGGCCTGCCAGAACGCCCGAGGATGGTCGTTGGTGGGCAGCCCCATCATGCCGGAGTCCCGGTAACGGCCGGCCTCGCCCAGGAACCGGTGGTCGGCCACGCCAAGCGCCGCGCAGGCCGCCGCCAGCTCGGCGATCCGGTAGCCGCCCAACTGGTCGGCCTGCCCGGCGGCGATCCCGGCCAACGCCGGGACGTGCACCTCGCCCTCCTCACCGAGGGTGCAGGTGACCAGGGTGACGTGGGCACCGGCGGCGGCGTAACGGGCCATCGTGGCACCGGTACCGATCACCTCATCGTCAGGATGTGCGTGCACCAGCAGAAGCCGTCGAGCGGCGAGGTCGGTCACCCGGGCAACTTTACGCCGGATGGGCATCCACTCGAATTACCGGTCCCATCGCTGAACAGCCGGTTCTACGATCCGGGAGTGGAGTTTCCGGAGCTAGCCGCTCGTACCAGTGGATTCACCCGTGGCGCGCCACGGGCGGTGACGGTCGGCACCGACGGCGCGCGAGTGGTGTTCCTCCGTTCCGGCGGGCCGCAGGATCCCGCCGACCGACTGTGGTCGCTTGACACCCGTACCGGCGAGGAACGCCAGATCGCCGACCCGGCCCGGCTGCTCGCCGGCCGGGACCACCGCTCCGCGGCACCGCACACCGGCGTGGGGATCGACCGGTACGCCACCGACGCGGCCGCCCGGGTCGCCAGTTTCACCCTGGCCGGCCGACTGTTCCAGGCGGATCTGATCAACGGTGACGTGGTCGAGGTATCGGCGGTCGGCACCGTCACCGACCCTCGGCCGGACCCGACCGGCCGACGGATCGCGTACGTGTCGAACAGTTCGGACCTCCCGGACCGGTCGCCCGCATCGGACCGGTCGCACACCGTGGACCGGTCGCACACCGTGGACCGTGCCGTGCCCGCCGGGGACCCGTGGGGTGATCCGGCACCCGGACGGCTGCGGGTGGTGCACCCCGACGGCACCGACACGCTGCTCGCCGGCGAGGACGGCGACATCGTCTGGGCGGTGGCCGACCCGGTGGCCCGGCAGTTCGGTCGTGACCGGGGCTACTGGTGGTCCCCGGACGGCGCGAGCATCCTCGCCACCCGGGTGGACCAGTCCCGACTGCCGCGGTGGCACCTCGACGACCCGGCCAGCCCGCGACGGGCACCGCGAAACCGGGCGTACCCCTTCTGCGGTGGCCCGAACGCCGAGGTCACCCTGCACCTGCTCGACCTCGACGGCGGCTGGGTCGACGTGCACTGGGACCGGGAAACCTATCCCTATCTGGTGTCGGTCGACTGGTCCGACAACGGGCCGTTGATCACCGTACTGCGCCGGCTGCAACAGCACGGCCTGGTGCTCTCCATCGACCCGCGCACCGGCGAGACGCAGGTACACGCCGAACTGGCCGACCCCCGATGGGTGGAGCCGATCCCCGGCACCCCCTGCTATCTGCCCGACGGCCGGGTGCTGGTCGGCGGCGAACTCGCCCACGACGGGTACGACGCCCGCTGCCTGTTCGCCGACGGCACCCTGCTCACCCCGGCCGCGCTGTACGTACGCCGGGTCGTCGGTCGGCTACCCGGCCGGCACACCACCCCAGACCTCCTGGTCGAGGCGAGCGAGGGCGAACCGAGCGAGCAGCATCTCTACCGGGTCCGCACCGCCGCCGGTTCCAGCGGACTGGACGCCACCCGGATCACCACCAATCCCGGTTGGCACCACGGCGCCGTCGGCGGCGACGTGCTCGCGGTGGGTGCCGCCGCGCTCGACCACCACGGCGTGCGCTGGACCACTTGGCGGGACGGCACCGAGATCGGCGTCCTCAGGTCGCTGGCCGCCGCCCCGACGGTCACCCCGCGACCGGCGTTGGAGCGGGTCACCGACCGGCGGCTGCCCAGCGCCGTGCTGTATCCGCAGACGCACGTCGCCGGTCGACGGCTGCCGGTGCTGCTGGAGACGCACGGCGGGCCGGGCCACCAGCAGGTCCGCGCGGAGCAAACCAGTTGGCTGGCCCGACAGTGGTGGGCCGATGCCGGGTTCGCGGTGGTCTGCGTCGACAACCGGGGTACGCCGGGAGTGGCACCCAGCTTCGAGAAGGTGGTGCACCGGCGGCTCGCCGACGTACTGCTGGCCGATCAGGTGGACGCGTTGACCGCGCTCGCCGAGAAGCACCCGGATCTGGATCTCGGTCGGGTGGTGGTCCGTGGTCGTGGCTTCGGCGGCTGGCTCGCCACGCTGGCCGTGCTGCGCCGCCCGGAACTGTTCCGGGCGGCCGTGGCGGAAAGCCCGATCGCCGACTGGGAGTTGGCGGCCACCGCGTACGCCGAGCGTTACCTGGGTCTGCCCGAGGAGGGCGGGGAGATCTACCCGCACCACAGCCTGGTCGAATCGGCGACGGAGCCGGTGTCCGGCCCGCACCGGCCGCTGCTGCTGGTGCACCAACTCCTCGATCAGCAGACGCCGGCGGCGCACACCCTGCGGTTGTCGGCGGCGCTGCTGGCCGCCGGCCGGCCGCACGGGGTGCTACCGCTGGCCACCGGCGTCGGTCCGGACGCCGCCGAGGTCCTCCGGCTCGAGTTGGAGTTCCTTCAGCTCGCGTCGTGACGAGCTCGCGTCGTGACGGCCGGTTCCGCCGCGCCTGGCTGACCGGATTTGGCCCAGATCGACGGCTGCGACTCGTGAGGTGGCGTCGCATAGGGTCGAGCCCATGACGCACTTCGAGGTGGCCACCGCCGCGGTGCAGGCGGCCCTGGACGCGGGGGCGCGCTACGCGGATGCCCGGGTGATGCACCGCCGCTACGAGTCGATGACCGCCCGTAACGGCGAGATCGAAGCACTGGTGCAGCACACCGACGCCGGGCTGGGTGTACGGGCACTGGTCGGATCGAGCTGGGGCTTCTACGCCGTACCCGATCTGTCGGGGCCGGCCGCCCGGGCGGCCGGTGGCCGGGCCGCGAAGATCGCCGCGGCGAGCGCACAGGTGCCGGGTCCGCCGATCGATTTGGTGCCGACCGGCGCGGGTACCGCGAGCTGGGAAAGCATCTGCCTGGTCGATCCGCTGTCGGTGCCGCTGTCGGACAAGGGCGACCTGCTGGTCGGCGCCACCCGCACGATGTGCGAGCACGGCGCGGACATCGCCGAGGGGCTGTATCAGATCTGGGACACCAGCAAGTGGCTGGTGTCGAGTGCCGGACACCGGATCGACCAGCGGATCCGGGAGTGCGGGGCGGGGTTGTCCGCAACCGTGATCGGCGACGGAGAGACCCAACGGCGGTCCTATCCGAGTTATCGCGGCCAGTACGGCACCCGTGGCTGGGAGTTGGTCGACGAGCTGGACCTGCCGGCGCACGCGGCGCGGATCGCCGAGGAGGCGCGGGCCCTGCTCACCGCGCCGCCCTGCCCGGCCGGGGAGACCACGCTGATCCTCGGCAGCGAGCAGATGGCGCTGCAGATCCACGAATCGGTCGGACACGCGATCGAGCTCGACCGGATCCTGGGCTGGGAGGCCGCGTTCGCCGGCACCTCCTGGCTGGATCTGGCCCAGCTGGGCAGCCTGCGATACGGGTCCGAGCTGATGAACATCACGATCGATCCGACCATCCCGGGCGCGTTGGGCAGCTTCGGGTTCGACGACGAGGGATCGCCGGCGGTCAAGCGGGACGCGGTCCGCGAGGGACGCTGGGTGGGCGTGCTCGCCGGGCGGGACTCGGCCGCCGTCGCGGGCCTGGACTACGGCGGCAGCGTACGGGCGGACGGCTGGTCCCGGCTGCCGATGGTCCGGATGACCAACGTCGGTCTGGAGCCGGGGCCGCACTCCCTGGAGGAGATGATCGCCGCCACCGACAACGGGGTGTTGATGGACATCAACCGATCATGGTCGATCGACGACAAGCGGTTGAACTTCCAGTTCGGGTGCGAGATCGGTTGGGAGATCCGCGACGGCCGGTTGGGGCGGATGCTGCGCAACCCGACCTACACCGGGATCGGGCCGGTCTTCTGGCGCTCGATGGACATGCTCGCCGGCGACACCGTCGCCTGGGGCACCCCGAACTGCGGCAAGGGCCAGCCGGGTCAGGTCGGACACACCGGTCATCCGGCGGCCGCCGCGCGGTTCACCGGGGTACGAGTCGGAGTACGAGGTTGAGCACCAACGGAGAATCGGCCATGACAGCACAGGCGAGGGCCGGGACGGCACAGGCGGCGGCCGGGACGGTACGGGCGGCGGCGGAGACCGAGCTCGCCGGGCGGGTGGTGGAGCTGGTCCGCCGGGCGGCCGGGGCGGCCGTCGAGGCGGAGGCGTTCGTCGATCATCGCGCGCTGGCGTTGACCCGGTTCGCCAATTCGTTCATCCACCAGAACGTCGCCGACGCGACCAGCACGGTGTGGCTGCGGCTGCACGTCGACGGCCGTACGGCGATCGGGTCGACCACGATCACCGACGCCGACGGGCTCGTCGACCTGGTGGAGCGGACACTGACGGCGGCCCGGCTCTGTCCGCCCGATCCGGGCTGGCCGGGGTTGACCTCGCCGTCGGCGCTGCTGATCGGGGACGGGTGGGACGAGGCGACGGCACAGGCCGGGCCGGCGCAGCGCGCCGCCCTGGTCCGGGACTTCGTCGCCGCGGCCGAGGGCGAGGAGTGTGCCGGCTACTGCCGTACCGCCCACCGGTCGGCCGGGTTCGCCAACAGCGCCGGCCAGCAGGCGGGTGGCCGGGCGGCCGAGGCGGCGATGGACGGGGTGGTCCGCGCGGGCGGCGTCGACGGGGTGGCCCGTCTGGCCGCCGCGCGGCTGGTCGACGTCGACGGGACAGTGCTGGGGTCGCGGGCGGCGGTGAAGGCGCGCGCCGGACGGCATCCGGTGGACCTCGCCCCCGGGCGGTATCCGGTGGTGCTGGAGCCGACGGCGGTGGTGGACCTGCTGCAGATGCTGGCCCGTAACGGGTTCGCCGGCAAGGCCCACTACGAACGGCGGTCCTTCGTCGAGCTCGGTGCGGCGCAGTTCGATTCGGCGATCACCCTGGTCGACGACCCGTTGTCGGGGTGCGGGATGCCGTTCGACGCCGAGGGCACGCCGACTGCCCCTACGGTGCTGGTGGACTCCGGGGTCACCGTGGCGGTCACCCATGACCGGCGTACGGCGGCCCAGGCCGGCGCCGTCTCCACCGGACACGCCGCGCCGGGCAACGTGTCGTGGGGCCCGGTCGCTCAACATCTGCGTCTGCTGCCCGGCGACCAGATACCGCCGGGCGAGCAGCCACCGGCCGGCGAGCAGCCACCGCCGGGCGACGCCGTCCGGCCCGGCCCTGGCGGGGAGGTGCCGGGGCCGGCGGCCGACGTGGACAGCGCGGCCCTGGTCGCGTCGATGAAGCGGGGTCTGCTGGTCACCGATCTCTGGTACACCCGGGTGCTCGACCCCCGCAGTCTGGTGGTGACCGGGCTGACCCGTAACGGGGTGTGGCTGGTCGAGGAGGGCGAGATCGTCGCGGCGCTGCGGAACCTACGGTTCACCCAGTCGTACCCGGCCGCCCTGGCACCGGGCGCGGTGTCGGGCATCGGCGGCCGGGCCGCACGGTTGCCTGACGCGTGGGACAACACGTCCTGGCAGGCCCCCGCGCTACGACTGGCGAGTTGGCAGATCACCGGCGGGGCCACCGGCTGACCCTGGTTTGGGTATTGACGCCGACCAGCCTGGAATTTAGGTTAGGCATACCTCACTTCTGGTGGGTCCGCTGGCGGGTGGTGCAGGCTGGTCGACTGCGCCGCCCGCCGACCGCGACCGGCCGATCCCACCGAGCCGTGACCGGCCGATCCCACCGAGCCGTCGCCGGCTGATCCCCCCTGATCTGTGACCGGCGCCGCTGCCAACTCAGTGAGCTTCTGCACATCCACGCCCCGACGGGCAGGCCGGGCTTTCGTAACCGACGCGATACCGGCAAGACTCCCTTGCGCATACGTCCACCGGTACGCGGCGTAACGTGTGCACCGAACTGCGCCGACCCCACCGTGGGCACGGCGCAGGCTGGAGCACGCGGTCGCACGGCAGCACGGGCTCTGCCCCGCTCGCCACGGACCGGCCGAAGATATCCGGGTCCGCCTTCTGCGGGTCGGGCCCCGTCAGGGAGACAGGATGACGACTACGGCAACGATGCCGGGGCAGGCGCGGGCGCGCGCCGCCATCACGGCGAAGACGTTGCGCACCGACCGGTGGTGGCTGCCCCCGCTGATCACCGTCATCGGACTCGGTGCCTGGGTCACCTACGCCACCGTCCGGGTATTCATGCACGACTTCTACTGGGTCCAGGAGCACCACTACCTGACCCCGTTCTATTCACCCTGCGTCACGGAACGGTGTGTTCCCGAAGCGGCGCACTTCGGCCGGTTCCTACCCGGCTGGTGGATCATCCCGGACGCGGCGCTGACCCTGCCGTTCCTGCTGCTGTTCCGGCTGACCTGCTACTACTACCGCAAGGCCTACTACCGGGCGTTCTGGCTGAGCCCGCCAGCCTGCGCGGTGCCGGACGGCCACCAGCGCTACACCGGCGAGACCCGCTTCCCGCTGGTCTTCCAGAACGTGCACCGCTACGCCTTCTACGCCGCCGCGATCATCTCGCTGATCAACACCTGGGACGCGGTCCTCGCCTTCGACGGCGAGAACGGCTTCGGCGTCGGCCTGGGCAACGTCATCCTGCTCGGCAACGTGATCATGCTGTGGGCGTACACGCTGTCCTGCCACTCCTGCCGGCACATCGCCGGCGGCCGGCTGAAGCACTTCTCCAAGCACCCGGTGCGCTACCGGGCCTGGACGTTCATCTCCAAGCTCAACGTCCGGCACATGCAGCTGGCCTGGATCACCCTCGGCACGCTGGCGCTGACCGACTTCTACGTGATGGCGCTGTCCGCCGGCTGGTTCGGCGACCTGCGGTTCTTCAACTAAGGGCTTGGACGATATGACTACCCGAATCGAACGACACCACTACGACGTCGTGGTCATCGGTGCCGGTGGCGCCGGGCTGCGGGCGGCGATCGAGGCCCGGCTGGCCGGCAAACGTACCGCGATCATCTCCAAGTCGCTGTTCGGCAAGGCGCACACGGTGATGGCCGAGGGCGGCGCGGCGGCGGCGATGGGCAACGTCAACAGCCGCGACAACTGGCAGGTGCATTTCCGCGACACCATGCGCGGCGGCAAGTTCCTCAACAACTTCCGGATGGCCGAGCTGCACGCCAAGGAGTCACCGCAGCGGATCTGGGAGCTGGAGACGTACGGCGCGCTGTTCGACCGTACGAAGGACGGCAAGATCTCGCAGCGCAACTTCGGCGGTCACGAGTATCCGCGACTTGCCCACGTCGGTGACCGCACCGGCCTGGAGCTGATCCGTACCCTGCAGCAGAAGATCGTCTCGCTGCAACAGGAAGACAAGCGGGAGTACGGCGTCCACGACGCCCGGATCAAGGTCTTCGCCGAGACCACCATCACCGAGCTGATGCTGGAGGACGGGCCGGACGGCCCCCGGGTCGCCGGCGCGTTCGGCTACTACCGGGAGAGCGGAGAGTTCGTGCTCTTCGAGGCGCCGGCCGTGGTGCTGGCCACCGGCGGGGTCGGCAAGTCGTACAAGGTGACCTCCAACTCGTGGGAGTACACCGGCGACGGGCACGCGCTCGCCCTGCGGGCCGGCGCGACCCTGATCAACATGGAGTTCCTGCAGTTCCACCCGACCGGCATGGTCTGGCCGCCGTCGGTCAAGGGCATCCTGGTCACCGAATCGGTCCGGGGCGACGGCGGCGTGCTGCGCAACACCGACGGCAAACGGTTCATGTTCGACTACGTCCCCGACGTGTTCCGCAAGCAGTACGCGGAGACCGAGGAGGAAGCCGACCGCTGGTACACCGACCCGGACAACAACCGGCGTCCGCCGGAGCTGCTGCCCCGCGACGAGGTCGCCCGGGCGATCAACAGCGAGGTCAAGGCCGGCCGGGGTACGGAATCCGGCGGCGTGCTGCTGGACATCGCCAGCCGGCTACCGGCCGAGGAGATCCGCCGCCGGCTGCCGTCGATGTACCACCAGTTCAAGGAGCTGGCCGACGTCGACATCACCAAGCAGCCGATGGAGGTCGGACCGACCTGCCACTACGTGATGGGTGGCGTCGAGGTCGACCCGGACACCGCCGCTGCGGCCGGTCGGATCAGTGGCCTGTTCGCCGCCGGTGAGGTCTCCGGTGGCATGCACGGCTCCAACCGGCTCGGCGGCAACTCCCTGTCCGACCTGCTGGTCTTCGGCAAGCGGGCCGGCGAGCACGCTGCGGCGTACGTCGGCGAACTGGACCGGCGGCCCAAGGTGGCACCGGCCGACGTCGAGGAAGCGGTGGACCAGGCCCTGGCCCCGCTGTCGCGCGACACCGGGGAGAACCCGTACACCCTGCAGCAGGATCTGCAGGCGGTGATGGGCGACCTGGTCGGCATCATCCGGCGCGAGGGCGAGCTGGCGGAGTCGCTGGTCAAGCTGACCGAGCTGCGCGAACGGGTGGCCAAGGTGAGCGCGGCCGGCGGCCGACGCTACAACCCGGGCTGGCACCTGGCGCTGGATCTGCGCAACATGCTGGTGGTGTCGGAGTGCACCGCCAAGGCGGCGCTGGAGCGTACCGAGTCACGCGGCGGGCACACCCGCGAGGACCACCCGACGATGGCGCCGCAGTGGCGCACGGTCAACCTGGTCTGCGCGCTTGACGGCGACACGGTGACACTCGAACGCAAGCCGTTGCCCACGATGCGCCCCGAGCTGATCCAGCTCTTCGACCGGGCGGAGCTCGCCAAGTATCTGACCGACGAGGAACTCGTGGAGTTCGACGCGCTGGCACAGGACGCGCTCGCTGAGGAGGCGGACAACTGATGGGGACCAAGCGCCACTTCAAGGTGTGGCGGGGCGACGAGACCGGCGGCGAGCTGCAGGACTACCAGGTCGAGGTGAACGAGGGCGAGGTCGTCCTCGACGTCATCCACCGGCTGCAGGCGACCGAGGCTCCGGACCTGGCCTGCCGGTGGAACTGCAAGGCCGGCAAGTGCGGCTCCTGCTCGATGGAGATCAACGGCATGCCCCGGCTGGGGTGCATGACCCGGATGTCGACCTTCGAGGAGAACGAGACGATCAGCGTCACCCCGCTGCGGACCTTCCCGGTGATCCGGGACCTGGTGACCGACGTGTCGTTCAACTACCAGAAGTCGCTGGAGACGCCGGCGTTCAGCCCGCCGGAGGATCTGGCGCCGGGCGAATACCGGATGCAACAGGTCGACGTGGAACGCTCCCAGGAGTTCCGCAAGTGCATCGAGTGCTTCCTGTGTCAGAACACCTGCCACGTCGTGCGTGATCACGACGACAACAAGAAGGCGTTCTCCGGGCCACGGGTGTTCATCCGTACCGCCGAGCTGGACATGCACCCGTTGGACACCAGGACCGACCGCAAGGAGTACGCCCAGGCGTCGCAGGGTCTGGGCTACTGCAACATCACCAAGTGCTGCACCGAGGTCTGCCCGGAACACATCAAGATCACCGACAACGCGATCATCCCGATGAAGGAACGGGTCGTCGACCGGCGGTACGATCCCCTGGTGTGGCTCGGTAGCAAGATCTTCCGTCGTGGACACAACGGTGCCGCCGACGACGGGTCGACGCTCGGCAAGTCCGGCCTCGACCAGCCGGCTACCGTCGCGGCGGCCGGTCGGCCGGCCGACGGCGACCACAGTGCCACGGCCGACGCCGCGCGCGGAGTGAACTGGCACCGCCAGGTACCCCGGCCGCAGGCCGCCGCCGTGGACGAGAAGGGGCACCTGCCGATCAGCGAGTTGGCGTTCGACAAGCCGGCCGCGCCGTCGCCGTTCGGCGAGGACGTCACCTTCCCGCTGCCGGACAAGTCGCTCAACTACCACCACCCCGACCAGGACCGCTGACGCGGCCAGCACCCGACGCAGGACCGCTGACGCGGCCAGCACCCCCGGCACAGCCGACGATCGCCCCACCCGGTGCTTGGAGTACCAGGTGGGCGATCGTCGTAGGGTTGCCGGCACAGATCGACAGTCGTAACATCCTTCGCGGAGCCGGGAGCTGATCTCACCGATCGTCCCGTCGTGGGCGGTGTCGGGCCGCCGAGCCCACGGCATCAGTCCGCCTCGCGGGCTGCCCGCCAAAGGAGCTCCACGACCATGCCATCGCTGCGGCGCTACCGCCTGCCTTCGATAATCCTCGCCACAGCCATCGCCCTCGGCGTCACCGTCGTCTGGCTCGCACCGAACGCGGACGCCAGCGAACTCTGCGGCCGGACCGACGCGATCGACATCGCCGGCAAACGACACGTGGTGATGAACAACGTCTGGGGTGCTGACACCGCGCAGTGTCTGACGGTCGACCAGGACGGCGGATTCACCGTCAGCCACTCCGAACACGACAAGCGCACCGGATCGGCGGCCGCGTACCCGACGATCTATCAAGGCTGCCACTGGGGCAACTGCACCCTCGACAGCGGTCTGCCGATCAAGGTACGCGACATCCGGGCCGCCCGGTCGAGCTGGCGGATCGACACCGCCGACGCCGACGGTCGCTGGAACGCGACGTACGACCTGTGGTTCCACACCAGCGCCGACGTGCGCCGCTCCCCCGACGGCGCCGAACTGATGGTGTGGCTCGACCGGGCCGGCGGAGCCCGACCAGCCGGCACCCTGGTCGCCCGCGACGTGGCGCTGGCCGGGGCGGTCTGGGACGTCTACTACGCCGACTGGCACTGGAACTACATCGCATACGTGCGGGTCGACCCGACCGACCGGGTCGACGACGTCGAGCTGGCCGCGTTCACCCGCGACGCGATCGGCCGAGGCTACCTCGACCGTGACTGGTACCTCAGCGGTGTCGAAGCCGGCTTCGAGATCTGGCGCAACGGCACCGGGCTGGCCTCGAACTCCTTCCGGGTCGAGGTCACCAGCTGAGCCCTTTCAGCTCGATGTCGCCAGCTCACGAGTCGGCGAGCAGTGGCCGCAGGGCGGCCACGATCGGTACGTCGGCGGGCAGCCAGGTCACGTCGTCGAGCTCGTCGGCGGACAGCCAGCGCAGGGCGGCGTGCTCGAACGCCTGCGGCCGCCCGTCGCCACGCAGCCGGGCCTGATACACCCGCAGCACCGACCAGCCACGAGCCAGCGGTACGTCCGCACCGACTCGGTCACCGACAGCGACGGTAACGCCCAGTTCCTCCCGGCATTCACGGATCAGCGCTTCGTGCTCCGATTCACCGTCCTCTACCTTTCCGCCCGGAAACTCCCACTTGCCGGCGACCTCCGGCGGATGGGAGCGCGCGCAGGCCAGGACCCGGCCATCGAGCAGGATGGCGGCGCCGACCACCACCCGCTGCCTGCCTCGTTGCGTTCGCACAGCGAGTCAGCCTGCCAGATCAATCAGCAATTCGGGTAACCCTGCTGTCTGCTAGGACAGCAGATGCCGGAAAGGTGGACGTGGACACCCGGCCACTTAGAGGTAAGACTGAGGACCACCAATCAAGACACAGGACGGCGACAATTTGGCCACAAGCCGGCAACGACGCCTGGGAGGGGTGGCTTTGCGAGCGCTCTGGACCGGCCGGGCCGGCCGCGACTACCTTAGCGACGCGTTGACTCAGCTGGCGGGCTGGCGGCAGGACGGGCAGCAGATCCACCGCACTCTCGATCTTGACGACAGCCAGCACGCCGAGCTCACCGAGCGGATCAAGGTGGCGGCCGATGCCCTGCACCTTCGGCCCGACGTACGCCGAGCCGACGGACAGACCGAGATCATCCTCGGCTCCCTCAACGGCGACAAGATCACCGAAGGCGACGTGGCGCTCGCCGCCCGGATCGAGGAGGCCTACCGGATCATCGTCGGCACCAGCTGACCACGATCCGTGGTTGCCGGACCTGCCTACCCTTGCCTCCATGGCGAACGTGACGTACGACCGGCGCGAGCAGCTTCAGCAGATCCAGAGCGGCCTGCTCGACGGGGAACAGGTGATCGCGGTCTACGACGCGATCGGCACCGGCACCGGCTTCATCGGCCTGACCGACCGACGCGTGATCATCCAGGACAAGTCCTTCGTCGGCAAGAAGTTCGCCATCACCAGCATCCCGTACTCCAAGGTGACCAGCGTGAGCGTGGTCAGCAACAAGTCGTGGGGCGGCTCGTTCTTCTCCACCGGGGCGATCGCCATCCACGTCGGCACCCACACCTACGAGGTCGAGTTCCGGGGCGACCAGAAGGCCCACCACGTCCACAACGTGATCCTGCACTACATCTCGTAACCGACCATTCGCCGATTGTGGTCGTTTTGCGCGAGAAGACCCGGCTGGACCCTGGTTGTAACGCCGAGCTGTCTGCTCCACCCTTCGGATCAGCTGTCCCGTACGTCGCAGCGCCAGTGCGTGTCCGCATCGCGCCGGGTCTCAGCCTCACATCGTGCGGTGTCCGGTCCGGTCCGGTCCGAGCCGCTCCGCCCGCCGGGTTGGTGCGGCGCCAAGCGCGGCAGCCGGCCGCCGGATGGGTGGGGAATCGTCGACGGGGCGGGGTCGTTACACATGGTCGAGCCACGCACCCCCGCCCTACCGCGAGGCGCGCGGCGTCAGGCCCGTGAGCGGGCCGTCGGGACTGTGCAGACGCGCCGACGGCCCGCGAGCCGCCCGGGGGAATGACCGACCGGCCCGCGTGGTTGTACATGGTCACGACGCGCAGCAGCAAGCGCCCGGCACCGGACAGGCACCCGGTGCGTCCGGGCCTCCGCGTACGTGATGCGACACGATCCCGCGCATATCGCGCACCTGAAAATCACCCCGTACCACCCGGATGACCGTTTACCGCGCACCCGCCCGCACCGAGGTGCGCAACCCCCGGAAACGGAAGGTGGACCCCCCATGACCACGATCATCAGCCGCACCCTGCGTACCAGCCTGCGCACCACCGCCCTCGGCATCGCCGGCCTCACGCTTGCCGGCGGCGCGATCGCCGGCCCCGCGCTGGCCGCCGACCACGCCCCCACCAGCCTCGCCGCCCCGGCGTCGGCCGCTGCCGCCAGCGGGGTCGACACCAGCAAGCTCATCCCGCACGGTGTGCAGGGCCAGCAGTCCCGAATCGACCTGACCGCCGAACAGACCGACAACGCCAAGGGCATCATCGCCGCCACCAAGAAGGCCGGCATGGACGAACGCGCCGCCGTCGTCGCCATCGCCACCGCCCTGCAGGAATCCAAGCTGGAGAACCTCGGCCACCTCGGCGAGCGCAACGACCACGACTCGCAGGGCCTGTTCCAGCAGCGCCCCTCCTCCGGCTGGGGCACCGTCGAGCAGATCACCGACGTCGAGTACTCCACCACCGCGTTCCTCAACGGCCTCAAGGGAGTCGACGGCTGGCAGGACATGCCGCTGACCGACGCCGCGCAGAAGGTCCAGGTGTCGGCGTACCCGTTCCACTATGCCCAGTGGGAGACCCAGGCCGCCGAGATCGTCGCCGCCCACTGGAACAGCTGACCACCACCAGCCAGGACCGAAGGGCCGGACCCCGTACCCGGGGTCCGGCCCTTCGGCGCGTGCTTACCTCAGGATTGCTTGTCCGGGGTGACGAATGTGCCGCGCCCGGTGAAGGTGACCACCCGGCCTCCCTCGCGGAGCACGTCCAGCGCGGCGCGCACGGTGCCGCGCGCCACGCCGTACGTCTGCGCCAGCGTCACCTCGCCGGGCAGCTTGTGCCCGGGCGGCCACTCGCCGCTGTCGATCCTCGCCTTCAGGGCGTCGGCCACCTGCTCGGCGAACGAACGCGGCGACCAAGGGTCGATCATGCCTAACAGGCTGCCACCTGTATAGCCACGCCCAGCTGTCTATCTCATCCGTTCTATGGACATGCTGAACAGGCTGTACTAGCGTCGACGCCACTCATACAGAGCGGCCCTCGGCTCGCGTAGCAGCGCTTGCCGAGGGCCTTGACGCGAAGCGAGGTCGCGCCCGTGAGCATTCTGCCCGAAACACCCCCGCCTATCAGCGATCCCAAGGCTCCACCCGCACTGCCAGCGACCAAGGGGAACGCTCCCGGCGATGGGCCTACCAGCCAGAAAAGGGGGATCCTGGTCGCCGGGCCGAGAGAGTTGCCGGCGTACGGGACGGTGCGGATCTGGGTGGACGCCGGCTCAGGTGGGACCGGCGAGCGGGCAGACGTCGCCGTCGACCGACTCCGGCTGGCGGAGATCGACAGCGGCGAAGGGGCCACCGCCCTCTACCGACTGGCGACGTCCCACCACCAAGGCTGACCGGACGTCGGCACCCCGCTACGTCATCGAGGTGAGGCCCGTCCACGTCACCTGGCGATCGTAGGGTGGATGAGCCTCACCTCGATTCGGCGACAGTACGCAGCCGGGACGCTGCCTGTTCCCACCTACCGGATCGGTCGACTGATCATGGTCGGTGAGCCGGTCACCGGCACGTCGGCCGAGACGGGGCAGACCGTGGTGTACGCCCGGGTGTCCTCAGCCGATCAGAAACCCGACCTGGACCGGCAAGTCGCCCGGGTCACCGTGTGGGCCACCGGGCAGAAACTCGGCGTCGACCGGGTGGTGACCGAGGTTGGATCCGCGTTGAACGGGCACCGCAAGAAGTTCCTCGCGCTGCTGCGCGACCCGAAGGTGGCAACGATCGTGGTTGAGCATCGGGACCGGTTCGCCCGGTTCGGGGCCGAGTACGTTGAGGCGGCGCTGGCCGCGCAGGGCCGCCGACTGCTGGTGGTCGACCCGGCTGAGGTCGACGATGATCTGGTCCGCGACGTGACGGAGATCCTGACGTCGTTGTGCGCCCGCCTGTACGGGCGTCGCGCTGCCGCGAACCGTGCCCGCCGGGCGGTCGAAGCCGCCACCGAGAGTGGCCCGGCGTGAAAACGATCCAGGCGTACCGGTTCGCCCTCGACCTCACCTCGCGCCAGGAACGCGACGTCCTTGCACACGCTGGGGCCGCCCGGCTCGCCCACAACTGGGCGCTCGCGAAGGTCAAGGCGGTCATGGACCAGCGCATCGCCGAACGCTCCTACGGCGTACCAGACGAGTTGCTAACGCCATCACTGTCCTGGTCGCTGGCCGGTCTTCGGAAGGCCTGGAACGCCGCGAAGCCCGACGTCGCGCCGTGGTGGGGTGAGGTGTCGAAGGAGGCGTTCAACACCGGCCTCGACGCGCTCGCTCGCGGGTTGAAGAACTGGACTGACTCCCGCAGCGGGAAACGCGCCGGTCGGCCGTCGGGTTTCCCCCGGTTCAAGTCCCGCCGCCGTACCACGCCCAGCGTGCGGTTCACCACCGGGGCGATCCGGGTCGAACCGGACAAGATGCACGTGGTGCTACCCCGGCTGGGCCGGTTGAAGTTGCACGAGTCCGCCCGCAAGCTCGCCCGCCGTATTGAAGCCGGCACCGCCCGGATCATGTCCGCGACAGTGCGTCGTGATGGCGGACGGTGGCATGTGTCGTTCACCGTCGAGGTCGAACGCGCCGAACGCAGCCCGGCCCGACCCGGCTCGGTGGTTGGTGTGGACGTCGGTATCCGGCATCTCGCGGTGCTGTCCACCGGCGAGTTGGTCGACAACCCGCGCCACCTCGTGGCCGCGCGGCAACGGATGCATGCGCTCGGCCGGACGCTGTCGCGCAAGCAGGGCCCGGACCGGCGTACCGGACGACGTCCCTCGAAGCGGTGGGAACGGGCCGCGAGCCGGCTCGGTCGCGCTCACGCCCGGGTCGCTCATCTGCGCCGTGACGGGCTGCACAAGCTCACCACCCGACTCGCCACGACGTACGGCACCGTTGTGGTGGAAGACCTCAACGTCACCGGCATGCTGCGCAACCGGCGGTTGGCTCGGCACGTCGCCGACGCCGGATTCTCGGAGATCCGCCGCCAGTTGGCGTACAAGACCGGATGGAACGGCGGCCGGCTTGTGGTGGCCGACCGCTGGTACCCGTCCAGCAAGACCTGCTCGGGCTGTGGCACGGTGAAAACCAAGCTGGCCCTGTCCGAGCGTGAATACCGGTGTGAGGCGTGCGGTCTAGTCATCGACCGTGACCGCAACGCCGCTGTGAACCTGGCCGCCCTTGCGGCGGCAACCGCCGGGAGTGGCCCGGTGGCAGCACGTGGAGCCGACCAGAAGACCCGCACACGCGGGCAGGTGGCCGTGAAGCGTGAACCCGGCACCGCTCAAGCGGATCAGACCGGGACCGTCCTACCGCAAGGCAGGACTACCAACCGTGCGCTCACTAAAGCCCACTGAGAGGTAACGGTACGGTGAAGAACATTGACTGCGGGTGCCCGAATGGATGCGCCCGCCCCGCCCGGAGGGGTGGTACGCCGACGACTTGGACCACCTGCCCGAGGCACCGCGTCACACCGAACTAATCGACGGAGCACTCGTCTTCAGGCTGGTTCCCCAGCGAGCTTGGCACAGCCGGCTCGTCACCAACCTGGTGGTCGCCCTCGGTGAGCAGGCATCTCCAGGCGTCGAGGTCGAGCGGGAGATGACGATTCGGCTCGACGAACGGAACCGCCCCGAACCCGATCTCCTCGCCACGAGGGCGCCTTACTACGACCCGGACCGCACCTTCTACACGCCCGAGGAGATCCTCCTAGTCGTGGAGGTGGTGTCGCCGGAGTCGGCTCACCGCGACCGGACGGTCAAACTGCGCAAGTACGCGGAAGCCGGCATCCCGCACTACTGGCGCGTCGAGGACGAGGACCGATCACCAGTGGTCCACGCCTACGAACTCGACGAACCCACCCGGGCGTACGTGGCGACCGGGATTCACCGTCACGAGCTGCGGATCACGACGCCTTTCGAGCTCACGCTGGATCTGGACAGGCTGGTACCTGGTCGTAAGACCTGAACCGGGTACGAGTGAATTGAGGCTCACACCGAGCGATCCGTCTCGTCGGTCCCGTGCAGGAGCACCCGAGCCTCGGTCATCTCCTCGTCGGTGAACGTTCCATATTCAGCTTGATAGCGGTCCAGCTCCTCTCGGAGGAGCCTGCGCCGCTCGGCCCGCTCTGCCTCGGCCCGCTCTGCCTCGGCCAGGTAGCCGGAGTCGGTGCTTTCCTCGGCGAACACCTCGTCAAAGACGAGGCGAGCCCGATGACGCGCCTGCTCGGAGACCGGACCTTGTCGGCTCTCGTAGTCCGCCAGGTACTCGTCAAGTAACTGCCCGCGTAGTTCCCGCTCCATTGCCCCGGCGGACGCGGAGAACTGGCGCTCGCCGACCCTCGCCCGGATCGCCTCGGTGGTCTCCTCCGGCAGCGAGCGGCTCACCCGCGCCGCCGTCTCTTTCCCGATGTCGAAGGCCTTCTCACCCATGACCCCTAGTGTGTCAACGCTGGGCGACGTAAGTCCCTCGTTGTGGAACCACGAACACGACACCTTCGTCCACCAGGAGCGCGATCGATCGGCGGACCGTCGAGCGGGCCACCCCGTACTCCTGGACCAATCGGGACTCCGCCGGGACAGCCCGTCCGGGTGCCCAGTCTCCACGCCCGATCCGGGCCTTGAGGATGGCCGCGAGCTGGCGATACGGCGGAACCGGCCCCTTATGGTCGATCACCGCGTCCGGGTCCGCGCTCCCGCCGTTGGCTCCGCCCACGTCCATGGTGCGGACGTTAGACGTGCCATCACGAGCCGCAGCAACTTCATACGTATCTAGACGTATGAAGACTAGGACTTCTAGACTCGTGGTGTCCCCGGGGCGCGTCGCTGACCGGCCACGGATCACTCGGACCGCCCAGGGATGCGCCCGTACGAAACGGCCCCGAGCGGCGCGGACACGCCAACCCGGGGCCTTGATCGCCTACGAGGAGGCGACCCATGAACAGTTTCCCCGACCCGGCCCAACCGGCCGAACCCCCACCGACCCGACTGTTGGCGCGCTACGCGCCCGGAGAGAGTCCTGTCACCGACCGGGCGGAGAACGCTTTGGTTGTTCGAGGCCACCGACCGGGACAGCGCGCAACGTCCGCTGTCCCGGTCGTACCACCGCCCCGAGTTGTCCCGCCGGGATCGAGCCGCCGTACCGACCCGGTTCGATCTCACCGGTCCGGGCGAAGGGCGTCCGCCGTGACGATCCTGGCGATCTGCCCACGTGAACTGCCGACGACGGACATGGTCGAGGTGTGGTGTGACGCGGGTTCCGGCGCAACGGGACAGCTGGTCAAGGTGGCTGTCGACCGTCTGACCCTCTCCGAGCGCGACCGGGGGGAGGGTCGGACGGTGCTGTACGAGTACGAGTCGTACTACTGCCGGAGCTGAGCCGAACGCACTCGACGCACGGAGTCCCGGCCGATGGCCGGGACTCCGTCGTCCGTATGGGTCAGGTGGCCCGAGCAGGCTCGACCGCGCCGCACAGAGGAGCCGCCCGACCGCTCACTTGTCGCGCTACACGTTGAAGCGAAACTCGACGACGTCGCCGTCCTGCATGACGTACTCCTTGCCCTCGATCCGGACCTTGCCGGCCGCCTTGGCCGCCGCCATCGTCCCGGCCGCGACCAGGTCGTCGTACGAGACGATCTCGGCCTTGATGAAGCCGCGCTGGAAGTCGGAGTGGATCACCCCGGCGGCTTCCGGCGCGGTCGCCCCGACCGGGATGGTCCAGGCCCGCGCTTCCTTCGGCCCGGCGGTGAGGTACGTCTGCAGCCCGAGGGTACGGAAGCCGACCCGGATCAGCTGGTTGAGCCCCGGCTCGGCCTGCCCGGTCGACTCCAGCAGCTCCAGCGCCTCGTCGTCGGGCAGGTCGATCAACTCGGATTCGATCTTGGCGTCCATGAAGACCGCCTCGGCCGGGGCGACCAACGCCCGCAGCTCGTCCAGCAGTCCGGCGTTGCCCAACTCGTCCTCGTCGACGTTGAAGACGTACAGGAACGGCTTGGTGGTAAGCAGGTGCAGCTCGCGCAGCTCGGCCGCGTCGATGCCGGCGGCGCTCGCCCCCGCGTACAACGTGGTCCCGCCGTTGAGCAGCTCGGCGGCGGCCTTGGCGGCGGCGTGGATCGCCGCCCGGTCCTTGCGGAGCCGGGCTTCCTTCTCCAACCGGGGCAGCGCCTTCTCCAGGGTCTGCAGATCGGCCAGGATCAGCTCGGTGTTGATCGTCTCGATGTCGTCGCCCGGCGACACCTTGCCGTCGACGTGCACCACATTGGGATCGGAGAAGACCCGGACGACCTGGCAGATCGCCGAGGCGTCCCGGATGTTCGCCAGGAATGCGTTGCCCCGGCCCTGCCCCTTGGACGCGCCCCGCACCAGGCCGGCGATGTCGACGAACGACACCGGCGCGGGCAGGATCTTCTGCGAGCCGAAGATCTCCGCCAGCTTGTCCAGCCGACTGTCCGGCAACCCGACCACGCCGACATTGGGCTCGATCGTGGCGAACGGGTAGTTCGCCGCGAGCACGTCGTTCTTGGTCAGCGCGTTGAACAGGGTGCTCTTGCCGACGTTGGGCAGGCCGACGATGCCGATGGTGAGACTCACGTCGGACGAGTCTACGCAGCGTCCGGTCGGGTGCCGCATACCGCACCGGCGGCACCGGGCAGCGCCCGCCCGAGGGCTGGCCGGAGCGGACCGGAGCCGACCAGAGCAGACAGGAGCCGGGCCGCCAGGATCAGGCGCAGGCCGCCTTGATGTCGGCGGCGAGCTTCTGTACGCCGGCGATCGCCTCGTCCGTCGGCACGGCACCGTCCGGGTCGTTGATCTGGTCGACGAAGGCGGAGCCGTCGATCAGCACCTGCTTGAGGTCTTCCTCCAGCGGACCCGTGGCGAGCACGCTGAGCATCTGCGACCAGCCGCCGAGCTTGCCCCGGACGTTGGCTTCGATGGTCTCGGCGGCTTCACCGCCCTCGGCCGCCGCTTCGGCAAGGCCGGTCAGGTCCTGCTCGATGGTGGCCGCCCGCTCCTCGCTGAGCGGGATCGCCGACTCGCACGCGGCCCTGGTCGCCGACTCCACGTGCACGGCGTCGGACTTGGCGGTGTCCGCCGATCCGGCGGTGACACTCGGCAGGGCCGTGGGATAGCCCGTCGGCGGCGGTTGCGTGCCGCAGCCGGCCATCGCCAGCGACAGCAACGAGACGATGGCCGTGGTGATCATGAAACGTCGCATGGGGTTCCGTTCCGGGCTCAAGGACCGTACGAGATGGAGGACGAAGGCGGCACAGTCGCTACTCACAGACCGCCCGGAGCTTCTCCGGCACCTCCGAAACGGCGGCGATCTGCTCCTCGGTCAGCGGAGCCTCAGCGGCCCCGGCGGCCGCCTCGATCGCGGCGGCACTCTCGGTCAACGCGGTACGCAGTTCGGGGTCGACGGGGCCGGTGGCGAGCGAGGAGAGCGTCGCCGACCAGCCGCGCATCTGGGCTTCGAAGTTGTCGATGCCCGCCTGGTCCACCTCCAGCCCGTTGGCGGCGGCTTCGCCGAAGCGAGTGATGTCCCGGTTGAACCCGGCCGCGTTGTCGGAGCTCATCGAAACGGCTTGATTGCACGCCGCGTTGGTAGCGGCGAGGATGTCGGCTGCGGTGGCCGTGCTGGTCCCACCCGCAGGATCGCCGGAGGACGGGGTGGAGTCGAATCCACAACCGGCGGCGAGCGCGAAGACGGAGCCGACCGCGACGGTGATCAGCGAGCGGAGCAGGGTCGAGCTGCGGGTGAAGCGGCGCATGGTATCGAAGATCTCCTTTATCGAGGTTTACCAAACTGAGCCACTCTATCCGCTATCGCGCGGGCTGGCAGCCGACGGACGTCACCGACCGGCAGCTGTCTCACCGGGTGAATCGGGCCACGGCATCACCGGGTGAATCGGGCCACGGCCCGGCGGGCCAGCCCGGCGCCGACGACCACCGTGGCCACGGCGCCGACCGCAACGGCCGCCGCCGCGAGACCCGGCTCCCCCGACTCCACCGCCAGCTGGGCAAGGCTGACCGCGATCGGCGGCACGGCCGCCAACAGCGGCCACTCGACCAGCGGCGTCGGCAATGGGAACCATGGCACCGCCGCCGCCACCATCACCACCCCACCGAGGAGTTTGAGAATCGCCAACCCGTGCACCTTGTTGGCGGCGAACGCCGCCACGAGCAGCAGGATCAGCACCGCCTGACCGGCGGCGAGCAGCAGCACCGGAGTCAGCCGCCACAGCGCAGCCGTGGCCAGCCCGCTGATCGGCACCGCGCCGAGCAGACCCACCAGGGTCAGCAACCAGACCCCACCGGCCCGATAGCCGAGATAGCGCTCCAGGGTGACCGGGGTGACCCGCAGCAGCAACAGCCGTCGCTCGTCGACGTCGTCGAGCAACAGCAACGAGCCGACCATCCCGCCGATGATCGGTACGTGCGCCAGCACCAGCAGCGCCAGCAGCAGGCCGGCCTGGCCGCTGGCGTCCACCCCGTACCGGTCGTCAACGAGCCGTACGGCCGGCGGGTATCCGATCCGGATCGCCACCGCGAGCAGCAGTGGAGCCGCCAGTAGCACCAGCAGCAGCCGACTCGCCCCGAGGACCCGCAGATCCAGCCGGGCGAACGCGACCAGCCAGCCGAACGGACCACGTCGTGCCGGTCCGCCGTCCGCCCGGACATCACGCGCGGCCCCGCCGTCCGGCCCGCTACCGGGTCGCCGACGCGAACGGCCCGACGGATCCCCACCCGACGATTCCCCACCCGACGGATCCCCACCCGACGGATCCCCACCCGACGGATCCCCACCCGACGGATCCCCACCCGCCGGATCCCCACCCGCCGGCGGCCTGCCGACATCGAAG
The DNA here is from genome assembly GCF_029626025.1 of Solwaraspora sp. WMMD406. Classification (NCBI taxonomy): domain Bacteria; kingdom Bacillati; phylum Actinomycetota; class Actinomycetes; order Micromonosporales; family Micromonosporaceae; genus Solwaraspora; species Solwaraspora sp. WMMD406. The sequence continues at coordinate 6,177,887 of NZ_JARUBF010000001.1, forward strand.
AAGACCCGCTGGTAGCGCCGCCGGGCCAGGGCCAGCACGCCGGCCGTCCACGCCCCGGCATACGCGAGCAGCAGCACCGGACGCCACCAGCCGCCGGGTGGCCATCCGCCGGATTCGATCCCGCTCTGGATCAGCTCGGCCATCCCGGTGGTCGGGATCAGATAGGCGGACGGATGGTCGACGAGCCCGGCCAGCCACGCCAGCGGGACCGCCAGGCCCGGCAGCAACACCAGCGGCGCGGCCGTCAGGTATCCGGTCACCGAACGGTGCGACAGGACCAACAGGTACGACACGCTGAGGATCACCAGCGCGGCCAGCCCCACGCCGAGCAGTGTCGGCAGTGGCGCACCGGGCCGCCCGGCGGCCACCACGATCGGTACGGCGCTGGCCACCGAGAGCACGGTCAGCGTCATCAGCTTCACCGCCAGGTACTCGCCGAACCGCAGTGGAGTGACCCGCAGCGCCGCGAACGCTCCTTCGCCACGCTCGTAGAGCACGAGCAGGGCGATGAAGAACGCACCGAAAGAGGCGGTGTCCACCAGCAGGACGAACGGCCCGATCGTCCGAGCCGCCGAGGCCGGTACGGCCAGCAGCAGCCCGCTCCACCCCACGGCCAG